>NZ_JASFYE010000001.1:0-91684 GCF_030055425.1 Methanothermobacter sp.
GGAACGGCACTCTTAAGGGGATCAAATGTCTCAGGGTTCTTAACCTCCATGCAAATCATGCTGACCTTTGAGTGGAGTGATGTGGGGAGTCTCAGTATCCTCTTGAGGTCAATTGTGACCTTGGCATCCACCATCTTCATGTTTATCCCTGCAATCCCGGCAACCAGCCGGGGGTAGACCCTTGGGCCTATCCTCCTCTTGAACTCCCCCCACCTGTCCTCAAGGAGGAGTTCCCTGTTCTTCACAACTTCACGGACCGTCCTTGCCGTGACATTCTCTATCCTCTCATCACCCCTCATGTGGAGGAAGACGTGCTTCGCCCTCTCTGTGAAGACCCTGTGGTACCCTAGGGGGATGGAGAAGTGTTCCATCTCATAGGATTCGCCGCTGTGTATGAATTTCCTCCTGGGCCTGCGTGCACCGGCGGTGTACCTCAGGATCTCAGCCCTCACCTCTGATCCAAGTTCCATGACCCCCGGGTCAAGGACCCTTATATGGTATCCCCTCCCCGAGTATACCACGTGCACGTCCCCCAGTCCCAGGTCACCCCTGAGGGTGTCAACCATCATGAGGACCAGTTCCCTTGCCTCATCAAGGCACGTTTCACAGACCCCCTCACAGTCACATGACCTCACAGGAAGGTCCTTGGCGTCCACGTCAAAGATGAGTTCAGATCGCTGCCATCCCCTCCTCTTACCCGGCTCCCTGTAGAATGCGACGGAGGAGTATGCTGCAAATGGGAACCTTGCCCTCATGAACCTTGAAAGGCGTTTCTCATCATCGAATACCCTGTACCTGTCGCTGGGGCCCCTGCCTGTGTGGTCAAATCCGAACTCCCTCATATGGATGTTCCTGGCTATGAATTCCGGGAGTTTCCTTACATCCCACTCTTCACGGTAGTACCTCTTCCTCTCAAGGGGTGTTGCGGCCTCAAAGATCCTATCAGTCCTCCCCTTCCTGTTCTGACTTCCCCCTGTGGAGCTCCCACCTCTTCCTGTTGTAGTAGGTGAGGGGGTTGGTGATCCTCCTGCAGAGCTCATCGGGTCTGCAGAGGTCGGGTAGGTGTATTTTGATCTTCTCGCAGCTCATGGGGGTGTACCATTTACTCTCACCCTCATGTTCGGGTTCCGGTTCATCATGAACCCCAAATCCCAGCTTCGCGGTTATGTTCAGCTTCTCCTGGGGGTCGTCCTCAAATAGGGGTGGTTCACACCTCTCTGCTGCCCCATATATTATGGGGAGTATCTCCTCCCTGATCACCCGCAGTTCAGGGTCAAGGTCTGAAACCTTAAGGGGTGTCCTGTCCCTGAAGACCGACGGGTATAACCTTGCATAGGATATGAATGAGGTGAGCAGGAGGACTATGGCGTCGTTCCTGTTACCGGACTTCACACCATCCAGGGTCCCCCTTATGCATGGGGGGAATGCATCCGGGACGAGTTTACCTGGCCCTGCAGATTTAACCGGCCCGCCCCTGAATGATGTGACCTCATTAACAGTCTCCCTTATCCTTTCTGCTGTTTCAAGGATGATGGGGTGGGGTTCCACTGTGGAGCTCATCTCAGCGACCCTCTCAATGTATTCCTCAGTCTTCTGCATTATTATACGGGATATCATTGTCTCCTTGAGTTCCAGACCCACAAGTGCCTCGTAGAGACTCCTGGGGTCCCTGTCAGTTATCAGATCCTGGAATGTCATGAGGAATTCATCCTCATCAATCACCACCCTCCCCCTGTGGAGTATGAGGTCCGTGAGCCTCAGCTTACCTGATCCGATGAGTTCTGATAGTTCCATCCAGCTGGTTCCTTCGGATCCAAGTTCAATGAGGACTTCCTCGATTATCTCATCCCTTTCACCTCCAAGGATCCTGAAGCGGTCCTCCACAAGGGCCCCTGTAGATTCAACAACCAGTCTTACCTCCCTCGACCCCCTTCTGAAACCTGCCCCTGCCGCCTGTGCAAGGACATAGAATGCAATTACATCGTACTCCTCTATTTCGGGGTTCATGAGGTATGCGTAGTCCCCATGGTCAAAACCCCTCCTCTGCCGCCTGAGGTACCATTCCAGTCTCTTGATGGCAAGGTCACCTATGCTCCCCGGGAGTAGTGAATTGTCATCAAGGTTCTGGCCCCTTGTACGTTTAACCGTATCGAGGAGTGCGCTGCTGACCTCAAATACCGTCTCAGGGGATCCATAGTTTCTTACAATTTCCCTGGCATCCTCTGAGAATGGGTTTATGAAAAGTGAAGACACCATGTTTAAACTGTTTACTGATATGACCCATAAAGATATGGGTACATGCTTCACAGTTACCATGATATAGCAGTTCAGCAAGGATTCTGCCCAGAAGCCATGAAAGGGCACATATAAACCTTGATGTTCTGAAGGGGCCCCTGAACTGGTTCCATGAAAATGGAGATGGTTTTAAATTCCCTCACATAAATTTATATAGAGGTAAACCGTAAATTTAAACTGTATCTTAATGATATTACCCCATCTTATTCTAACCCGTTTCATGATTCAAGGAGGAGTTTGAGTTGAGCAAAGTATTTATCACCTGCGCACTTCCCTATGCCAATGGGCCCACGCATCTCGGTCATCTGAGGTCAACCTACATACCCGCAGATATATATGCAAGGTACAGGCGGCTGCGGGGTGACGATGTCCTGTTTGTGTGCGCCACAGATGAACACGGGACACCCATAGCCGTCAAGGCAGAGAGTGAGGGCCTGGAACCCATTGAAGTTGCCACACGGTACCATGATATGATAAAACGCGACCTTGAGGAATGCGACATATCCTTTGACAGTTTCACAAGGACAACCGATGAGCTGCACTACGACATAGCCCAGAATTTCTTCCTGAAACTCTATGAGAAGGGTTACATATACGAGAAGGACATAAAGCAGCTCTACTGCAACAGCTGCCAGCGTTTCCTCCCGGATAGATACGTTGAGGGGACCTGTCCCCACTGCGGAGGTGAGGGTGCCCGTGGAGACCACTGCGAGAGCTGTGGAAGGCACCTTGAACCCCTCCAGCTTGAGGATCCCATGTGCATGGTGTGCGGGTCGGAGCCAGTGGTGAGGGATTCAAGGCACTACTTCTTCCGCCTCAGCCAGTTCCAGGATGAACTCATGGAATGGATTGAGGAATCAGATATGCCCTCAAATGTCAAGAACTATGCCCTGCAGTGGCTCAGGGAGGGCCTCAGGGACTGGATACTCACAAGGGACATGGACTGGGGGGTCCCTGTACCCCTTGAGGGAAATGATGGTAAGATAATCTATGTCTGGGGTGAGGCCTTCCTCGGATACATTTCATCTGCTGCAACCTGGAGCAGAAGAACCGAAAGGCCCTGGAGGGACTACTGGGATGCAGGCGCAGTTCACTTCATAGGAAAGGACATAATATACCACCACGCCATATTCTGGCCTGCCCTGCTCATGGCCTACGGGTGCAGAACTCCTGAGAACATCATAGCCGGGGAGTACCTCTCACTTGAGGGGAGGAAGATGTCCACCAGTAAGAACTGGGTTGTCTGGACATCAGATTTCCTTGAAAGATTCCCCAGGGACCTTCTGAGGTACTACCTCACAGTCAACGCCCCCCTGACCAGGGACACCGATTTCTCATGGGACGACTTCCAGAGGAGGGTCAACGATGAACTGGCGGATGTCCTTGGAAACTTCCTCCACCGGACATTCTCCTTCACAGGGAGGTTCTTTGATGGCAGGGTACCTGAACCATCAGAACTCACACCAGAGGACGAGGAGTTCCTCAACTCCATAAGAAGAGCCCCTGATACTGTGGGTGAGCTCCTGGAGAACTTCCAGTTCAGGGACGCCATGATGTCAGTGATTAAACTTGCAAAGAAGGGTAACAAGTACTTCAACGATCAGGAACCATGGAAGGCCATTAAGGAGTCACCTGAGAGGGCCTCAACATGCCTCTACCTCTGTAATCTCCTTGCGGCCAACCTCGGGAAACTCCTAATGCCCTTCATGCCGTCCTCAGCAGAGAGGGTGCTCTCCATCATGAACATGGAGGATGAATCATGGGGCTTTCATGAACCTGAACCGGGTAGGGTCGTAGAGAAGGCCCGGCCCCTCTTCTCAAAGATACCCGATGAGGTAATCGAGGAGGAGAAATCAAAACTCATCAAGGAGGAGGATAGTGTGTCTGAAACCGTGACAATCGATGACTTTGCAGCCCTGGACATCAGGGTGGGTATTATAAGATCAGCTGAGAGAATAGAGGGGTCAGATAAGCTCCTCAAACTCATGATAGACGTGGGTGAAAGGGAAATGCAGGTGGTTGCGGGTCTTGCAGAGAAGTACAGCCCCGAGGATCTCCTTGAAAGGAAGGTTACCGTCCTTGCCAACCTCAAACCCGCCAGACTCTTTGGTGTTAAATCTGAGGGTATGGTCCTTGCAACCGGTGAATCACTGAACATACTGGACCCCGGTGATGCAGGTATCGGTGAACGGATAATGTAGATGTGATACAACCTTCTGATAATTCGGTATGCTGTGCCTGGCTGGAGAATAGTATGAACGAATCAGGTCTAATTGCAAGGTCAGAAAGGTTTCTGGAGGGTATAAGGGATAGAAGGATCTCTGAAGACGATCTTAAGTCGCCGGAAGCACTCCTTAATCTTTACATCTACCTCCGGGGAAACCTTGAGGAGCTTCAGGATCTGAAGGAGGCCATGGAGCTGAGGGGCTTCAAGTACCCCTTCAGGTCAATATCCGGGTACAGCACCCACCAGTCCCCTGAAATCGCTGAGGACATCCATGACATAAAGAGGCACGCCCAGTACTTCCGCATGAAGGCATCTGTAAAGAAGAACCTCCTTGACAGGGTTAACTCCGCAATCTCATCCCACAGGATAGCCCTTGGTAACATTGAGGAGTACGTTTTCCTCACGTGCCATGAATGTTCAAGGACCCTGCGGCTGGGGGAGGTGGAGCTCCATGACCCGGCAGGGGGTGTTGAATGCCCCTGCGGATCAGATAACCTGAAGGTCAGGTTCAATGACCGGGCACTCTCCAGGCCGGAGATAATACCGCACCTCCCCCTCTCAGGGGATTACATGGTGAAGATGTCCGAGCTGAGCCTCTGGGCCAGAAAGGCCCTCAAGAAGATAATGAGGCTACTTAAAAATGAAAAGAAGGGGGCTGTAAGATCGGCCACCCTGGTTATAAGGGTCCTTGAGGATGGTAGGTGGATCAGAAGGCGCATAACCCTTGACAGTGAGGATGATGACTACGAGAGGATGCTGAGGCAGAGGTATGGGCCAAATGTGAGGGTGGAGCTGATACAGTTCCACAGGAAAAAATCCAGCATAGTGAATGACAGGTACACGAGGACCGCCCTTGCACTTGCATATGCCGGGCTATCCCAGAGGATAATAGATGAGATACGGGATGCGGTCTACAGGGAAAACCTGAGGGATTACGATGCCGTGGAGAGGTACCTGGAGATAGTCTTTGATGCCAGAACATATTCACCTGATCTCAGGATTTCCGAGGATGAACTCAGTGAGGTCCGATTGCAGAGGATGCACAGGCTAATCCATGAAGCAGGTCTTGGTGATGAGAACGGTAACCTGAACCCCCTGCTAAAGGAGGACCTGGAGACAATGGAGGAACTCAAGAGGGAGGTCTTCAGGGATGTTCCCGTGAACCTCATTCTCTGGGACGTTGCCTTTTACTACCTTGGAACATCCCTGGACCGCCGCTCCAAGTATTCTGGCCCCTTCCCCAACCTCAGACCCGTACTTGACAGGACACAGGTGAGGACCTTCGATGAGTTCAGTGAGGACGCCCTGGAACTCCTCAGAGGGTACTGGAACTGTGGAATGGTCTACATTGAGAACCTGGGGGATGTTCTCCTGAGGAAATTTGAAATTGAGGAGAAAATGAAGGGCCTGCACATGAAACCTGACCCCCTTGCATTTGGTGCTGCTGTGCTGCACATGGAGGCAGGTATTGATGCTGAAACATGCGCCGAACTCTTTCATGTGAATGTGGAGGACGTGGCCGATGAGGAGAGGAGCATTGAAAACCTGGGTAAGCCATCTACCGACAGGGCTAAAATGTTTCTTAACCTTATAAAAGGTGATTGAGTGGTTTTATGGCAGAAAAGATCCATTTGAATCAGCCCCTTACTTCAAGGCGGATAATTGAGATCCTTGAGAATAATCCTGACCTCAAGAAGATCACATGCCCCATAAGCCTCTATCACCGCACATCAAAGAGGTATCTTGAGGCCCTTGAGGAACTTGGAGTGGAGGTTGAACCCGTTAAGAGAATCGGGAGACCCCGGAAGTACACAGAAAAGGACGTTAAGATGGTTCAGAAACTTTTAAGGGAGGGTAAAACTCCAAAACAGATTTCGGGTATCACAGATATACCTCTGAAGACCGTCTACTATCTCAAGGGTGATATGAAACTGAAACGGGGCAAGAAGAGGAAGTATGACAAGAACACGCGCCTCAGAGTTCGTGAAATGGCCAGAAAGGGCGTTCCAGCCAGAAAGATTTCTGATGAGCTGGGGATACCCCTCAGAACAGTATACTATATAGTTAAGAATGGCTGATTATCTGAAAATTTATAAATGAATGGGTGCAGTTAATACTATAGGATAAAGCCGGTGATTTTATGGTTCTGAACTTTACACTTGAATATCCATCTGTACTTATCGTATCAATAATCTGCTGTATCATCTCATTTACATCAACGTATACAGTTATGCCAAAGCTCATAAGTAAACTCAAGGATGCCAACGTCGTTGGAAACGACATACATAAAATTTCAAAGCCCATCGTCGCGGAGATGGGTGGTATCGGGATACTCTTTGGGTTCACGATAGGAATGTTTCTCGGTATGTACTTTTTCCCGCGCCTCCACTACGAACTCATGGTGACGCTCCTTGTGATACTCCTCGTGGGTATAGTGGGGATGGTTGATGACCTTGTGAGGCTATCATCACGTGAAAAACTCTTCCTTCTATTCCTTGCAGGTCTCCCCATAATATGGGTGGCCCCCCCCAACGTTGGGATACTCTACATGATCATGATGCCCATTGCAGTCTCAATAGCATCAAACCTCACTAACATGCTGGCAGGCCTGAATGGTATTGAATCCGGTCTGGGTTCAATCGCAATGATATCCCTCACCGCCTCATGTATCATAATGGGCAAATACAATGTCTCCATAATAACCATGGCAATGCTCGGGGCCCTCCTGGCGTTCCTCATCTACAACAGGTACCCATCTAGGGTATTCCCCGGGGACGTGGGAACCCTAATAATAGGGGCCTGCATAGCCTCTGTTGCATTCATAGGTAGGATAAAGATAATAGCACTCATCGTCCTCCTCCCCAACATCATAGACGGTCTCCTGAAGTTCTACAGCGCAGGTGTCGTTGAGAGGCACAGGCACAGCCCCACAGAAATCTCAGAGGACGGTAAACTCATAGTACCCCCTGAGGGATTCAACTCCCTCATAAGGTGGATACTGAGAAGACCCATGACCGAGAAGAGGGTTGTGATGATAGTGTGGTCAATTGGGGTATTCTTCGGGGCCCTTGGGGTTATACTTGCATTCATACTCCCTCTGGACCCCTTCTAAGAATTTCTATGATGAGAAACTTTAGAACCTCAAGTGTTCAGGTACTAAGTCACCCGTCAGAGGCTTTAGGACCTGTTGTTGAGGTACCTCACAGCATATTATCTGCTTTTCTGACCTCAGAAACTGTAGAGCTTGTTGAGGAGCTCAAGGGTAACGGACTCCATCTCCCTCTCATCCAGTTTCTGGAATATTTCAACAGCCCCCCTGAAACCTGATGCAACACCCTCAGGGTTGTTCTCTATAAAGTCGAGGACCCCCATGAGGACCATTACAACGGCAAGTCCCATATCATTGTTTGTATTTTTGAAAAGATCCTCTGCCTTCTTAAGGTACTTTCTTGACTCGCTGAAATCCTCATTTTTAAGTGAATAGGCCCCCAGGAGCAGGAGCAATGACGCCTCTGTGGCTGTATCGCCAATATCCCTTGCAATCTGGTAGGCCTCCCTTATCTGGGATATGGAGTCCTCATAGGACTGTGACTGGTACATTGTAAGTGATTCAACCCTTTCCACGAGTCTGTCCAGGAATGGCTCGATGGCACCGAGGTCCACCTCTGCCATCTCAGGTTCAGCCTCCTCCTGGAGGCGGTTGAGGCTTGCTATATCTATGGCCTCCCTGATCTTTTCGACCTCCTTGATCTTTTCCCTCAGATCCTTTCTGAGTGGTGAATTAACAGAGTTATAAATCCGGAGCGCCTCCTTAAAGTACTCCATTGCAGTCTTGATTTTCCTATCACTGAGGTAGACGTCACCCATGGAGTCGAGGGCAAAAGCCATGAGCTCCTCGTCATTCATGTCCGAGGCCACCTTGTAGGCCCTTTCAAGGTAATCAAGTGCCTCACGGGTATCGCCCTCATCAGCATAAAAGGTGGCTATCCTTATGAGGGTGTCAAATTCCTCCTCAAGGAGTTCCTCAAGTTTGCGCAGGTACTTCTCCAGTGATTCGCCGCCCTCATCTCCCTTGAGAAAATCAAATATGCTCAGAATAATTAATATCATCTTCACAGCCCCGGATGTTCTAATAAAATATTATGTGGATATTAATTTAAATAGATATCCGCTAAAAGGAATCTGACAGTTAAACATCAGCCCATTGGAAATCTACAGCCAGAATCACCCCACAAATAAAAAGACATTAAGGAGTACCATCAGCCCACCAGAAGACCCTGTTCACCTATCCTGTAGGGCGCCTCCCTGGTCCCTGAGGGGGTACTGGCAGATATCATGGAGCCATCCATGCGGATATGCACATCAAAGAGGTCAGGGATCGCATTCTCTATTTCTGGATCAGCAACCCCCTCTGTGTAGGCCACCAGTCCTATTCCTTTAGCCTCCCTCACACGGTTATTGTAGGCCTTGAGCACCCTGAGCACAAGCCGCGGGGGGTTGAATGCCAGGAGAATTGATGCAGAGTCAAATGCTGAAAGGAATATGGCTGATTCCTGGTAGAGGCTCCTTGTGGCTATACCGACCTTGACCATGAGGTCTGTGGTGTTCTGAAGGGCCGAATACCTTATGTTCCCTGAATCCTGGGGTTTACCACCTCCAAGTCCTGTTGGGAGATCAATTACATGCATTTTATCACTGAAGGTCTGGATGAACCAGTTAAAGGCCATCGTATTCCTCTGCAGGTCCCTGTAACCATATTCTGCCGCTATGAAGAGACATGGGTTTCCAGCCTGGAGTCCCCTGTAGATGAACTCCATTGCAAGTACGGATTTGCCTGCCTTGGGGGGACCTGTGACCAGCATGACTGAACCAGGCTCCAGTTCACCCAGGATATCATCAAGTCCAGCTATACCGGTGGTGTAGTTCTCACTCATGATATCCCTCATGGGTTGACCTTAAGGCCCTTATCGTCTATGGTGTAGGGGGCACTGGCCCTTCCGACTCCTATCATGGCCTCAACTGTAAGTTCAGATCCATCGAGGTGTATTATGTTATCCACAACTGCCTTGAGCATGGTCTCAACCTTGGGGTCTGCTGATCCCTCGGTGTAGGTGACAATGGCAGTTCCGCCAGCGTCCTTGATCCTCATTATGTATGCTGTGAGGACTCGGACTATCAGCATCTCATCATTGAATGCCATTAGAGTTGTGAGGGAGTCCAGGACAGACCTGAATATGCTGTAGCCTGCAGTTATGTTCCTTATGGCAACCCCCAGTTTCACCATTATATCGGTAGGGTTATTCACAGATGATGAAAGATAGGTGTTGCCAGCATCAGATGCAGGTCCTGAGATGCTTGATATCGCGTCTATCACATATAGGAGTTCATTCTCCATGTAACTCTCAGCATCCATACCAAGAACCTGCATGTTCCTCTTGAGGTCCGCCAGGCCATAGTCTGTGGATATATAGAGACAGGGTTCACCCCTATCAGCACCCCCAGCCGCGAAACCATAACTGAATATTGATTTACCAACCTTCGGGGGCCCATAGACAAGTGTAACAGTATTTTCAGGGATCGCACCCCCACCAATGAGTTCATCAAGGCCCCTTATTCCTGAGGGAATTCTAACAATCATTTAACCACCATAGAGAAGTCCGAGGAGGGTTTCAAGTGCTTCTTTAACTCCCAATCCCTCTTTGAGTGAAACAGGTATTATAGGGACATCACCTCCAAGCTTCATCCTTGTTCTTATCTCATCAGGTGAGAGTGCCCCTGGAAGGTCCTGTTTATTGGCAACCACAACCTTTGGTATGGCCTCTGCCCTTGTCTTTCTTATCATCTCCTTGGCCCTAGCGAAGGTTTCAGGTGCGGTTGAGTCCACAAGTATGAATGCCCCAACAGCCTCCCTTGAGAGAACATCCAGTATTAGGTCGAATCTCTCCTGTCCTGGTGTACCGAAGATATCCGCCATGAACCCCTTATACTCGAGGTGACCTATGTCCATTGCAATGGTCGTTGGGAACGCCGAGAGGGCCTTTCTGTCAACAGAAACTGCTTTTGTGGATATGGACTTCACAAATGTGGATTTCCCTGAATTGTAGGGACCAGTCACCAGTATCTTGGGCACATAGACCTTAACTCCACCTGGCTGTACAACAAAGAAGAGAACCATGGTTTCAGGGGGCTTGGACCAGTCAGAATGGGCAACCATGAACCCCTGTCCTATTATGACCCTCTCCTCAATGGTCCTCAGATCAACGACACAGTCCATCAGTGATCTCAGTTTATCCATCAGCTCCCTTTCATAGTCCCATTCAGTGAAGAGGTAGACAAGGTTGACATCCAGTTCAGAGGCCCTCCTGTTCCATGCCTCAACAATTTCAAGGGTCTCACCGTTGCCCAGGTAATCTATTATTACAGATAGGCAGTTTATTACCCCCACACCACCAGGAATATCCTCTATTGCACTCAGAACTGTTTCCTTTATCTCTGAGTAATCACTGACAGTGTAACGCTCCTCTGATGGCATTCCAAGGAAGGGCGAACTTCCATCAACAAAAAACATGTTCCCATTCTCAATGTGGGCCTCTATGTCCCAGCCATAGGATCTGAATTCATATATTATGCTCTCAGGTTCCTCAACGTTGGTGAATATGAACCCCTTCCCACCCTCACCAAGGCGCCCGTTGAGCATCTGGTAACCGAATGCCTCATAGTCAACTCCGGGGGATGCCGAGAACATCACAGAAGCCCCCTCCCTCACTCCGCCGCCCAGGAGGTCGTCGAGTTTCGGGATGTAAGTCCTCTTCATGTTCACATCTCCCTTAGAATTTCATCAACCTGCGCTGCCCTTGAATCCATTTCAAAGAGCAGCAGACCAAGCTGTGCCTCCGGTTCTGCCAGGGCCGTGAATATGGCCTTCTCACCTGCAGGTTTGAGAATGATTATACCCTTCTCGGTTCTCACGGTTATCTCAGAAACGCCGCCAGTGTTCATCTGCCCTGATGCCGCCTCTGCAGCACCCATTATGGTTGAACAGAGGGCTGAGAATATCCTGGCATCAACATCTGGAGGTGTCCGTGCGTTTATGAGCAGCCCTTCCTTTGAAACAATACCTGCAGCCCTTATCTGACCGACCTGCATAAAAGCAGAGAGCACATCATCCAGTTTTTCCTTCTTTGTTTTGGCCATCAATACACCCCAGTGACTCGGTAACCGGTATCAGGAAGTGTCCCCGGCGATGAGTATTACAGTTTAATTATGTTGTTAACCCTTTATATCAGTTTACATCTGGCTACGGTGTAATCTAATGAGGAACCCACACCGCCTCAGATGTTGTGAAGACGTAGTGATATGAAAAGGCAGGGTTGTGGTAGGTACCGGTCAGGTTCTCTGTCCTGAAGGTCCGTGAGATGGATCTCCTCATACAGAAGTTCACCCTGTCAGAGAGGGACTCCCTCAGGAAAGACTCCATAGGTGGGCCAGAGAGCCATGCCCTCAGACGGAACTTCCTCCGCCCGTATGTGCTATTGTAGCCCTCGTCAATCATCTCAACCCTCAGAACCCTGACACCTGATGGCTGGAGTAGGGCCGGCTTCTGGTTCTGGTACTCTTCAAAGGTAACAGCAGGGTAGACTGCAAGGGTGTCAGTAGTAACCCCCTCCAGGGCCCCTGTTTTAGCAGCTGAATGGGCCGCCAGGAGTTCAAGCTGCATTCCAGCCTGACCAGAGATGAGTATGGCAATGAGGAGCCCGGCACCTGTAAGTAGCAGGTACTCAAGGGGTACCTGCCCTCCAGTGCAGCCATAGATATTATCTGCCCTCAGATTTGTCACAGATGAACCCCCCAGAGACTCCTCGTAGATATATCCAAGCTCAGAGCCTCACCTCCGAGACCATGAGGAGGGTCCTGTTATTTCTGCATGTGTTCCGTATTGAGTATTTCCTGCCTGCCTCAAGGTTAATTGATGCAGGGTTCCCCCTTGAGTCCGCAATGATAACAGGGCATATATCTGAGAACCCCCTGTAACCATCCGCCCAGCCATAGACCCCGGTTGAGTTGACCCTCAGCCTGTAGGCTGATGTGTGGTTGAGACGTGGTGGGAGTTCAACAACAACCTCACGGCCCGGGCCCCCTGCAACTGCAAGGTCAACGGCACATGCCACATCATCCATAAGTATGCGAAGTTCAAGAAGTCCCTCCTCATGGTGAACACCATCAATCCTTGAACCAGCAATGGCAACCATGGTGGATAAAAGCAGAACCATGAAAAATGTTGATGTTACGGCGTCAGCTAATAGAACTCCATGTGAATCCATGATAGTAATTAATAAATTTTTATATATAAATATTACTAACTGATGTATAGATATAGTTTGATGCACATAAACCCTTACATGTATTCCCTAGTGGTCTTCACAGGGGGGCCCCATAACTTCCATGAACTTGAGGAATTTGTTGAGGATGCCGGTGGCCTCATAATCCAGAGGGACACATTCAGCGTTCACAGGGGCCAGTACTTCCTGAGAAATGAGGTCAGAGTCCTGTGCATCATTCCCAGCGCAGATGAAGACACTCTCAGAGAGACCGCCCGCAGGATAAAGGGGGAAATAGAGGGCCTTGATGCTGATCAAGATGTCCTTGAGAGGATACAGTCCCTTCTTGAGGTCTATGATAGGCTCGCAGAAGAACCCTCATGGACCCCCCAAGAGGATATTGTGGCCGATGACGGCCTCCTTGATGAGATGGTTGACATGGAACTCATTGAGAGAAGAAAGATGGGCCATAGGGTTGAGTACCGTCTGCTATGAGATTCTATGCTGACAAAAATTCAGCGGGTCCATCATAACATCACAGGATCCATGTCATCCAGATTTATCTAGGTGGTCTTTAAGATTAGTATAGGAGCTGGAGGATTTAATATGGCAAATGAAATAAAACAGCTTGTGATAGGCATAAGTAGAGATGGAGAGATAATCGTAAAGAGTAACAGGGGGAGGATCTACCCGGTTAAGGTATCATCAGACCTCAGTTTCAGCTGTGAGGACCTCTTCAGGCACACCGATAGGGAACTCTACGCCACAATAAATACCGAGGTCCAGCCCTGGGAATGTGTGTCCATTGAATACGTGGAACCAGAGTAAAATCATCAGCTATTTATTTCATTCAGAGACATTGACTTAGCAGCCACTGACACACAACATACCACTTATAAAATGGGGAGTACAATAGCTGTACTGAGACCAGATACACAGTAATAGAATACAATACTTGAGTGGAGGATATCATGAGGGGAGAAATTCTCATAACCGCAGGAGTAATCCTTATAATCACAGGCATACTTTTAACATTCATTGGAGGAGCCCTCAGCGCCTCCCAGACAAGGGATAAGGGGGAGGTTAAGGCCGCGGGAGTTGTAATGATAGGGCCCGTGCCCATAATCTTTGGCAGCGACAGGAACATGGCCATCACAGGGGTTGTGCTCGCCCTGATCCTCATGGTGGTTGCATACATACTGTTCTACAGATAGGTGTGCTTCCATGAGGATCATAATGGTGGCCTGTGGAGAATACGGCGCCAGGGTGGTTAATACCGTCGCTGCCCATGGGCTGGCACCGGACATAGTGGCTGTATTTGATTATGATGACTATTCTGGTGAATTTCTGGATGATCCCTCATCACTTCTTCCCCCAGAAATCCCTGATGCAGATCTCACAGTAGCTGCGGGACTCTTCGGTGACCTTAACCTTGTAGCAGCTGAAATAGCCGTTGAATCGGGATCAAAGGCCCTCATAATTGAATCCCACGCGCCGGGTCAGCTTCCTGAAGGCCTTAAATCTGAAATTTCCAGGATGGTTGAATCAGTCGTCTTTCCATCACCCTTCTGTTCACTTGATACTACAGGAAATCCCTTTATTGACTCATTTGCCTCAGGATTCGGGAAGCCTGAGGTGGACATGGATGTGAAGGAGAGTGTCCTTGCAGTCAGGGTTAAAAGAAGCGCCCCCTGCGGTTCCACCTTCTACGTCGCAGAGAGGATAAGGGGGGTTCCCCTCCCTGAGGTGGATGTGGCTGCCGGTGAAGGATTCCACAACTACCCCTGCCTGGCGTCCATGGAAGCTGACCCTGTACTGGGGGATACCCACCTGCATGTTGCAGGTTACCTCACAAGGGAGGCCTTCAAGAGGGCTGCAGGTGTGCCGGGGGTTCATGCCCACGTGAACCCCAGGGAATGTCTGGGAGAGGATTGTGGCTTCCTCTGCATGGATGTCTGTCCCCTTGTCAGGTTATCCATGAATACCATAAGGAGGGGTGTGACTGCAGAGGTGGATCCCTTCTCCTGCGGTGCCTGTGAGAGGTGCGCCAGGGAGTGTCCCCAAGGGGCCATAGAAATGATAAACCCGCGGCCATGACGGGATCCACATGATAACACCATCAGGATGTAAAAAAGGAATAACACAGAGGAGAGGATAATCTGAAAGGCACAGAAAACCCTGAAGTTGATGAAAAGGTTACAGGTGAGGTTGTATTCATAGGTGCAGGTCCAGGAGACCCTGAACTCATAACACTGAAGGCCATAAGGGTTCTTGAAAGGGCCGAAGTTGTGATATACGCCGGTTCACTTGTAAACAGAAAGATCCTGGAATACGCGCCAGGTGCAGAGGTCCATAACAGCGCCCATATGAACCTTGATGAGATAACGGAGATCATGGTGGATGCCTGCAGGGCCGGTAAAACCGTGGCGAGGGTTCACACAGGAGACCCCTCCATTTATGGGGCCATCAAGGAGCAGATGAGGGTTCTTGATGAGAAAGGAATTCCATACAGTGTTATACCTGGCGTCAGTTCCGTTTTTGCAGCTGCAGCCGCCCTGGGGGCCGAACTTACACTTCCTGAGATTTCTCAGACCGTCATAATAACACGTCCTGCCGGAAGAACACCTGTGCCGCCCTCAGAGAGCATCGAGGAGCTTGCAAGACACGGTTCAACCATGTGCATATTCCTGGGTGTCCACATGATAGGGGACATTGCAGAAAGGCTAATGAAGCACTACCCACCTGACACCCCCGTTGCCGTGGTTAAAAGGGCCTCATGGCCTGACGAGGAGATTGTGAGGGGTACACTGGCGGATATATCCATGAAGGTACGTGAGGCCGGTATAAAAAAAACTGCCATGATAATCGTGGGAAGGGTTCTCGATCCAGGGGAGTTCAGAGCCTCCAAGCTCTATGACGCCGGATTCAGCCACGAATACAGGTCCTGAACAAATTTTATCCTCAACATTATTCTTCCTGAGGCCGACTTCAGCCACAGGTCCTACAGATTTTATTTTTTTTAGGTTACCCCCTGAAATCAGAATGTAAAGAGCTTTATGTGGGCCATTTTCCCGCAGGCCATGAACCTCTCTGTGAGTTCCCTCACCCTTGAGGACTCGCCCTCAATTATGAAGAGTTCCAGGCACTTCCCATCCTTGAGGTGACTGTGTATCTGGGTGCTGATTATATCCTCATAGTCATGTTTTATGTCTGTCACCATGTCCTCGGCATTTCTATGGTGTATTAGAAAGAGAACCGCGTTTATATCTCCCCTCAATTCCTGCATGTTTCTTTTCTCATCTATCAGAAGCCTTGCAGCAGCCCTTATAACATCGGATCTTCCTGAGAATCCCATCTCATCCCTAAGTGCATCTATCTCCGCGAGGAGCTTTTCACTGAGTGAAACACTGACCACAACCATGAATCACTCTATTTTAATAAGAATTTATATACTTTATGCTAAATTTTATTAAATTATGCTCCAGATATTAACAATTTTTATATGTTTTCAGAAACATAGATTAAGTGGGTGGTTGGATGGAAAGATGGAAGATAGGTGCAATTGCACTCATAACCATACTCTCCATGAGTGGAATGTACGTCTTCACATCAGAGACGTCAGATGAACCAGATCAGGAAAAACTGATTGTTGCGGTTACAGTAATGCCCCAGAAAGAGTTTGTGGAGGCAGTTGCAGGGGACCGGGCAGAGGTGGTTGTCCTGGTGCCAGAGGGCGCCGACCCACACACCTATGAACCCCAACCTGAGACACTCAGGAAGGTTTCAGAGGCAAGGGCATACTTCATTGTTGGATCCGGCCTTGAATTCGAAACCCACTACCTCGAAAAAATAAGGACACTTAACCCCAGTATGAGGATAATAAACACTTCAGAGGGGATAGAGTTCATCCCATCAGACATTGAAGATCCACATGAATCAGCCGAGAGCCCATACGACCCCCACGTGTGGACATCACCCAGAAACGCAATGGTGATGGTGAACAACACACTGAGGGGGCTCCAGGAGATTGACCCCCAGCACAGCAGATACTACAGTGAAAACGCTGCCACCTACCTTGAAAGGCTGCATGAACTGGACATGCGGATCAGAATGGAGCTTAAAAACAGAACCGGTGAGAGCATACTGGTCTACCACCCCGCCTGGGGCTACTTCTGCAGGGAATACGGGTTAAAACAGGTCGCAATTGAAAGGGAGGGAAAGGAACCCGGTCCGGCAACATTATCACAGATAATCCAGGATGCCAGAAGGAAGAACATAAGGGTTGTAATTGTATCACCACAGTTCAGCAGGAGAAATGCAGAACTCATTGCAGAGGAGATAGGTGCAGGAGTTGCCGTTGTGGACCCGCTGGGTGGAAACTACACAAGGAACATTGAGGAGGTACTGAGGGCTCTTAAGGGGTGATGGAAATGCTGGCAGTTGAGATGAGGGATGTGAATTACCATGTGAATGGCAGGCCCATACTTGAGGATATCAACCTTGAGGTGCCTGAAGGTGAGGTCCTCGCAGTAATCGGACCCAACGGTGGGGGTAAAACAACACTCCTGAAACTCATAACAGGACAGATAAGGCCATCTTCAGGAACTGTGAAGGTGCTGGGGAAAAATCCTGAGGATACCAGGGAAAGGATCGGATACCTCCCCCAGAGGAGTCACTTCAAGACAGATTTCCCCATAAACGTCCTCCAGACAGTCCTCATGGGCACATACAGGAGATTTGAGGCATATACAGACGATGATAGAAAAAGGGCCCTCAGATCCCTGGAAATAGTGGGGATGCTGGATTACAGGGATAGAAAAATTGGTGAGCTCTCAGGGGGTGAGCTGCAGAGGGTTTTCCTTGCAAGGGCCATTGTACGAAACCCAGCTCTTCTCCTCCTTGATGAGCCAACTGCAAGCGTTGACCCCGCCTTCAGGACCTCATTCTACAACCTCATAGATGGCTTGCGGGAGAGAATGACAGTTATCCTTGTATCCCACGATATCGGAACGGTCGCACAGCACGTGGACAGTGTGGCGTGCCTCAACCACAGGCTATTTGTTCATGGGACAGTGGAGGAGGCCGTCACCTGCCTTGAGGATGCATATGGCTGTCCAGTGGAACTCATAGCACATGGTATACCCCACAGGGTGCTCCATGAACACAGGGAGGGGTGATTGCCGTGCTTGAGATCCTAGAGTACCAGTTTATGAGGAACGCTGTGGTTGCAGCGGTACTTGTCAGCATAGCCTGCGGTATAGTTGGAAGCTACGTTGTGACCAAGAGGATAGTCTCAATAAGCGGAGGTATATCACATGCGGCATTTGGTGGCGTGGGGCTGGGGTACCTCCTGGGTATGAATCCGGTGACAGCGGCCATCCCCTTCACCGTTGCAGCCGCTCTCCTTATGGGTAAAATCACAAGGAAAACAGATATAAGTGAAGATACCGCGATAGGCATGCTCTGGTCAGCTGGTATGGCCCTGGGTATACTGTTCGTGAACCTCAGCCCTGGTTATGCCCCGGATCTTTTCAGCTACCTCTTCGGCAACATCCTCATGGTAAGCAGCGCAGACCTCTGGACCATGCTCGTCCTTGACCTCATCATAATAGCAAGTGCCCTCCTTTTCAACAGGGAATTTGTGGCGCTCTGCTTCGATGAGGAGTACGCAGAGGTCCTTGGTGTGCCTGCTGACACCTTTTACCTTTACCTGCTTTCACTGGTGGCCATAAGTGTCGTTGTACTCATAAAGGCAGCGGGCATAATACTTGTGATGGCACTGCTCACGGTTCCAGCGGCTGTTGCAAGGGACTTCAGTACAGATATGGGTGACATAATGATTAAGGCCTCAATCACAGGCATATTTGCAGCCATACTGGGCCTATGGGTTTCCTACTGGTTCAATATCTCATCAGGAGCCATCATAGTCCTTATCCTCACACTTCTATTTGGCGCGGCCCGGATACTGAAGTCCCTGAGGAGTTCATAAGATCTATGATCCTACCAAAAAATACAAAAAATAGATAAAACCCGGGATTCGCAGCAAGCATATCAAAAAATACATTAAAGAATTAGATGAAACCCTAGATTATGAAGTGCGGATCAGACCTCAGGGATACACTGAAATCAGCAATCGGTGACTACCTCAGCATCACACTCATAACCGGGAAGACGTACTACGGTGAGGTCAAGAGGGTTGAAACCGATTATCTGAGTCTAGAACTGAAATTAAGGGGTGGTAAAACAACCACCACAGTCATAATACCCCTTGCGCATATTGTGACGATCACCCTCTAGGCCTGAGAATCTCAACACCACCCTCAGTCCCCGCGATAACCATATCAGCAAGGCCTGCGAAGATACCATTCTCCACGACACCCGGTATACTGTTGAGCTCCACCTCAAGGTCTGCAGGGTCATCAATAACACCGAATGATGCGTCAAGGACAAAGTTACCGTTATCTGTTACAATGGGGCCGTCCTTCCCCTCACATGACCTGAGGGTTACAGTGGCCCCCATGGACTCGAGCCTCACCATAACGGGTCTGCAGGCTGCAGGGATGACCTCAACAGGGAGAGGAAATGCGCCCAGCCTATCAACAAGTTTTGATTCATCCACTATAACTATGAAGCGCCCTGCAGATGAGTCAACTATCTTCTCAAGTGTATGGGCAGCCCCACCCCCCTTTATAAGGTTGAATTGAGGGTCCACCTCATCTGCGCCGTCAACAGCCACATCGACGTCGTGTTCTGCAAGACTTGTGACCCCTATACCTGACTCTGCTGCAAGTAACATTGACTGGTAAGATGTGGGGACACCCATAACCTCCAGTTCCTCCTCCCTGACGCGCCTTCCAAGTTCCACTATGAAGTGGTGGGTTGTTGAACCGGTGCCGAGTCCGACGATATCCCCATCCTTTATCTCCTCAACCGCCCTTAGGGCGGCCATCCTCTTGAGATCCATTGTAGACTCCCATTCATTTTTTATTCAGGGGTTTCAAAAGAACCCTTCTCAGTTCATGACCGCCAGGGCACTGTTTTCCAGGTTTTCCAAGATTTTTTACAATCCTGCACCTGTCACCATCCCTGATGCCCTCAGGGAAACATAGATCATGCATGCTGCACTCCAGGTCACATTCAGGAAAATCGAATGAAATCACTGATCCTTCAAATGCTCCCTTTGCGTCTATGAGTGCCTCGACAGTGGATTTTTCAACCTCAATTACCTTCACCTTCTCTCCAAGGTGAACAGGGCACTTCTGGTACCTGTCCTTAACATCGGTTATCCTGTAGAGCCTCCCCTCCTCGAGGGGTCCTATGCATGTCGACCTGAACCTGCAATCCTCACATTCCTCTGCAGGTCCGCAGAAGAGGAACCTTGACCCCTTCCTTGCAAGTTTTTCGCCAATAAGAGTTATCAATCATATCACTTCCGTTATCTTTGCAAGCCTTTCAGCGGCCTCGCGGGTTAAACCTCTGTCTCCAAGGATTGTGTATCTTTCCTTTCTGATAGTGTGGGCCAGTGTAAGTGCCTCTATGATGTATTCAGGGTCGATGCCAAGTTCGGCTGCTGTTGTTGGGGCGTTTATCCTTGCCAGGGCATCCCTTATGAACCTCCAGTCCCCGCCGTGGAGGTGCATCATCATTATTGTCCCCACCCCGCACTGTTCTCCGTGAAGTGCAGGTTCGGGTGCCACCATGTCAAGGGCGTGGCTGAACTTGTGCTCCGAGCCACTTGCAGGCCTACTGCTCCCTGCTATGCTTATTGCTATGCCGCTGCTTATGAGTGACTTCACAGCTAGCCTTGCACTCTCCTCAAGACCCTCTTTTATGGCGTCGGCAGAGTTTATAATCATTTTGGCTGTCATGAGTGAAAGTGCAGCTGCTGATTCACTGTACCTCTCATTAAGAAGCCTGTGGGCAAGTTTCCAGTCCATTATGGCCGTGTAATTGGATATTATATCTGCACAGCCTGATGCAAGGAGCCTGAAGGGGGCCTTACTTATTACCTCAGTATCTGCTATCACACCGATTGGTGAAGAGGCCTCAAGGGATGCTGTGCCCTCACCGTTCCTTATGGATGCCCTGGGGGAGGCTATCCCATCATGGGATGCCGCTGTGGGCACACTTATGAAGTGCACGCCCTCAAGCGTGGCGGCCATCTTCGCAACATCGATAACCTTACCCCCACCCACACCAAGCACAAGGGAGGTGCCGTTGAGGCCATCCTGGACCTGGGACACCGAGGCCATGGTGGCATCCCCAACCGTGACCTGGTCAACCTCGAATCCAGCACCCTGCAAACTCTCAATTGCCGTCTCACCGGCAATTTTAAGGGTTCTGGGGCCCGTCACCACCATAACCCTTCCCTCGAATCTGAGGTCACTGCATATCCTCCCGGTATCCTCTATAACACCGGGCCCTGTGTGTATCTCCCTTGGTAGCTGAATTTTCCTTGGATCCATGTTAACCCTCTGATGGAGTATATTATTTAAGTAGGAGTAATAAAATAATTTTTGATTGGTGTTTATCTCCAGAGGAAAATATACTTTTGCAGAAATTTATCAGAAAAGACCCTAACTGTTATCATGGTGAAAAAATGACAGAGTTCAGTGAATGGTTCCACAATATTTTAGAGGAAGCTGAGATTATAGATCAGAGGTATCCGGTCAAGGGTATGCATGTATGGATGCCCCATGGATTCAGGATAAGGAAAAACACCCTCAATATCCTGAAGAGGATACTTGACAGGGACCATGAGGAGGTTCTCTTCCCGCTTCTTGTACCTGAGGATGAACTGGCAAAGGAGGCCATACACGTAAAGGGCTTCGAGGACGAAGTTTACTGGGTTACACATGGGGGCCTCAGCAAGCTACAGAGGAAACTGGCCCTCAGGCCCACAAGTGAAACCGTCATGTACCCCATGTTCGCACTCTGGGTCAGGTCACACACGGATCTACCCATGAGGTTCTACCAGATAGTTAACACCTTCAGGTATGAGACAAAACATACAAGGCCTCTGATAAGGGTACGTGAGATAACAACCTTCAAGGAGGCCCACACAATACATGCAACCGCCGAGGAGGCAGAGGAACAGGTTGAAAGGGCCATAGAGATCTACAGGGAATTCTTTGACTCCCTGGGAATCCCATACCTCATAACAAAGAGGCCCCCGTGGGACAAATTCCCTGGCTCAGACTACACGAT
Organism: Methanothermobacter sp.; assembly: GCF_030055425.1. Taxonomy (NCBI): domain Archaea; kingdom Methanobacteriati; phylum Methanobacteriota; class Methanobacteria; order Methanobacteriales; family Methanobacteriaceae; genus Methanothermobacter; species Methanothermobacter sp. Next base: position 22,048 of record NZ_JASFYE010000001.1, read on the forward strand.
GGCCTTTGACACCCTCATGCCCGACGGCAAAACCCTCCAGATAGGAACCGTCCACAACCTCGGGCAGACCTTTGCAAGGACCTTCGAGATAAAATTTGAAAACCCCGAGGGTGAGCATGAGTACGTCCACCAGACCTGTTACGGCTTATCAGACAGGGTCATAGCCTCGGTTATAGCTGTCCATGGGGATGAATCAGGTCTATGTCTACCCCCCGAGGTTGCAGCCCACCAGGTGGTTATAGTGCCTGTTATCTTCAAGAAGGCCGCTGATGAGGTCATGGAGACCTGCAGGGACCTCAGGGATAGGCTTGAGGATGCAGGTTTCAGGGTGCACCTTGATGACCGTGACCTCCGGGCAGGGAGGAAGTACTATGAATGGGAGATGCGCGGCGTCCCCCTGAGGGTTGAGATAGGGCCAAGGGACCTTGAAAATAATTCCGCGGTCATCTCCAGGCGGGACACCGGTGAGAAGATAACAGCAGACCTTGACGGTATCCAGGACACCCTCAGGGATCTCATGGCTGACATTCTCGAAAACCTTAGGAGAAGGGCCTGGGAGAGGATGGAATCAGAGATCCGTGAGGCAGGGACCATAGAGGAGGCCAGGAACATAATAGAGGAGAAAATGGGCATAATATCCTTCATGTGGTGCGGTGATGAGGAGTGCGGCATGGATGTTGAGGAGAAGGTCCGGGTGGATATCCTTGGGATACAGGAGGGTGGAAGCGGTAAATGCATGAACTGTGGTAGAGACGCCCCCTACAGGGCATACCTTGCCAGAACCTACTAGATGGGAGATTGGATGAACGCAAGAATCCTTCTTGTCATCAGCCTGATATTCATCTTCGCATTTCTGAGCGGAGGGATAGGCTACATCACACTGGGAGGTCCCGACCTTGCATCGGCCGTCAGCGATGGTAGTGCAGAGGTGATACAGAAGGGGAGCGCCGGTGACGTTCCGAATACTGTGGAAATAAGGAACACAGGAAATAAACCTGTACGGGTTGACAGCGGCACCCTCCTGGCCTCAAATACCTCGGGTGACCTTGTAATTGCCACAGGAACCCATGTGAGTCCCGGCTCTGCAGAGGATGTTCCCGCGTACTCGGTAGAACCCGAGGAGAGGACATTACAGGGGGTTAAACTGGAACCCGCCGGTAAAGCCCCGGCGCTCATGGTGGAGGTCCTCTCATCATCGAACCCCGCGGATCCGGCTGAGGCGTTCACCACACAGCTCAAGCTCTGGGTGCTTGCAAGGGGCGATGAACTCAACATATACCGTGGAGAGGTTTACGCCATGGTTAAAAAGAGGGATATGCGGTTCTACCAGCTGAGGGAGAACATCACAGCGGTGAGGTCAGGGCTCATGGATGAGTACGGGCTCACCGAGGAACAGCTCTCAGAGCTTAACATCACCAGCCCGATCCTCAACCAGACAGAAAGTCCCTTTAAACTGTTCTCGGTACTTGATGCCCTGAAGAACCAGATCGGAGCAAGACAATGAAGACCTGCGCCATAATACCGGTTTCAAGGTTTGCACATGCAAAGACGCGGCTATCCCCCACACTTTCACCATCAGAACGGGAGGGTCTGCTCAGGGCCATGCTGATGGATGTTTCAGAGGCCCTCAGGAGACACGTTGACCGTGTGCTGGTTATCAGTGCAGATGCAGATGTCCTTGAATACGCATACAGCCTTGGAGTCGATATACTTGAGGAGAAGGGCCGGAAGGACCTCAACGGTGCCCTTGAACAGGCTGCCGAGTTCTGCATACCAGAATTTGAGAGGGTCATGATAACACCCTCAGACATACCCCTCATAGGGAAAACCGATATCACTGAACTCCTCCACAGGGCATCCCACTTTGATGTTGTTATAGCCCCTGCCAAGGGTGGGGGGACCAACACCCTGATATTCAGGCCGGGGTCCATGAGGTTGAGGTTCGGTGACTGCAGCTTCTTTGAGCATGTGAGTGAAGCTGAGAGTAGGGGTCTCAGCGTCTCCGTGTATGACTCATTCTACCTTTCACTGGATGTTAACACAGCAGAGGACCTCGGGGAGATAATACTCCATGGAGAGGGGACCCATGCAAGGGAGTACCTCAGAAAGCTCAGTTTCACTGTGAGGCCCTCAAGGGGTTCTGACAGGCTTGAGGTTTCAAGATCATTCTAGGTGAGACCATGATGGCACTTTCAATCGCTGGTTTTGATCCATCAGGTGGGGCAGGGATCCTAGCCGATATCAAGACATTCTCTGCCCTTGGAGTTTACGGTGCAGGGGTTATAACCGCACTCACTGCCCAGAACGTGGGGAGGGTTTCGGGTGTAATGGCCGTGCCCCCCGAATTTGTCGCCGAGCAGATCGACCTTGTGATGGAGGACCTGGATATAGTGCACGCCAAGACCGGTATGCTCTACAGTGAGGAGATAGTGCTGACCGTTGCAGAGAAGATCAGGGAGTATGAACTGGAGGTTGTGGTGGACCCTGTGATGGTGGCGGCCTCAGGAGGCAGCCTATCTGCAGGTGGTTTTTCTGATGCGCTTAAAGATCATCTGCTCCCTGAGGCACTTATAGCAACACCCAATGTTGCAGAGGCAGAGAGGCTCTCAGGGGTCTCCATAAGGACCCTGGATGATGCGGTGAGGGCCGCGGTGGTCCTGGGTGAAATCTGCGATGTTATAATAACAGGAGGCCACCTGGGCGGTAATAATGTGATCTGCATTGACGGTGACGTGTCTGTGCTTGAGGGTGAACTGGTAGAGAGCAGGAACACCCATGGAAGCGGCTGCTCATTCTCAGCTGCAACCACCGCATACCTTGAGGCGGGTCTTGAACTGGCTGATGCCCTGAGAAAGGCCGGGGACTTTGTAAGGGAGGCCATAAGGCACGGGCACCACGGCACCCTAAACCAGTTCTGGATGTACGGTGAAAGGGTTAGTGCTGAAGACCTGAAGGACTGATTCAGAAAAGTTTCATATTTTATTTCTATTACAAAAGCTGTAGAAGCTACCTGTTTATCTCCAGAAAGGCAGCAGCATATCATTCCAGATACCGTCACTCTTTTTCATGGAAAAACTGAAAAATTTCACCTTCTTATTCATCAAAGTACTGATTCATCCCTCAAAAAATTATTTACTCAGAAGTAATTTACCTGAGTAAACTAAATTTATTCAGTTCAGTGAACCGGAATAAGTCAATAGGTCATGGAACCGGGATGAGAAGGGTGGGGTGAGAATCAGAAGAAAAAAACCCTGATCTAAACAGGAAATAATTAGAGCAGCTCATCCCTGAGGTCAATGGTATCCTCGAGGGATGGACCCGTGGATATTATGGTGACTGGCACCCCAGTTTCGGATTCTATTTCCTCTATGAAACGTTTCACTTCGGCTGAGAGGTCAGAGTACTCCCTGACACGTTCACATTGAGGGTAGAGTCTGTCGACACAGGTAACAGCGATCTGTGTTGCCCCGTTAATCATGCAGGATTCCCTGGCCATCTCCATGTCAAACAGGCCAATCCTCCTTCTTCTCCCTGTGACTGTCCCGTACTCCTCAAGGCCGAGCTCTTCTGCCTCCTCCTGGCTGATCTCAGTCGGGAAGGGGCCCTCACCAACCCTTGTGATGTATGATTTGAAGACCGCTATGACCTCATCAACCCTTGTGGGTCCAATACCCACATCGGCCGCGGCTGTGCTTGCGGTGGTGTCCTTGCTTGTAACATAGGGGTATGTGCCGTAGTAGAGTGAAAGGCCGAACCCCTGGGATCCCTCCACAAAGACGTCCTCCCCCTCATCAAGGGCCTCGTTGACCTCCAGGGGGACGTCTGTAAGGAAATCCTCCAGTTCACTCACCTCACGCGCAAGTTTCGCTGTCCTCATGACGCGGTCTGCATTGGCGGGTCCGCATCCTGTACCCGTGCTCCCTATCTTCTTGGAGAGGTAACTGGATGACTGGTCCTGCTCCTTGTGCTTCTTCTCTATTATGGCGCACCTGTAGTCGACACCTGTCCTCTCTGCCACACTGTACTTTGAGAGGTACTCCATTTCATGGAGGAAGACCTCAGGGTCAACCAGGACCCCGGCACCTATGAGGAGCCTTGCATCCTCATGGAAGAAACCTGAGGGTGTGAGGCGGAGCCCGTACTTATCACCCCTGAATTCCACTGAATGGCCCGCGTTGGGTCCCACCCCTGCCCTTGCTATTATTGATGGCTTGTCATTGTAACATAGATAGGTTATGCATTTACCTTTACCTTCGTCACCCCATCCTCCTCCAACTAAAACGGTGCACGTCATACTGATTCTCCTTAAAATTTCTGCCTCTCATATATTAAGGGGTATGCAATAAAAGTTTTTCCCAAAGTGCCACTGGGTTACTCATGCCTTCTTTCTTATTATCCTCTCAAAGAGCATGGGGGTGAATCTCCTCTGGAGTGCTATGAGCACATGCTGCTGGAGGGCCTCCTCCATGGTTTCAAGGGTCAATCTGTCCTCACCCTTCCTTATCCTCACGGCCTGGGCTATCTGGGCTATATCCCTTGCATGGGCAAAGGTTGGCTGGAGGCCCTCGCCTCCCTCGGTCATCGGCCTGTAGACCCTTGCAAATCTTTCAAGGACCTCGGGGTCGTATTCTTCCCCCATTGATTCAAGGTTGCGCCTGAAGACCTCCACTATCTCATCCACACTGGGTTTTTCAAGGTGTACATGCAGCGGCGCCCTCCTGAGGTGGGCCTCGTCCATTATTGTTATGTCAAGGTTGGTTGAGAAGGCGGGTATGAAGTGGGTGTGGACGACTATTGGGGACCCCTTAACGTAGATCATGTCCTTCTTGTTCTCCAGTGGGACGATCAGGCGGTTCAGGAGGGCGTTGTGGTCCTCCTTCTGCCTTCCAAGGTCGTCAATTAGCAGCACTCCACCATTGGCCTTTATTATGGGTGATGTCTCATATACTCCCTTGTTGGGGTCAAATCTGGTTTCAAGTTTCTCACTTGTAAGTTCGGACCCTGTGAAGACAAATGGGGCGTATATCTTAACCCATCTCGGGTCCTCTGGCTGTTCAGGGCATGCACGGTGGAAGTCAGGGTCATAGAACTGTATGACCTGTTCACTGAACTCCACATACCTTGGTATGAGCAGCGGGGGCAGAAGGTCTGACATTTTGCTTGTTATGAAGGTTTTACCTGTACCCGGCGGCCCGTAGATGAATAATCCCTTACCACCTATTGCTGCCTCGATGAGTGTCTTCTTTGCGCTTTCATTTCCCACCACGTCACTGAAGGCCTTATCTATGACCTCCTGGGGGATCATTATCGGGAATCTCCCCTCAAGCTGCCTGCCCATTATTTCAAAGTAGCTGTCATAGCTTACAGGTGCCATCCCCATGTAGGGGTTCTCCCTGAGGAGTTTATCAGCCTGTTTCCTCCCCTGTTTCTTGATGGTGTAGGTTACACTGGGGAAGAGGAAGCCCCCGCCTGTGGGGGCGCAGAGCTCATCCTTCTCCATCTCCTTGAGGCACTCCTCGAGTATGTCCACATGGAGACCGGTTATCTCATGTATCCTGTTAACCTGTATGCTACCATAGGTTGCTATGATCTTCAGAAGGAGGTTTTTTATGAAGTTAACTGAGAGGTCTATCTCATCCAGTGACTTTGGCTGTTTGAGCAGCTCAAAGAGTTCCTGCATTTTTTCATCATGGTAGTAATCCATTCAACCACTCCTCACCTAAGAATCTGTCTCTCTGATAATATAATAGGTTGGGTAACTTAAGCTTTGGCCATCAGTGAATCTGCCGCCGTACATTATGAGGAGCGGTTATGATTGTACCACTGCAGTTATGTCTCGCGTGAAGAGGAATGCCTCAAAAAAGGAGCTTGTGAACGTTTCACACCTGAGTCATTGCGCTTCAAATACAATTTCAATCGATGCGTGCCCGTTCACACACATATGAATTTCAGTTCATCGTCCAGTTCAATGTTTATCATATCCCTGTTGAGGTAGATCTCCTGGAGGATATCATCTTCCATGTGGAGGACGTATATGTCAGGCTCGATCTTTTCCATGAAGTCCTCAAATGTGTTATCTGCGAATTCTGTGAGTTTATCAACCACCGACCCCATCACATTCACCGTGAACTCGTATTCGGCTTCAAGGGGGTCCACGAATTCAAACACCATGTCCACGTCCAGCCAGCCAGGTTCCTGGAATGCCCTGGAGATTACAATGAAATACTCCTTATCAACTGAGATTGAGTCCCTCAGGTAGTCCCTCTTCTTTTCATAGATCCACCACATGAATGATCTGTGCGGCTCATGGTACCTCTCCTCTATGGCCTCCCTTACGAAACGGTCCATTAGTTCAGGGAGTTTCTCAAGGAAGACCGCCTCATAGAGTGTGTTGAAGACGATTATATACTCATCACGGAACCATATCTCCTCTATATGCCTGAGGTACCTCTCCATGATTGTCTGCTTTTTCTCATTATCCAGTTCAGCCAGTCTCAGAAACATCCCAAGCCTCCTTTAATTTTTGTGATGGGACCTCCCCACCCACCTGTGTGCTGCATAACCCCCATAATAAAGGTGAAAAAGTAAATAATTCCCATATATAAGTTTTTTGGTGGATTCAAGCTAATCATGGAACATCAGATGGAACACAGATTAACTGCGTTAAACTTACCTATTACGAAGATGACGGTTCTGTAAAAATTTTTACCCCAAAGTTATATAGTAGGGATAGAAGGTGCCAAGTGATTAAGATGCCAGAAAGAAAACACCGACCCCATATCAGAGAGGAGAAACTGGATAACATCAGAGGGAATATGAAAATTGTACGTGTAAACTGCGGGGCAGAGAACCCAAAGGACAGTAACTTCTGTTCAGGGTGCGGGAGAAACCTCAAGAGGAAAATCTGCGTCCGATGCAGTACCGAAAATGCCGATGATGCGGTATACTGCAGAAGATGCGGCATGAAACTTGAGGGTGACGTCCCGGAAGGTTACAGCACACTCCCCTGCAGGAACATGGAGGGACTCACAGCACCTGAATTCATAGTTATACTCCTATTCTCACCCCTAGCAGGTTTGATAGGATTCCTCATATGGTACGGTGAAAAGCCAAGGAAGGCACGGCAGTCCCTCTCCATAGCCCTGGTGATGTTCCTCTTTGCCATGATCATATTCCTTTTCTAGGGGCAATCCAAATCATTTTTTTATCCTAAAGGACACCCTCCATTTCAAGGAGCCTCCTCTTAAGATCACTGCCCCCCTGGTAACCCCCAGGGCTCCCATCGCTTCTTATAACCCTGTGACATGGGATGATAAGTGGAAAGGGGTTACCTGCCAGTGCCCCTGCCACGCTCCTTGGACCTCCACCTGCAGACTCTGCGACCTCGGCATAAGAGAGCGTGGAGCCCCTTGGAATGTCAGATACCACAAGGAGGACCCTCCTCTGGTATTCTGTGCATACCCCCCAGTCAAGTATCGAGAGGTCAAAGCGGACGTCCGCACCATCAAGGAACCTCCATATGGAACCTGTGAGTTCCGCCATGAACCCAGATTCCTGGCCACTGGAGGTACCATTATCCCCCTCAGATGCAAAGAAGATCCTCTGAACCCTGCCATCTCCACATAAAATAGCAACACATGCAAGTGGATGCCTCAGAATATACATACACTTAAATGTTCTGCTGTTAGTAATGTATTAATATGGGGGTGTTCTATGGACAGAAGCCTCAAGATATTCATCGCGGCCATGATCATTCTTTCGGTTATATCACAGTTTTCAGTCTTCAAAAATGACATTGTATCCCTGATAACAGTAATAACAAACCTTGCAGCGTTTTTGGGGCTTATATACGCCAGCATCTACGCCAGAAAGGTCTATCCCCACCTATACCTCACCCTGATACTTTTATCCGCTGGCCAGTTCTTTTCATTCCTCGGTGACCTTACCTGGTTCATACTTGAGAGCATACTCCTCCAGAGCCCATTCCCCTCAACTGCAGACGTATTTTACCTGATATACTATCCCCTATTCGCAGCCGGAATCTTCAGTATACCTGTAAGGAGGTATTCCGACCTCAGATCAATCACAGATCTCATGATAATCCTTATAGCATCCCTATCGGCGGCCTGGGTCTTCCTTGTTAAGCCAACAGTTCTTGCAGGAGGGGATCTCCTGGAGGTCGCTGTCTCAACACTCTACACCATCGGTGACCTCATCATAATTTTCATGCTCATGGATCTGATCATAAACAAGCTTGGCAAATTCCGCTCAAAAACACTTCATATATTCCTCATGAGCGTCATCGTTCTTATCATTGCGGATATATCATTCGTCTACCAGAACCTTCTCGGATCTTTGTCTGGAGGTCTGCAGGACCTCCTCTGGCCTCTGAGTTACCTGTTACTCCTGGTTGCGGTGGACGAGTTCTTCAGGGAGGACTGGTCAAAAGCAGTCTATGTTGAGAGAAAGCTCTCAATTATCACACACCTACCCCACATATTTATAGTGCTCTTCTACCTTTTAACAGTATACAGCATCCTTGAAATTGGTGTTTATCACTCTAATGAACTCATCCTATCCCTTGGGGTGATCATAGTACTCTTTGTCTTAAGACAGCACCTCTCCATGAGGGAAAACCTCACCCTTCTAAATGAGGTTGAGAATGAAAGGAAACGGACTGAGAATTACCTTGAGGTGGCAGGCTCCCTCATAATGGTGCTGGACGCCAGGAACCGGGTGAAACTCATAAACAGGAGGGGTCTTGAAATCCTTGAATGTGAACGTGGGGAAGTTGAGGGTAAAAACTGGTTCATGGTCTTCGTACCTCCTGAGGACCGTGAGTGGCGTGAGGAACTCTACAACAGCAAGATCAGTTCAGGTGAGTATGGTTACCACCTGACAGGAAATATAATAACCTGTAATGGTAAGAAAAAGACCGTTGCATGGCATGTCAGGTTTCTGAGGGAAAATGGTGAGTTCACCGGGAGCATAATTTCAGGTGAGGATATAACAGAGATTCAGAAGGCCAGAAAAGCCCTTGAGATGAGTGAGAAGAGATACCGGGAGATATTCGAACTGGCGCCGAGTCCAATAATCTCACTGGGAGAGGACCTCACCATAAGGGACTGTAACAACCGGGCGGAATCCGTTCTGGGCTACCAGAAGGAGGATCTTGAGGGAAGAAACCTCAGAGAACTCATACACCCGGAGGATTCAGAGGAAGAGGTTGAGGGAAGCCGGCGCCTCCTCAAAGCCGATGGTGAAATCATATATGCAAACCTCAAGCTTACACATGTTGGAGATGAACTCATCCTCATAGTGGAGGACCAGACCGATATAATCAGGTCCCTCAGGGAGAAGGAGCTACTGCTCCGGGAGATACACCACCGTGTCAAGAACAACCTCCAGATAATCTCAAGCCTCCTCAGCATACAGGAGCGCAAGGTGGAATCAGAGGAACTCTCAAGGGTCCTCCGGGAGAGCCGTGACCGTATAAGGTCCATTGCCCTTGTCCACGAGCACCTCTACCGCTCAACAGACCTCACAAACATAAGGATAAGGGACTACCTCATGAACCTTATCTCAAAGATAAGCCAGGGGCAGGTGGAGAAGGGCTCTATCATGATCGAGACAGATATAGAGGACCTTGAATTCAACCTTGAGACAAGCCTCCCTGTTGGACTCATAGTAAATGAACTCGTCACCAATTCACTGGAACACTCCGGTGCAGAGAACATCAAAGTGGAGTTAAGGGACCTCAATGGATGCTTTGAACTCGTGGTCTCAGATGATGGGAGGGGAGTTGAGTCCCCAGAGGTGCTTGAGGGATCAGGTAATATGGGATGGTACCTTGTAAGGGCCCTTTCAGACCAGCTTGACGCCGACATGAACATTGAAACAGGAGATGGTTTAACCGTCACCCTCAGGTTCAGGGAACTGGGATACACAGAAAGATACTGATACAGTAAAGAAACGATTAAAACTCCACACAGAAAAGGGGTATCATGAAGTTTCGAATAACAGACAGGATTCCATCAGCCACCCCCGATATGCCCACGGCTGATGTCCTCAGAAATGTAGGGGAAAAGGTTGGGGAATATGACAGCATAGACTACGTCTACATCCTTGAGGATGGTAAACTTCTGGGTGTCGCATCCATAAGGGAATTATTGTCCGCCGATGGAAAACTCGGTGACATTATGAAGAGGGATATTATATCATTAACCCCTGAAGATGACCCGTTTGATATACCCTACCTGGCACTTTCACATGGAATTAAGGCCATACCCGTGGTTGACCATGAGGGCAGATTCAGGGGTGTGGTGACCCATGATGAGATCATAAGGATACTGAAGATGGAGGCCGACCGGGACATCCTGCACTTCGGGGGAGTATTCCACAGGGTCATCGACCAGGACCCCGGGGCACTGAACATGGTGAGGTCAAGGGTACCCTGGCTGGTGGTGGGGGTCATAGGCGGTACCATAACAGCAGCCCTCATAGGGAGCTTTGAGGACCTCCTATCAGAGTTCATAGCACTGGCATCATTCATACCCATAATGGTTTACATGAGTGACGCCGTCGGAACCCAGTCAGAGGCCCTTATAATACGTAAGATCGCTGTGGACCCATCAATGAGACCCCTACTCTATATCAGAAGGGAGGTTATGGTGGCAGCAGGGATAGGGGCTCTCTCATCTGCCTTCGCCGGTTTGATGGCGGGTCTTACAAGGATGAACCCTTCACTGGGGTTGATCGTTTTCATATCAATGTTTTTCAGTGTTCTTGCAGCTGTTTTCATTTCCACCGCATCCCCCCTGGTATTCCGGAGGCTCGGCTTCGACCCGGCGGTTGCAACAGGTCCCCTTGCAACCATACTCAGTGACTTCACAACAACACTGATATACCTGAGTGTTGCATCATCACTCCTCTAACTAGTAGGGTGTCGAAGGTGGAGGAGTTATGCCAGCATCATCACTTCTGTAACAGGAGGCCTTTCATGGATCATGAAGAGAAAATTGAAGAACTGAAGTTTGAGATAAAGGAGAAGGATAAAAGGATAAGGGAACTTGAACTGAAGCTCGCTGAGTGCAGGGGACGTGTTGATGAGCTGAGGTCCGAGAAGTCAGAACTGCAGGAGGAGGTCAACAGGCTCCAAGTCATGAAGCTTGACCTCAAGCTCAGGAACATCCAGGAACTCGAGGATGAGAACAACCGCCTCAAGCACAGGATAGAGATAACCAAGGGCCTCCTCGACGATGCCCGGGAAAGAATTGAGGTTCTTGAGGGCGTTGTGGACGAGTTTCTGAATCAGGGTTTAACCGGGAGGTTGAGGGGCAGGGAACCTGAAGGTCTCATCTACTACAGAAAGAGGTTTGGGGACTGAAAAACGGCCGATAAGGATTGAAAATCATTCAACCATTAAATGCGCCTTCATTAATTTTTTTCATAATTTCAATGAAAAGATGTATATCCACCATGCAACATAATCTATACATCAGATGTTAGGAGTGATCAATAATGGAACCATATGGTGGAGGAGATGGCCGCGTAAGGTGGGTGACACCGGCGTGGCTCATGGAGAACCTTGAGGACGTTGCAGTAATCGACTGCCAGCCCAACATCCACGACTACATACTTGAGCACATACCAGGGGCAGTGTACCTAAACGAGGGCCTTTTCAGGGAGCCCCGTGGTATTGCACCCGCAATGTACATCCCTAAGGACGCCGCAGAATCGATATTCAGACAGGCAGGTGTTGAAAACAAGCCAACCGTTGTATACACCGCCACCGGCGGAGTCAAGGGATGGGGTGACGGACTTGAGCAGACAATGGTTGCCTACAGCCTTGCAAGGTTCGGACATGAAGAGGTCCTTGTACTGAACGGGGGACTTGCAGAGTGGAAGAAAGCCGGGGGAGAGGTGACAAAGGTCTTCCCTGAGGTGGAGGAATCAGATTTTACTGTTAAAGAGCAGGAGGACTTCTACATAGAGTACCCTGAGTTCAAAACTATAAAGGACGATGATGACGTCCTGGTACTTGATGCAAGACCCCCTGAGGTCTATGAGGGTCAGGGACCCTGGATAAAACCCGGGCACATCCCCGGTGCGGTTAACCTCCCATGGGCCAGCCTCATGGACGATGAAAACAAAACACTTCTGAAACCAGAGGATGAAATAAGGGAAATAGTGGAGTCTGTGGGGGCAACACCCGATAAGAAGATCATCTGCAGCTGTGGAACCGGAAGGGAGGCCACCAACGAGTTCCTGCTTTTCAAGTGGTACCTTGGATACCCTGATGTGAGGATATATGAGGGTTCATTCACCGAGTGGACCCAGATAGAGGACAACCCAACGGTAACGGGCCCCAACCCATACTGAAACCCTCAAATTCCTTTTTTTTGTTTTAAGTGAAGTCTGTTTTAAGCTCTGATCCTGCAAAGAGGAGCACCGCCAGGGCTGCGGATACATTGAGTATCATTAGGAACACTCCCCCTGCGATGGTTGACTGGACAGGGAAGAGGAAGTAGGAGAGGTTACCTGTTGTGTGGATTATCATGGCAGCCAGTATGCTCCCTGTTGAGTTGTAAACCCAGGTGTATATCACCGAGGCAGATATTATGAGGATCATGAAGCTCCAGAAGGGTACCTGTGACTGTATACTGCCCTGTATAAAGAACAGGGGTATGTGCCAGAGGCCCCAGATGATCCCAATTATTATTGCCGCATAGATGGGGGAGTGACTCTCCTGGAGCCTTGGAAGTGCATACCCCCTCCACCCGAATTCCTCCTGCAGGGGACCTCCAAGGAAGAATATGTAGAGGAACACCATGGGGACAAGCAGAGGGTTGGAGGTCCAGTAGAGGAAGGGCTGTGGGTCACCCCAGAGGACACCCAGGTAAAGTGAAAGAGCCGTGATAGCCGGGAAGAGGAGGAGGATTATGGCCCACCAGATCCTCGGGAAATCACGTTTAATTCCCTTCTTCAGAAATGCGACAAGCTCATCCCGCCCCCCGTACCTGTAGGTCAGGATAATTGCAGCAAGGGTCGGCCCAAAGGCTGCAGGGTTATAGGGGCTTCTGAGAAAGGACTGAATGGGTTCAGGGAATGTGAAGCCATTTGAGATCATTGCAACCGGTATCCAGAGTATCCATGAAAACAGAAAGGCTACCATTAAAAAGTCCGATATACGCTCACTCTTCAATGCAATCTCCTCCTGCACTTAAAATGTCATCCATTAACAGAACAGGGTATCTCAGATCATCCTCAATAACGATACACATTATAGGTTCCACTGAGACGGCATTTATAGTTTTTCCGGTTAAAGCAAAGGTTAACCTGAATACAGGTACAATAACCCTTCCACCCACGTTCAGGGCCTCAGCCGAATACGTGAAATCAACAATCTTCATTGAACACCACCACACGAAATTTCTGGAAACCAACAAAGCAATCAAAAATCCGCATAAATCTCACAAGTTCATTATAATTCCCTGAGTCCCATAACAAGGTCCCTGAATGGCTTCCTAAGGAGAAGCATGGTAAAAACCAGGACAGGTTTCAGTGGCCTGATGCTCATTTCAAGTTCCATTTTTCCGTTTATATCCCTGCTGAGGAAATCAGGTACCGCATTTATTTCAATGTTCCTTAAGGAGGATGTCAGTGCTGAAATGGTCCATAGGTAACCTGTAATGATTGCTGTGTCAGATGCATCACCGGTTCCCACCGAAACTCTTATCCCGAGCCTCCTTATGGTTATGGAGGATATCATTGCCCTTAACAGGTCCATTAGGTACCTTCTTGCCATCCAGATCCTTCTGAAAATCCTTTTCATGGCTGCAGGCTCCACTGCCCCCCCATCCCCCCTCTTAATTCCCCCATTAAAGCTTCTGGTTAAAATTCTAACCCTCCAGAGATTGACCCCTATTCTGAAGTCAGTTCTCCCCCCATCCCTGACAACCCTCAGGATAACAGTATACCTTAATATAAGGGCCAGTAAAAAGGCTGCAAGTGAAAATGAGATGATTATGAGGAGAATCTTCATGGGCTATCTCATTCTTCGCTCTCAGTTTCAGGTTCCCTCTTATCTGAAATCTCCCGTATTATATCTGTAACGGTGGATCCAAGTTCCTGTATGATCCTCCCGGTGCTCCCTGATCTGAGGTCAATCACCCTAACACCCTCCGGGCCCTCAACCCCCTTAAGGAGAACTATCATGGCCACTGGTTCAGCTCCAGCAGCAGCACCTGCACCGCTTCCAGAGCCTCCCTCAGACTCAGAGGATGTTCCCTCACCCATACCGGCACCGAACCCGACACCCATCTTCATGAGTGGTATCAGAACCTTATCCTCTGTCTCGATGGCATCACCCACAAGGTTCTTCACATCCAGGAGCTTGCGGAGCTCCTCAACTGTTGTTTTAATTGGTTCTTCAATTTTCATTTTAAATCACATTACACTGTATGTATGTTCAACCATATCAGCCTTACCTAGATCAAAACACTTATATGTGCCCCGTTTACAAAATGTTAACATTGGAGACGGTAAGATGGATATAAAAATCGTTGCTTTAATTGCTGTGCTTCTCATTGCAGGTGTCTCAGCAGGTGTTTACCTCTTCACCCCAACAGGGAGCATGCATAACATGGAAGTTAAAGAAAATGAAAATTTGAGTGAGAAAAAAAACACTACACCCGGTGCGGCCAAAATCATTGCAACCCAGATCGGTCCAAAGTCTGCAAAGCCAGGTACAAATGTCACCATTAAATGCAGGATAAAGAATGAAGGTACGGGACCAGCGAAGAACGTTACGATCGCATCACAGGACTTTGAAAGGTTCTTTGAGGTTATAGGCGCAGGAAAAGAGGTGGAGTTCGAGGCACAGATCTACATACCCACCGAGGAAGAGATTAAGATTGATTTCGGGGAAGAAGCCAGACTAACAAGCCCATACTTCATAGGTGGTTTCGGCGTAACCTACACTGATCTAAGGGGAAAACACAGTTTAACTTCCAATCCAGTGGAGATACCCCTCCAGCTCTAAATTTATTTTGTAAATTCCAGTTCTCTGGGGATGCCCTCCAGATCTATTTATTTCTATAACATTATAAAATCAGGGCCAAAATTTTATTTTATAAAAAAGAAAGAACCCATCAATCATAAAAAAGGAAAAATAAATCAATCAGGTTTTTTGACAGGAATCTGAACCTCTGTGAGAAGTTCCGATTCATCCACCTCCAGTGGACTGTTGAGGTAGACCTCAGTTACCGGACCTGTAATTTCATAGCCATTTTCAATGGCATAATCTATTAAAGCATGGATGGCAGGACCCACCTCAGTGTATGGCCCCTCATGAAGCGTTGCGAGGACCCTGTGGGCAGGTAAATTCTTTATCTTAATTTTTTCAGACGGCTCCGCCTCACCTGCAATGGAGACCCCAATCTCATAGACGAGTTCATCCTCACTCACATCCTCTGGACTGTTATAGTAGGTCCCGTATACACGTCCAGTCATCTGCAGCCCATTCTCTATGACCCACTCTGCAACCTCAGCTATGTACTGGGGTATACGGTCATAGCTACCCGAACACTCCCCGTAGGCAACCCGAACCCCTTCAACCATCTTCTCAGTTATCTCCATGAAAAACCTCCCCTTGAGTTATAGTTATGCGTCAAATGATAAAAATTTATCTAAAATGTGTTACCAAAGTTCACATCCGGACAAGCACCACACCCCCAACAACCATTAACAACCCGATGGCCTTCGCCGCCGTTACCCTCTCACCCAGGAGGAAAGCCGCAACTATGAGGGTGAATATGGGGAAGGCCGCAACCACGGGTACAACTATTGATGCCTCTCCTGATTTGAGTGCATAGTAATAAAAGAGCTGTCCCAGGAGGGCTGCTGATATACCATCCAGTGCCAGGAAGAACCATCCCCTTGGACCCACATCTGAGAGAGCATCCATGCCCCCGCTGAACATCACCCATGAGAGCATGACCACTGTTATGACGGAACTTCTTATTGTAAGTGCTATTCCAGGGTTAACGCCCTCAAGCCCTATCTTGCTGAAAATTGGGGCCAGACCAAACATCAATGCTGCAAAGAGCGCGAATACCAGGTAGTTCAATACATCACCTCTGAGGATATGTAACTCAAAGATATGTTGAATTTTTCCAATAAAATAATTTTAAGGAAAAGTCTTGATGGGTAAAAACAGTACAGAATTACGGAAAAAATCAATAAGGGGATCATGACTTCATTAGAAGTCCATCATCAATATTTATCTGCTCCCCCAACAATATGTTGATGTGTGGTGTAACAATGATACTCATAGTCGGCGGAGCAGGTTATATCGGTTCACATGTCAATAAGTTCCTCTCAGAGAGGGGATATGAAACCCTCATCCTGGATAACCTTACAAAGGGGCACAGGGAAGCTGTAAGGTGGGGCAAATTCATTGAGAGTGACCTGGGCGACAGAAAACTCCTTGGGAGGATCTTCACTGAATACGATGTTGAGGCAGTGATGCACTTTGCGGCTTTCACAGATGTGGGTGAATCTGTGCAGAAACCAGGGGACTACTACAGAAACAATGTGATGAACACCATGAACCTCCTTGATTCCATGCGGGAGAATGGTGTCAGCCGGTTCATATTCTCATCAACATGTGCAGTCTACGGCAACCCGGTCGAAATCCCGATAACCGAGGAACACCCCCTCAACCCCATAAGCCCCTACGGAAGGTCCAAACTCATGGTTGAGGAGATACTGAGGGACTACGGTGATGCATATGGCCTCAGCTATGTATCACTTCGCTACTTCAACGCAGCAGGGGCCGACCCTGAAGGAGAGATCGGGGAACTCCACGACCCTGAAACACACCTCATACCCATAGTACTGGACGCCGCAATGGGTCTGAGGGACTCTGTGAGGATCTTCGGGACAGACTACCCCACACCCGACGGGACATGCATAAGGGACTACATACACGTTATGGACCTTGCAGACGCCCACTGGAGAGCCCTTGAATACCTTGAAGGTGAAAGGATTGGAGTGTTCAACCTTGGAAACGGGAACGGGTTCTCTGTGAGGGAAGTCATAGAAACCTGCAGAGAGGTTACAGGTGCCAGTATAAGGGCTGTGGAGGATGAAAGAAGACCGGGAGACCCCCCTGAACTTGTTGGAAGTTCACAGAGGGCACGTAAAATTCTTGGATGGAATCCTATTTACACCAAACTGGGGGAGATAATCAAAACCGCATGGAACTGGCATAGGACTGCAAAAAAATGATTTGATATGTCCATATAATTCTCAGGGTGATGGAGATGAAAATTACCGTAACAGGGGATGTAACAGTTGACTGGATCCAGTGGCCTGTCAGGCAGGACGCTGGGGGTTCCATGTTCAACTGGAAAACTCACCTGGGTTTCAAGAGAAGGGCACTTGAGGGTGGTGCCCTCCTCACCGCAAGGATGCTCAGGAGCCTTGTGGATGTCAACCACCCATCACTATCGTGCAGACCTGAAAAAACGGATCCTTCAGAGTTTATACACTCATTTGCAGAGTTAAAGCCCTCAGGTGACGGCTACCACGTTAAGAGATTCATGGGCTACACAGGGCCAGATGATGGTCTCCCCTCGATGCCATTCAGATTCAGGGACGAGGATGCAGATATTGTCGTCATCGATGATGCAGGAAATGGTTTCAGAGAAATGAAGGAAAAATGGCCCTCAGCCATAATTGATGGTGACCCAACCACAGTACTCAAAATGTCATCCCCCCTATTCAGTGGCAGCCTCTGGGAGCACCTCCTTGAAAGGAAGCGAGAAAACCTTATCCTCATAATAACCATGGAGGACCTCAGGGAGTACGGTGCCAATATAAGCAGGAGACTCTCCTGGGAGAGGACAGCAGAGGACTTCATGTGGCAGATGAGGAACAACCCCACACTTAAGGACATACAGGACCTCAGGATGATCGTCCGCGTTGGACTGGAGGGCGCCATATACTATGATAGGGGTGATGCCAGGTTATTCTACCACCCACAGATATTCGAGGGCAACCTCATCGAGAGGGCCCCGGGTAAAATGCAGGGGTGCGGCTGTGCATTCACAGCAGGCTTCACAGCATCACTGAGCAGGGGACTTGAAATTGATGACTCTGTGAGAAGGGGCATGGCTGCTGCCGCCGAACTTCTTTCCCTGGGGTTTTCTGAGGAGCCCGACTACCCTGTAAGTGATATATTCATTTCAGGGGGTGATTATATCGGTGCCGTTGACATACCCCACCACCCCAGGGGTCTCTGGACGATCGCTGACTCACCACCACTCTTTGATATAGAGGCCGTTTCAAGGTACATTGTGATAAATGGTTACAGGAGAAAAAAGTGTCCACTTCCTGTTGCACACTTTGGTAAACTCATAACAGCCGACCGGAGGGAAATTGAGGGTTATCAGAGCATAAGGAATCTACTGATGGAATACATGAAAAATGAGAACCCTGAAAGACCCCTCTGTATCGGAGTTTTTGGTCCGCCAGGGGCCGGCAAGTCATTTGCTGTGAGCCAGCTGGCTGCAAGTGTGGAACCTGAGAGAATAAAACCCCTGAACTTCAACATATCCCAGTTCAGGGATGAGGATGACCTCATAGACGCCTTTCATCAAATAAGGGATGTGGTGCTTGAGGGTATGGTTCCCCAGGCATTCTTTGACGAATTTGACTCACCCATGATGGGTAAAAGGCTTGGATGGATCAGGTACTTCCTGGCGCCCATGCAGGACGGGGAGTTCAGGGAGGGGGACAGCATGCACCCCCTGGGTAAATCCATACTTGTATTTGCCGGTGGGACTAGCAGCACATTCCAGGAGTTCGAGTCGCAGGACCCTGAAATTCTGAGGGAAGCCAAGGTGAGGGACTTCATAAGCAGGCTCCGGGGCTATGTGAATATCATCGGTCCCGATCCACAGCACAGGCGAGACAAATTTTTTATGCTGAGGAGGGCAATACTCTTAAGGTCCATGTTTGAGAGGAAGACCCCGCACCTCTTTGATGGGGACGGCCGCCTCAGAATCGATGATGGGGTGCTGAATGCATTCCTCAGGATCCCAGAGTACAGGCATGGTGTGAGGTCAATGGAGGCCATACTCGAGATGAGCATGTTACAGGACGTTAAGAAGTTCGAAAAGGCTTCCCTTCCATCAGCTGGGCAGCTGGACCTTCACGTTGATGGGGAACTATTCCAGAGGATGGTCATGAAGAATTAGGTGGTAACTTGGAGAGGCGAAGGATTCTCAGACCAGAGGATTACATTGACAGGATCAGGTACCTGAATCTAAGGGCCGAGGAGTATGCAGAGGCAGGGGACGTGAAAAAAACTGCCGATACACTCTTCAAAATGGGGAGAGAATACCATAAACTTCAGAAAACTGATCTCGCCCTTGAAAGTTACAGGAACGCCCTTGAACTCTACAGGGAGGAGAACGATCCGCATGAGGCTGATGTATCATTCTGCATGGGCAAGATTTATGAAAGGAAGGGTAAGCTGAAGAGGGCAGGGTGGTTCTACAACCTTGCAGCGTCAGGTTTCAGAAGGGCCAACGATCTCAAAAATGAATCAGAGGCTGTTCTACACAGTGCAAGGGTTCTTGAAAGGCTTGGAAAGCATGATGATGCCATTGATGCATATAAACGTTATAATGAGATCTGTCTAAGGAACCAGGAGAAGGTCAAGGTACTCGTTGCATATGCAAAGATGAAGGAGCTGGAGGACCAGCTCAGTGATGAGTTCCTAAGGTACAACACCTCTGTGCTCCTCCTCTACCTCTCCATCCTTGTTATTGCAGAGTACACAACAACCTTTATAAGCATGAAGCTGGGCCTTGTGATTCACACAGTCCTTCTCTTTGCCCTATTTATCCACTCATCACTCTCAAAGAAAAAGATGAAGGTTCTCCTTGCCGCCATGATGATGCTTCCCATCATAAGGATCGTGGGACTTTCAATGCCCCTCACAGTTGTAAAGCACCTCTACTGGTACATAATAATAGCAGTCCCGCTTTTTGCGTCATCGGCAGCCCTCATGAGAACCCAGAACCTCACAAGGGACGACGCAGGATTGAACTTAAGGAAGTTACGCTGGCAGGTTGCAGTTGCACTTACAGGTTTTCCAATGGGGTACATTGAATACCAGATACTCAGGCCAGAGGCCCTCATCCCCCATCTTTCAGTTCAGAATTTCATCACTGGTTTTGCTGTTATGCTCATAGGTACTGGGCTTGCTGAGGAACTCCTTTTCAGGGGTATTGTTCAGAGGAACGCCGAGGATGTTATGGGGAAGGTTCCAGGACTCCTGTATGCGTCATTGCTATTCACGGCGCTTCACGTGGGCTGGAAATCCGGTTACGACCTTATATTTGTGTTCAGTGTCGCAGTGGTCTATGGTATTGTATTCCAGAGAACAAGGAGTATCGCAGGTATAACGGTATCCCACGGGATATCAAATTCCATACTCTTCCTTGTAATGCCGTTTTTATGAGTAAAAAAACCTTAAAAAATATATTTTTTAGTACCTGGAAATTAGGTCCCTGAGGTAATCAACCAGTTCAGACCTTATCTCATCATCCCCCATGGCAAATTCAAGGGACGTTTTAAGCCAGTCCACCCTGTTACCTATATCATAGGTTTTGCCCCTGAAGAGACAGCCATAAACTGTTTTAAGTTCCCTCATGGCATCGGTCAGCTGGATCTCACCCCCAAATCCCGGGGGAACGTTCTCTATGTGATCAAATATTTCATTCTCAAGGACGTACCTTCCCATTATGGCGAGATTCGATGGCGCCTCACTGACTGGGGGTTTTTCGACCATATTATCTATGCTGTAGATACCCTCACTGACCTCCTTTCCATCAATGATACCGTACCTTTCAACCTTATCCCCTGGGACCTCCTCAACGGCAATGGCGGAGGCACCGTACCTTTCATATATGTCCATGAGCTGACGGGTGCATGGAACATCAGAAGCGGTTATTGTATCACCAAGGAGAACCGCGAATGCGTCCTCACCATCTATGTGTTTTCTTGCACAGTATATTGCATCCCCGAGGCCCTTCTGTTCCTTCTGCCTCACAAAGTATATGTCTGCAAGGTCAGAGATGGCCTCAACCTCGTCAAGGTACTCCTTTTTGTTGTTCTTCCTGAGGAAATATTCAAGTTCAAAGGACCTGTCAAAGTGGTCCTCGATTGACCTCTTACCCTTACCTGTTATTATGAGGATGTCGTCTATGCCTGAAGCCACAGCCTCCTCCACAACGTACTGGATTGTTGGTTTATCAAATACAGGTAACATCTCCTTGGGCTGTGCCTTGGTTGCAGGAAGAAAACGGGTCCCAAGACCAGCTGCTGGTATAACTGCCTTCATGAAAAAACCTCCATTTAATAAAAAAAGAAAAAAAGTTTTTTTAACCACCCGCTGCAAGTGTGCATAGAACCGGAGGTGCCAGCTGTGTTATTGTAACGGTTCCGTCTGCGTTTACTGTGATTAGAAGTTCAACATACACTGACCTTATACCCTTGAGGAACTCAGCACCTTTTGTAGGATCCTGTGTCACGTTAACCTGGTTTGATGTTATACTGGATAATGGATAGAATACGTGTGAAGCTGTGAGGAGATAAGCGTTTGTCTCATCAGATATTTTGTCCTCTGTACCTGCATTGACTGTCATGTTGAGGGTTGCGTTTCCTGTTTTGTTTCCGTGCGGATCAAGCCACATTTTCATGGTGAATGTTGTTCCGGCAGGTAATGATCCATTGTAGCCAAGTTCCTTGGATAGGTCCACTGAGACCTTTCCGCCGGGCTGGGTCCATGAGTCAATGTAGATGTTTGTAAGTGACCCGTCGGCCTTCGATATATTCTCCACTACTGCCACGGCATGTACCTGGTGGTCAGTAGCGTGGTTGCTCATTGCAAGAAGTGTGTTGCCTGCTGCGGGGGGTGCCACTGTTGGATTCCTGGTCATAAGGACCGCCGCGCCCACTATGACAAGAATAGCCACAATTACCAGTATTAAAGCGTTTCTGTTCATCTTAACCCCCCTTAGACTATTGTTAGAACCCTGTATATTACGATAGCTGCGAATACTATGAGTAGCGGCAGGATTGCCACGTTGGATCCTGATACCATGGCCTTTATTGTTTCGTTTCCTGTTTCATCCGAGCTTAGAATCTCCTTGAGAGCCAGGAAACCTATCAGTGCAATCACTGCTATTATGCTGTATGTCATTACATCAGCGGTGGTTACGGTGGTGGTTGTTGTCGTTGTGACTGTAGAAATCATTTCTAACCTCCACTTAGTCTCTTTCTTAATGACAACTAATAAAGTTTTCTGTACAGTTAATATTTTCACTCGAGTGAAAGTATGACTCAAAATATTTTAAGTTTCCCATATACTAACACTCACCGTGGAAGTTTAACCCCAAATTTTTCCTCCAGCAGATCCCTGAAGGTCTCAGCATCAGTCCCATATAGCTTCAATGTTTTATGCCGGCTTTTATGACCTGATAATATCTCGGCGTTGGTATTAAAGGCAGCTGAAAATTCCTTTATTAACTCCCTGTTGGCCTTACCCTTCTCTGGTGGTGCCCTGATCTTAACCTCAATTCTCTTCCTCCACTCATTGTAAGATCTGACCTCGAATTTACCTGAAGCAGGGGATACTTCAATGTCCACAAGAAGATCATCACCAGTCTCCCTAAGACAGGACAGAATAATCACCTCCATTGATTCTGAAGCTGCATTCATAAACGATTTCTTTCCACCGCATCCTTAAAGAATGATCGCCTCTCTTTTCCCCCATCAGACCGCAAAGTTTAAATAGTAAAACATAGATACTTTGTTCCACTCCCCGTTAAGCACTGATTTTTCCCATGCAGGGGTGGTCGAGCGGTCAAAGGCGCTAGGTTGAGGGCCTAGTGGGGGAGTCCCTTCGCGGGTTCGAATCCCGTCCCCTGCACTCTTATTTTCATTATTGGCACTTTAAAATTTCATCTGAATTCCCGTTAACTTATTATAACTGGCAATCATGTATAAAATTAATCAGAATCATCATATTCAACTATTATTTCAACAGTGAGGTCCTTGCCCTCCATTAGATCCTTCACTAACCTTCTGTCAAGGTCACATGCAGCCTTATCAGCCCCTATCATGAGTGTTCTGCTACAGATGTAACTGCTCTTACGGCACACAATATCCGTTGGGTGATCCAGTGTGAGGTCAGGGTGCCCGTAACCACTTATTTCATCAAAACCATTTTCAGTGCGCAGCACTACCCTCACATGTGATGATTCCCTTGCTATGGCAGCCCTCACCTCCTCGGGGATTGTTGAAACAGAATCCGATGATGAAACACCTATTATGCAGTCTGCGGTTTTACCTATTTCAGGGTCAGCTGTGACCTCAAATGTTGTCCTGTGCTCTGCAGTAACGTTGGGGTGACCCCTCGCCCTCAGAGTGTACCTGACCTCAGCCATTCCACCACCACGTGAACTTGAGGTCCCTGCAGGGCCCCGCAAAAAGAGTTCAAATGGCAAAATTTACTACTCTGCCTTGGTACCTCCCCATAGGGCTACAAGCCCAACGATAATTTTAAGGGCAGCGTGCCATACCGGGTCCCTGAGAGCCGGGTACGGGATTCCCAGGTAACCCAGTATACCCATTACTACAAGTATTATACCAATTGTGTAAAGCAACCATTTTGCCACTGCCATGGTATCACCCCCAATACCTGGGTGCCCTGCAGAAACCAGAATATAATTAAATTATGAAAAAATATAAATTTTACTAAAAATTTCTTGCAATGATAATAACAGGTGAATTTATTACTGGATCCTATGATAGGTGACGTTGATTGATAAAATAAATATTAAAATTATTATGGAGTCAGCATGAAGGGTACCTACTGTCTTATCTATGGAGGGGTCCTATGAATGATATTAGGAGGCCAAGTCAGCATGAAGGGTACCTACTGTCTTATCATAAGGTGCAGCGGAACTGAAACCAGAATCGGAAGCCTCGGCAGGATAAGGTTTCCTCCAGGCTACTACGTGTATGTTGGATCAGGCTTTGGTTCACTGGAGGCCAGAATAAGAAGGCATCTGAGGGCTGAAAAGAGGATGAGATGGCACATAGACCACCTCTTAAGTGATGCAGAGGTTGTGTCAGTTTTCTACTCCACAGATAAGAGGAGACTTGAATGTGCAGTTTCAGAAAAACTTGAGGGAGACCTCTCTGTGAAGGGTTTTGGATGCTCCGACTGCAGATGCAGGTCACACCTCCACCACTTCGAAACAAGGGAGGAAGCTGAGAAGGCCGTTGAAAGGGCCTTCAGGGACCTGCATGCTGACCTGAAAAGATGGGATGAAGTCTAGGACCTCAAAAGCTTCACTCCAGCCCCCAGCATGAGGGCCCCAAATATGATTTTCAGGGTCGCATGCCACGTGGGTTCAGATCCAAGGGTGCTCGCCGGGTAAAGTGCCCAGACTCCCATGAGAACTATAACAGCACCCACCAGCAGGTGGAAGAGCCCAAGCTGCACATACCTCTCCATATCAATCATCTCCCTTGAAGTTTCTAAAGAACTCCTCAAACTCCTCAGGGTCCATGGGTTCAGGTACCGAGAATTCAGTGTTAAGGTAAACCTCGTCTGCCAGTTTCCTGTAAACATCTGCCTGTTCAGATTCAGGGAACCTCTCAATCACGGTCTTTGCCTCAATTTCACTCTCCTGGACAAGGGGGCTTCTTGGAACCACACCAATAACACGTGAACCTATCCTTGAGGCGAATTCAGAGACAATGTCAACCTCATTTCTGATGCCACGGCAGTTACAGATGACACCGCCAAGTTTACCCCTCAGTTTCTTTATACCCCTTGCAATGTTGTTTGCAGCGTAAAGGGACATGTACTCCCCTGAGGTTACTATATAGACCTCATCTGCAAATTCCTCACGGAGTGGCACCGCGAATCCCCCGCAGACCACGTCCCCGAGCACATCGTATATGATGACATCAATCTCCTCCTCGAATACTCCAAGTTTTTCAAGGAGGTTCATTGCAACGATCACACCCCTCCCGGCACACCCAACACCTGGTTCAGGGCCCCCTGACTCCACACACCTGACACCGCCAAAGCCCTCATGGATAACCTCAGAGACGTCAGGTTTACGGTTCTCCTTGAGGATATCAAGTACCGCAGGGAGCCTTTCACCGTAGAGTGTCCTTGTTGTATCCGCCTTTGGATCACAGCCTATAACAAGTACCCTGTACTTGGAGGAATAGGCGGCAGCCATATTCGATACAATCGTGGACTTCCCTATACCACCCTTACCATAGATTGCTATCCGCTTCATTGAGACACCGGCTCAGATTTCATCACTTAACAAATGCGCCTATTATATCGCCCCTTGTTATGATACCCACCAGTTCACCATCCTCAACCACAGGAAGCCTCTTTACATCATGCCGGTCCATGAGTTCAGCAGCATCAGAGATGGATGCATCAGGGTGCACCGTTACAACCCTATCACTCATTATCTCCTCAACCAGCATCATGGCCGCCTTCCTGATACCCTTTGCTATCTCATCGTATTCATGTTTCATCCTAACTGGAAGTTCAAGCAGGTCCAGGGGCGAGGGCATGAGTAGGTTCAGGCTGGGTGAATGGACCTCAATCAGCCTCATTATATCACCCTCACTGATAACACCCACGAGTTTACCCTCATCATCAACAACAGGGGCCCCGCTGATCCTGTTCTCCCTCAGTACCCTTGCAGCATCATGTATCTTACTGTTCCTCTTAACTGTTATGACGTCGGTCTGCATGGCATCCTTTACCCTTATCATTAACTCACCCCTCTTTAATATGTGGAGCATCACTTTTAAAAATAACAGTTACTGACGGATACCCCAGACATAACAGGATAATAGAGCCATACCCCCGTTCCCAGGTTAGACGGGTACATCAGAGACATTTAATGCAGTGGAACGCGCGCCAGAATTACCAGCCACAGTCACTTACATCAAAGAAATTATTCTGAGCACTAACCTCAATCCCTTCTAACCCTGCGGTATACGAGGTCCCCGGGGCGGACCCTTTCCTCCACAAGGAGACCTGCGCTGCCAGATTCAACCCTTTCCACCGGATCGCCATCAACCTGAAGGGACTCAACACTCTGTATGAGGGCCCCCGTTGTTCTGCCCTGTATTATGATCTCATCCCCAACCTCAAGTGGCCTCCACAGCCTCACTTCAGCGGCCCCCACCTTCCTGTAGTAGTTAACAACCTCCCCCACATCCTGCTTCACATAACGGGATATGTTACCGCCACTACCTGTATCTGGCTCAGAGAAGTACAAACCTGTGCCAAAGCCGCGGTTAAAGACACCCTCGAGTCTCTCAAGCCACCGGGAATCAAAACTCCAGTCACCTGAAAGGTAAGTGTCAATGGCCTCCCGGTAGACTGAGGTAACGGTTGCAACGTAATCCGCTGCCCTTCCACGTCCCTCTATCTTGAGGGCGTCGACACCGGCATCCAGGAGTTCAGGTATATGTTCAACCATGCACAGATCCCGGGGACTCAATATATAGCTCCTTATATCACCGCCAGGGGTCACCTCAAGGTCGAATTCTCCGTCCTCAGATACCAGCCTCCACCTCTTCCTGCATGGCTGAAGGCAGTCCCCGCAGTTGGCGCTTCTACCATAAAGGTATGAGCTGAGGTAGCATCTACCAGATATTGCTGTGCAGAGGGCCCCATGGACAAAAACCTCGATTTCAATGGGTGATTTTGCCGCAATGCTGGCGATTTCACGAAGGGAGAGCTCCCTGGATAGTATGGCCCTACTGGCGCCCATCTCCCCCAGTATCCTCAGCGTCCTTGTATTTGTAACATTCGCCTGTACACTGACATGGACATCCAGGCCGCATTCAGATGCAAGCTCCACAGCCGCAAGGTCAGAGGCTATCACCGCATCAGCACCCGCAGAGTAAAGCTCAGGGAATAATTTCTCGAGTCTCTCAAAATCAGAGTCCCTGAGGGCCGTGTTTGTGCATACATAGAGCCCTGCATCGTGGCTGTGGGCTATCTCCACTGCCTCAGCGACTTCACCGATACTGAAATTACCGGCCCTTGCCCTCATGTTACAGCCCTCAAGGCCCACGTAAACCGCATCTGCACCCGACTTAAGGGCTGCCATCAGGGATGGGAAGTCACCTGCAGGTGATAGAAGCTCAGGCATTTAGATCACGTTGAAAAATTTATTGAAACAGAAAAAAGTGAAATCAGACATCATGTCCACGTTAAATCTTTTATGCTTAGCTAGAGGCAGGACCTCAGTGCCTCATATTCCTCTATATCCGAGGGGAGAGGTGTCGGGTAGTCCCCATCCAGGCAACCCGTGCACAGGAAACCCTTCTTGATACCTATGGATTCAACGAGTGCCTCGATACTCAGGTAACCCAGGGACTCAACCCCTATTATCTTCCTTATCTCCTCAACATCCCTGCTTGATGCTATAAGCTCCTTCCTGGTTGCCATGGCTATACCATAGTAGCAGGGGGACTTTATGGGTGGGCATCCTATACGCAGGTGTATCTCCTCTGCCCCGGCATCCCTGATTATATCGATGAGTGCCCTGGAGGTCGTGCCCCTCACTATGCTATCATCGATGAGCACTATCCTCTTACCCTCAAGCTCTGACCTTATGGGGTTCATCTTGAGTCTAACCGCTGTTTCGCGTTCCTCCTGTGTGGGCATTATGAATGTGCGGCCAACGTACCTGTTCTTTATGAGCCCCTCACCGTAGGGTATCCCTGATGCACGGGAGTAGCCTATGGCCGCCGGGATGGAGGAGTCAGGTACCGGTACAACCACATCGGCATCGGCGGGGTGTTCACGGTAGAGGGCCTCCCCTATACTGAGCCTGACCCTGTAGACGTTCCGGCCGTCTATGACACTGTCGGGTCTTGCAAAGTAGACGTACTCAAACATGCAGTGGGCCCTCCTGGTGTTGGGTGCGTTGGCAACCCAGTAGGACTTGCCCCTGTTGAGGTGCAGTATCTCCCCTGGCTGAACATCCCTCACATGCTCGGCCCCTATAACATCAAAGGCCACGGTTTCAGAGGCAACCATCTGGGTGTTTCCCTTCCTTGCAAATGCCAGGGGTTTTATACCAACAGGGTCCCTTATGACGTAGAGGTCCCCATTGAAGAGGACCACGAGGGAGTAGGACCCGACAAGCTGCTCTGAAACCCTCTTTATGGCACCTATCATGTTGGGTTTTTTTTCATATTCCCTGCTCAGAAGGTGGCATATCACCTCTGAATCGGTGGTTGATATGAATGAGTGGCCCTCATCCTCCAGTTCATCCCGAAGCTCCATTGAATTTATTATGTCACCGTTGTGGGCTATGGCGATTTTACCTCCCTGGAATTCACTCCAGAATGGCTGGGAATTCTCAATTCTGGATTCACCGGTGGTTGAGTAACGGACATGACCTATACCGACATTCCCCTCGAGTTCATCCAGTTTCTCGGGGTTGAAGACGTCACAGACAAGTCCCATGCCCCTGTGGGTCAGCATGTCGCTTCCGTTGAACGTTGAGATCCCTGCGGATTCCTGTCCCCTGTGCTGGAGGGCATAGAGTGCATAGTAGATCTGGGAGGCCACGCTGATGTTTTTATCCTGTGAGTAAATCCCTACAATACCACATTTGTCTCTCACTTCAGATTCTCCCAACAAGAAGGTTTTAAGTTCCCGGGTCTAGGGTGATTCATCATCGGTTTCAGTGAACACCATGGCCGATTTAACTATTCTAAGCCACTCAACAGCATCCTCCCTTGATGGTGCCGCGATGAAGCCCTGGCCAAGGATTATGCCTTCAGGTTTGATGTGATCAGTTACAAAATAAATCTTCTCAGGGTCATCTGGTTCCTCTCCAAAGGTTTCTCTCCAGAGTTCCCCTATTGAGAAGGTCTCAAGAAGTTCCTTATCTTCAAGTTCAGAAAAACGAGTTTTGAGCCGGGAATAATCCTCCTCAAGGACCTTTAATTTCTCCTCGAGGACCCTTATCTCCTCTTTGAGGGATTCTGCTTCCCTCTCACCATCCTCAACTTCACCGAGGAGTTTAATATTTTCATCCCTGAGGGTACTGTTTTCGGCCATCAGTTCATTAAGCCTCTCCTGACACTCTTCAAGGCTCTCCTTCATGTTCCTCAGATTTTTAACACTGGAGAGTGTCTGGAGTCCGGCCCTTATGATGGCGTTTTCTATTTCCTCCCTTATGAGGTCAGGGTCGAGGTACTCGACGTCATGACCGTAGGGGAGTTTCATCCTCTCAATGTGCCCAACGTGACCCTTAAGGGCTTCACGGAATTTATCAGCCAGTTCCCGCCCTGTCTGGTCAACGTCAGTGGCTATGAGGACAATATCCGCACCCTCAACAGCCCTCATGGCTATTTCAAGGCTTGTTGTTGGCACTATGGATGATATGGTTATATGGTATTTGGCGCCGAGGGATACCCTCTGCAGTGCCCTTGAAACACTCTCAACGTCAGAGGCTCCCTCAACAATTATCCGCACATCAACAGGGCCCTTGTTATCCATTTATTTCAACCTTTGGCCTGTAATTTTTTTATTCTGCCAGCTGTAGCGCCTTATGCGGCGTGATTTACCAAAGCCGCATGCTGCACATACCTTCTTACGCACGTGGTATGAGTTCTTACCGCAGCGCCTGCACCTTATATGGAGATTCTTGTTACGTTTACCAAATGATGGAGTACCTTTCATGTTCTAATCCTCCTGAAAATCAGTTAAAACCTGTTAATTTAAATATATGCTTCCTTTATTCATATATAAATCAAAGCTGTATTCCCGGATCACCCTACGGGGATATGTAGACTATGTTATCTCCACGTATAAGGACGGTTCCAAGCCTCCTTGTGACCTCTCCGTCCTCCAGTTCCTCTGCATCATTCAGCACGAGGTTCATATGGAGATCAAAGCTTTTTAAAACTCCCCTGAATTCCCTGTCACCCTTAAGCTTGATGATCACAGGGGAATTCAGTGAATTACCCAAAGCATCAAGTGGTCTCTGTACGTTAACTCTCTGTGAACTCACATCTATCACCTATCCTAGATTAAAATATGGTCAGATTATATTTAAATCTAACTAACAAGCCAGAATCTTCCAGTCAGATACTCCATTTTTCTATTTTACTAGTATATAAGTTTTCTCACAACGATAATGGCATAAATCTTACTCTTTAAATAAATTGCAGATTAGAGGGTAAACTGGTTTAATGGATTAAACCATATAGATATGTAAGGTTCTCATGAAATTTCCAGGGTGTGAATGTGAAGATCAAAAAGAGGTACCATATAAAGAAAAAGAAAATGAAGGAGATTCTCGACCAGATAGGGGAATTCTCCCTGCTCATACCCAGAAAGGCCACCGTTGAGATAATAGAGACAGATGAAAACGACATAATACTCATCAATGGAGAGTCTCTCCTCATGTTCATGGGTGGAAGGGTCGTTCCCACCCTGAGGGGGGCCATCCATATGAAGGATATAGAAAAGGGTTATGTGGTGGTTGATATGGGGGCCGTGAGGTTCCTTGCAAACGGGGCCGATGTGATGAGTCCAGGTATAGTTGATGCTGACCCTGAAATTGAAAGAGATGACATCGTCATCGTGGTGGACGAAAAACACAAAAAACCCCTTGCAGTGGGAATAAGCCTCATAAGCGGACCTGAAATGATAGAAAATGACTCTGGAAAGGCCATCAAAACCATCCACCACATTGGAGATGCAATATGGGACCTGGAGGTGTGAAGGGTGGTTGAACTCAACCTTGATGCAGGTAATGTAATCTCAGGTGACGTCCACCGGGTGGGTATACTCGCCCTGGGTTCACACCTTGAGAACCACGGCCCGCTCCTCCCAATAGACACCGATGCCAAGATAGCATCCTACGTGGCCCTGGAGGCCTCCCTCAGGACAGGGGCAAAGTTCCTCGGGATAATCTACGGTGCAACCGAGTTTCCATATGTTAAACATGGCATCCACGTTGACAGGGATGAGCTCCTGGAAGGAGACCTGAAACCAGCCCTGAGAAAGGCCAGAAAACGCCTGAACATCGACGCAACTGTTATCGTAAATGGTCATGGCGGAAACCAGCTTGAGGACTTCATTGAGGATCTCATGGATGAACTTGACATGGAAATAATCTGGAATAACAGAATCGTTGAGATCGAGGGTCCCCACGCAGGAAGCGGTGAACTGTCCGCTGGAATAATACTGGGCATAGCGGACCTCAGGAGACTTGAAGAATGCAGACCAGAACTTTATCCTGAAATAGGAATGATAGGTCTCCGGGAGGCCAGAGAGGCTAATAAGGGTATTGATAGGGCTGCAAGAATCTGTGAAAAGGAGGGTATAAACCCTGACCCTGTTCTTGGCCAGAGAATACTTGATGATGCCATTGAGAGTGTCATATCCGATGTCAGGGAGCTCCTGGAGATGCTAACATAGAGGGCTCCATATAACTCTTAATGATGATAAATTTAACAAAAACCGCCCTGAAGGTGCTTGAGGAGAGGTACCTCCTGAAGAACGAAAGTGGTGATGTTGTAGAGACCCCTGAGGAGATGTTCAGGAGGGTTGCCCGGGCAGTTGCATCTGCAGATGAGATGTATAGTTCAGACAGCCATAGGGCAGAGGAACTCTTCTATTCGGTTATGCGGAATCTTGAGTTCCTCCCGAATTCACCCACCCTCATGAATGCAGGTACGCCGATAAACCAGCTCTCAGCATGTTTCGTCCTCCCCGTTGATGATTCAATTGAGAGCATATTCGAATCCCTCAGGAACATGGCAATAATCCACAAATCAGGTGGGGGCGTTGGATTATCATTTTCCAGACTCAGACCAAGGGGGGACACCGTTGCATCAACGATGGGCGTGGCCTCAGGTCCCGTGTCATTCATGAGGATATTCGACGTTGCAGTTGAGGTTATAAAGCAGGGTGGACGGAGACGTGGGGCAAACATGGGGGTGCTCCATATCAGCCACCCGGACATATTCAGATTCATAGACGCCAAGACATCAGAGGGGCCCCTCAGAAACTTCAACCTCTCTGTTTCTGTCCCTGACAGGTTCATGGAGGACGGGAAGATTGACCTCATAAACCCTAGGAACGGTGAAACCGTTGACTCAGTACCATCCAGGGAGATATTCAGGAGGATTGTAAAGGCCGCCTGGAGGTCAGGGGATCCCGGAATGATATTTGAGGACAGGATAAACCAGTACAATCCCACACCCTCCCTTGGGAGGATAGAGGCAACCAACCCATGCATATCCAGTGACACCCTGATAATGACCTCAGAGGGTCCCCTCCCGGTAAATGAACTTGAGGGCAGAGCATTCATGGCGGTTGTCAATGGCTCAGGGTATCCCTCCACTTCAGGATTCTTTAAAACAGGGCACAGAGAGGTTTTTGAGCTCAGAACCAGGGAGGGTTACAGTTTAAAGTTGACCCATGATCACCCGGTGCTGGTAATGGAGGATAAACCAGTATGGAAGGCCGCCTGCGACCTTGAAAGGGGTGATATGCTTGTTATGGACTCGGGGAGCAGTTTTAACTCAGGGGAGAGGTTCTCCACCTTTCTTTCCCTTAAAAGTAAGGGTTATGAGGATGTCTATGATGCCTGTGTTGCAGGTGCAAATGCCTTCACTGCCAACGGTTTCATTGTCCACAACTGCGGTGAGCAGCCCCTTCTCCCCTACGAGTCATGTAACCTCGGGTCAATCAACCTCTCATTAATGGTTTCGGCTTCCGGTGTGAACTGGGAAAGACTCAGAAGAACCGTCCATACAGCGGTGCACTTCCTTGACAACGTCATAGACGTCAACAGCTACCCGCTCCCTGAGGTCAGGGAGATGACACTCAAGACAAGGAAAATCGGTCTTGGTGTCATGGGATTCGCTGATATGCTCATAAAGCTGGGTGTCCCCTACAATTCAGGAGAGGCCCTTGGGGTGGCTGAGCGAATCATGTCCTTCATAGAGGGTGAAGCGAGGAGGGCCTCATCTAATCTTGCAGATGAAAGGGGATCGTTTCCGGAATTTTCAGGGAGCAAGTGGGATGAAATGGGGTTCGAGGGGATGAGAAACGCCACACTGACAACCATTGCACCCACAGGTTCCCTCAGCATAATAGCAGGTACAAGCAGCGGCATCGAACCCCTCTTTGCGGTTTCATTCACAAGAAACATTCTAGGCAGAAAATTCAGTGAAATAAATCCCCTGTTTGAAAGAATCGCCAGGGGGCAGCTGAAAATGGATGCATTTGAAATGATAATATCAAAGGGCACTCTGCAGGGAGTCTCAGGGGTTCCAGATAAAATCAGGAGGCTCTTTGTAACAGCCCATGAAATCGACCCTGTCTTTCATGTTAAGATGCAGGCTGCCTTCCAGCGCCATGTGGATAACGCCGTCTCAAAAACCGTTAATATTCCGCCTGATGCAACCATAAAGGACGCTGAGAGGGTATTCAGGGCAGCATATGAACTCGGGTGCAAGGGAATAACCATCTACAGGTATGGAAGCAAAATGAATGAGGTTCTGAGGTTTCCTGAATATGCAGGGTCATGTCGTGATATGAAGTGTCCCAACTAGTACTTTGAGTAGCTATTAATTGTATTAGCTCATCACAAATCCTGACGTCTAATAAGAAATTCAACATAACACAGAAATATAAAAAACTCTCTTAAACATTACCCCCACCACTTTCCCAGACATCACCTAAAATATTAAAAGGTCATGAAACTAACATATAAGCTGCTCCCTTGCTCAAGATAACCTACTAACATTATTAAATATAGGAGAGATGTAAATGAAAAAAATTGGTAATTTAACAATAATTGACATTGCAATAGTCATATTTTTAGGTTTAATCGTGGTTTATGGGTTCATGAAAACTTCAGATACAAACTCAAATGTTGAAGTACTTACATTTGATGGTTCAGAAATGGGAAAAGTTGCCATGAAGTACAGTGAGCTTTATGGTAGAGGCAAGATCGTTGAGAGCAAAATCAGTGGTTACAATTCATTAAATAAAAAGAAGGGTGATATAAAAGGAGAAGTCTTATGGGTTGGTTATATCAATGGGAATCCGTGTATTCTGCTAAATGTTAATGGGAAAAAAATACTTGCAGGACCATATCAGAATAAGTTTGCAGATTTTTATATAGATTCAATAACATTGGAGTCCAAAGGGGAAAAAAATGCTGTTGATATTGTTATTAGCCCAAGATATATCAACAGACTATCCGACTTAATTTTAGATATTCCCACGAGAAATTATGAACTGAGCACCAACATACCCATTAAAGACGCTGATGTCTCCAGATTCCAAAAAATTTCAACCGAATTATACCTAAAAGAAAAATACGTACCCATTACACTTGATATTCCAAATGAAAGAATAGTAATCTTTAAAGCAACACCAAGAACTCTAAAAATAGCCGATGAGATTCTAGGTGATCTAAATGCGCAGACTGATTTCATAACACTAAGAGTATATGATGCAGATAGCGAAACAATTGAAAAGATAAAAAGCAAATACAATGTTATCAAAATTGTCAACCTAAACACACTTTAATAGATAGAAAAGACAGGAGCACAAGTTATATGAGTCAAATTTACAATATGGCAGTAAAAACCTGCAGAAAGGTCGAATACAACTTAAAAAGTATGGCCATATTCAGTATAATCACGAAAATCTTCTTAAAAATCGAGAAAACGTGGTTAGACAGTTATATCAGGAGAGCATATCCCACCGGCAAATTTCTAAAATTCCTTGAAAAGAGCAGTATACTTAAAGAACACATATTCGCTCCTCCACTGTTCATTGTAGCTTTTTCCCTCTTCATGATAATCGCCGCGACTCCCATTTCATTGGGATTGCAGTTAAACATATTTATTGGTTTTTTATTTTTCCTTTTCTTTTCTCTCTTAACTCCTAAATTACTCCTGAAAGATGTGAAGTTCTACTTGGAATTTGACAGTAAAGACATCAATTCCATTGGGTTTACACTCTTTATAGTGGGCATAATATTCTTTGTTATAACAATCATGGCCGTTGGCGGTCTGCCAATACTAAAACCTAACCTTAGATATGCCCTTAACCCCAAACTCACAATCCCAGCATTCTTTATGATTCCTGGAATAGCCATGATGTCATCTCACATTCTTAATAAAATGAAAAAAGGGCTTATAAACAAACCAGCAGCTAAATTCAGAATTATCACATTGACCCTCATTTGTATTATAATTCTTGGCCTACTTGGTTATAGAACACCACTGGTCTCAATTATCCTAATAATTGCCATCATGGGTTATTACAGTGACTTGTTTGAAATATGGGAAATCCTCGCATCATTCATTTTTGTAATACTTTTCATTATGGGTATAGGTTATATTAGATCAATAGAGGAATACTCACTAAACAATCTCAGCGCATTAGACTTTCTTAAGATACGCGCGGCCTTTACTCTCAATGTTCTTGATTTATTATCCCATCTCTCAGGACTAACGGGTGCTCTTCATGGAAAGTTAGCACTAAGCATGATACCCGGTGCGGGAAACGGGCCAAGGGCCTTAATTGCTAAATTAATTTCCTGGAGAGGCGGTGTAACAATTACCCCAACAATCTTTGGACAGATGCTTGTGGATTTCGGCACAATAGGGGTTGCAGTGGGAATGAGTATATTTGGTTTCATTACTGGAGTTGGATACAGAATAATGAAGAAAACAGGGGATACATTTTACATCATGCTCTACTCACTTATAATGTCTTATTTTCTTATATCCGTTGAAACAGGCATTCTCGATCAGACCGTAATTGGTTACATTATCATTGCAGCCATCATATACATTTATAACATTTTGAAATTTAAAAACTAGAATTTTTCGCCATTTTCTATTGCACTTACAATTTTTGAACATTCTGTTAAAAAAGCTCTCTTTTTAAATGCAAACGCAATTCTTCCCATTGACTCAAGTTTCCTCACAATCGTATCAAGCCAACTGAAAACATCTCCAGGATACGCCTGAATCTGATACTTTGATAGAAGCCCCTTACTTATATCCCTTGGGTCCCTGCCACTCATTCTCTCCCGAAGTATATGTTCCGATAATTTTTGCTGAATACACCCACAGAAGGGTCTATCCGTGCATTCACATGAAAGAAAATCCATCTGTATTCCAAGAACAGCCTCCTGTAGATTTTTATCAAGTTTTATGAGATTATCCCCATTGGATATTATGTCAAGGGTTGAATCCGCTGTCAATCGGATTGAAACATTGGCTCCAACTGCCCTCGTTAATCCTCTGTGCATTCTTACTGAGAGATACGCACCCTCAAATGGTTCAAGTTCAACCGCAATATCAAGAGGCTTTCTACTGGATTTGAGGTTCCTCCTTATGTACTCCGCATCCTCAACATTTAGAAATGATATGGAGACGGCCATTCCATAATCAGTTGCCCTGAGTTCTCCTTTCCTGCTTATAAGACCAGATGACTCAAGGAAATCAAGCGCCATGTCCTCTTCCAGGGACCCTGAAGACTTATAGGTAATATCATACTCCGATTTAATGGCCCCCGACGTTATATCCGCCAGAATATTTTCAAGAACATTTTCATCTGTATGTTGAACCTCAACAGGTTCGGGACCGCTTTCAAGGAGCTCAAGAGCCACAGACTCCTCGGAATCACCATCAAATTCCATACCGATTTCTGCAAGAACATAGACAACACCCCGGTCATGGTAGGATGGTCTGCCAGCACGTCCAAGCATCTGTGAAAACTCATTTGGGGTGAGCCAGCGGTTACCCATGAGGAGCGTTTCAAATATAACCTGTGATGCCGGAAAGTCGACTCCAGCTGCAAGTGCCGCTGTGGTGACAACTGCGGCGAGTTTCTGGGATGCAAAGGCCTTCTCTATCCGCTGCCTCTCAGAGTAAGATAAGCCTGCATGATATGCTGCTGCACTGACTCTGTTCCTTGTGAGGTACTCTGCAATGAGCCTGGTTTTCCTCCTTGAGTTTGTGAATATTATGGTCTGTCCCTGGAACCCCTTCCTTGAACTCGAGGAGAACTCGCGTGCTGCAAGCCTCAGTATGAGGTTCTTCTTTTCCTCACCGCTCCTTGAGAATATGATGTGTCTTTCAAGTGGCACTGGCCTTTTATCGTATTCAACCAGCTTCAGGCCAAAATCTGATGCTATTTCCGCGGAGTTTTTGACTGTTGCAGAGAGCGCTATGATCTGGGCGTTGGGGAATAACCTTTTTATCCTCCATATCATGCCGTTGAGCCTTGCCCCCCTCTCCTCATCCTCAAGGGTATGTATCTCATCAACCACGACCACACCCACATCACCGAAGATACCGGCCTTTCCTGACCTCAGTAGGTAGTCGATCCCCTCGTAGGTACCAACTATTATATCAGCGTCAGCCGCATCGGTATCAGGAATTCGCAGCTCACCCTTTGCCTTTATCCTGCTCATACCAACCTTTATGGCTGTTTTAAGTCCAAGTGCAGAGTATCTCTTCTTGAAGTCCCTGTACTTCTGGTTTGCAAGGGCAACTAGTGGTGTGAGGTAGATGAACCTTTCACCCCTCATTGCCCGGGGGATACCTGCAAGTTCCCCCACAAGGGTCTTTCCACTTGCGGTTGCAGATACAACCATAAGACTAGCGCCCTCAAGGAGACCAGCATCGACTGCAAGGACCTGCACTGGCCTCAGCACCCTGCTACCCTCCCTTCTGAGAATCCGCTTAAATTTCTCAGGAAGCTCAAGGCGATCAATGGGCACCTTTGGGGTTCTGTCTGCTGTTGCCGTTACCATATCATAGAGCGTCAGTTCATGGTTCGCCAACGGGTCGAATCTGGGTGACATCATCTCAAGGACCCTCTCAAGGCTTACACCCCTCCTGATCAGCCTCCTGAAGTTTCTGAAGGCTGATTTATCCATGCCCGCCAGTTTGAGCTCCCTTCTTATTACCTCATCGACGCACCTTGAGCATATGATCTGGCCTTCATGCTTCGTTGATGCCCTTGAGCTCACAAGGGTCACATAGCCCTCATGGAGGCAGTGCTGGCATACCCTTGCATACCTGTACCTGATACCGTGATTCCCTAGTAGTTCTTCAAGTTCCTCATCACCTCCCGTTAGAAACACGGCCTGTTTCCTGAGGAGTTTTATGGCCTCTGAGGGTTTTCTAAGGGTTTCCCTTTCATTTTTCTCCACAGTGAACCTTGCTATTCTGGGGCCAGAGGAGGTTTTTTTGATTTTCAGCTTCCCCCAGTACCCGGGCTTTCTACGGGTGTTGAGAGCGCCCCTGGGACTTCCGGCGGGTATAAAATCAACTGATCTTTTCCTTCGATTCAGGACTATCATTATATCTCTCAAAAAATTAAGGGTCAGGAGCCTTCCTTCCTCTTCTTGAGGAGTTCAACTGCCAGCTCCCTGAGTTTGAATTTCTGGACCTTCCCGCTTGCGGTGAGAGGGAACTCGTCAACAAAGAAAACGTGTTTCGGGACCTTGTACCTTGCTATCCTCTGGATTGCATAGTCCCTGACATCCTCCTCCAGTATGTCTGCACCGTCCTCCCTGATAACAAAGGCACCGACTATTTCACCGTACTTCTCATCGGGTATCCCCACAACCTGCACGTCCTTTATACCTGGCATTGTGTGGAGGAACTCCTCGATTTCCCTCGGGTAGATGTTCTCGCCGCCCCGGATGATCATGTCCTTTATTCTCCCAACGATTGAGTAGTATCCGTCCTCATCCATCACCGCAAGGTCCCCGCTGTGGAGCCACCCATCCTCATCTATGGCCTCAGCTGTCATCTCAGGCATCTTGTAGTAGCCCTTCATGACGTTGTAGCCCCTGCAGCATATCTCGCCGGGTTCGCCGGGGCCCAGCTCCTCGCCGGTTTCAGGGTCCACTATCTTGACCTCAATGTGTGGCAGGGGTGTTCCAACGGTTTCGACACGCTTCTCTATGGGGTCATCCACACTTGTCTGTGTGAAGACCGGGGATGCCTCTGTGAGGCCGTAGGCTATTGTGACCTCCTTCATGTTCATGTCATTCATGACGCGCTTCATTGCCTCTATGGGGCAGGGTGATCCCGCCATGATACCTGTTCTGAGGGATGAAAGGTCGAACATGTCAAACATCGGGTGTGTGAACTCTGCTATGAACATGGTTGGTACACCGTAGAGTGCGGTGCACCTCTCTTTTTCCACCGCTGCAAGTACCAGTAGGGGGTCGAAGAGTTCTATCATGACAAGTGTCCCGCCATGTGTAAGGATGGCCAGCACGCCCAGAACTATTCCAAAGCAGTGGAATAGTGGTACCGGTAGACAGAGACGGTCCTCCTCGGTGAATTTCTGTCTCTCACCGATGTAGTAGCCGTTGTTGAGTATGTTCCTGTGGGTGAGCATTACCCCCTTGGGGAAACCCGTTGTCCCAGAGGTGTACTGCATGTTTATGACATCGGTGTTCCTGAGGGTTGACATCACACTGCGGAGTTCACTGTCAGGGACGTGTTTACCCAGGAGCATCAGTTCATTGGTGTTGTACATCCCCCTGTGCTTCTGGGCCCCTATGTATATGGCGCTTCGAAGTTCAGGGAACCTTTCACTCCGGAGGTGACCCCTCTCCTGGGTTTTGAGTTCAGGTACCAGTTCATATAGTGTCTGGACGTAGTCAACGTCCCTGAAGCCATCTATGATGGCTATTGCCTTCATGTCAGACTGTTTCATGACATATTCAAGTTCATGGCTCTTGTAGGCAGTGTTCACCGTTACAAGAACCGCTCCTATCTTTGCTGTTGCAAAGAGGAACGTCAGCCAGTCCGGTACGTTGGTGGCCCAGATACCCACGTGGTCACCCTTCTTTATCCCGATGGATAACAGGCCCTTTGCAAGGAGGTTGACCCTCTCATTGAATTCCCGGTAGGTGAACCTTAAATCCCTGTCAGGGTATACTATGAACTCCTTATCAGCGTACCTTTCAACCTGTTTTTCAAAAAATTCCCCTATTGTTTCCTCAGTGAAAACCATAAATCCACCTTTGTATGTTAATCCTCTTCCACAAGGTGTTCTTCAAGCTGTGACCTTATATCAGGGGGTATTGGCTTTTTCCTCTGTTCAATGAAATCGTAGTGGACCAGGACAGCCTTACCCTTTGCCTTTAGTTCACCGTCCTGCCATGCCTCGTGGCCTATGGTGAAGGATGAGTTTCCTATGTGTGTTATGTAGCTTCTTATCTCCACGTCACTCCCATAGTACATCTGTGCAAGGAAGTCGAATTCTGTCCTTACAAGGATGAGTTTCCACTTCTCATAGCTGAGGTCAAGGTCGGGTGTGAACATCCTGAAGATGGGGTTCCTTCCCTTCTCAAACCAGACCGCCAGGACAGTGTTGTTAACGTGTCTGAGACCATCTATATCCCCAAAACGTGGTGTCACCGTGATTCTGAACATTCTATCAGCCGCTAGAATGGTGTGTAGACAACTGCCAGTATCCTTGCATCATTTTTCCCTGCTGCGTGGAGGTGGTGGGGTACAACAGAGTCATAGTATATGCTGTCCCCTTCACCGAGCCTGTACTTCTCCTGTCCATAGATGACCTCTATTTCACCCTCCAGGACGTATATGAACTCCTCCCCCTCATGGGATGATAGTTCGAAGTCGTCGCTGTGGAGTTCAACGTCGATCAGGAACGGCTCCATGTGCCTGTCGCTTTTGCCGGCACCGAGGGAGTGGAAGTTGAGGTTGCTTGTATCTGCACTCTCCTCATAGCCTGAGAAGTGTATGACCCTCTGGGTTTTTCCCTTTCTGACTATAACCGGCTCATCCTGAACCCTGTCATCAAGGAGTGTGCCGAGCCTCACTCCAAGTGTCCTTGAGATCTTTATGAGGGGTGTGAGTGATGGTAGAATGTCTCCCTCCTCTATTTTCTTGATGAGTTCCCTATTAACTCCACTTCTTTCTGCAAGTTCCTCCAGTGTGATGTTCTGGTTATCCCTGAGCTGTTTTATTCTTTCTCCCACAGTGTTTGCTGGCACGTGATCACCTTAAAATATGGTCATATGTATCTATTTCTAAAATTTCAGTTTAAAAAAATTGCTGTTTAAAAGTGTTCATGAACATAATCTGGCTGTGGATTACTGATCCTGGTTCTGGTCCATGCTGGCCGGCGCTGTTCTGTTTGTTCTGTTATCAGTATAGAATATGACCTCTGTCTCATTGGTTGTGTTGTTGGTGACGTTCATTATGTGTTTCCTCAGGACTACCGGCTGGAAATCAGGGTTTCCTATGGGTTCTATCTTCTCATCGGAGGGAAGGATGTCTGTGGGGAATTCAACTGCAAAGGATGGTTTTATGAAGATGCATACTGTGGATGAGAAGCCATATGCAACAAGAGCTATCATGAGCACTGCAAAGAGCCTTCCCTTTTTTGTTGAGTTCAATGAAACACCTCTTACTGTTTTTCTCATTTTTCTGATATTTTAATGTTGGCATGGCATTCGGAAAGAGGTTACCGGCATCCTTATATAGTCAGGTTTATTATATGGGTATCAAAAAAAGGAGTGTGATAATGAATGTTAAATTCTGGTGATACAGCCTGGATGCTGATATCAACGGCCCTGGTAATCCTGATGACCATACCAGGCGTTGCAATGTTCTATTCAGGCCTCACAAAACGGGAAAATGTTCTCAATACAATTTTTCTATCGTTTGTATCCTTTGGCGTGGTCAGTCTGCTGTGGTTTCTATTTGGCTATGGCCTTATCTTTGGAGGCGACATTTCAGGGATAATAGGGAGCCAGATCAGCAGCATAAGTCTTACAGCCCTTAAATCAGCGTCAGAGTATGCTCCCACAATTCCAGGGGGCCTTTTTGCAATTTTCCAGATGACATTTGCTGCCATAACCGTTGCCCTGATATCAGGTGCTGTGGTTGAGAGGATCAGATTTTCATCATGGATCATCTTCATTCCCCTCTGGTTCACATTCATATACGTGCCTGTGGCCCACTGGGTATGGGGCGGTGGATTTCTGCAGAGCCTCGGTGTCTATGATTTTGCAGGGGGAATAGTGGTGCACCTTACAAGTGGTATTGCTGCACTTGCACTTGCACTGGTCATCGGGCCAAGGTATGACCAGAAACTGATGCCACACCACCTTGGATACTCGGTGATAGGCACCGGTCTTCTATGGTTTGGATGGTTCGGATTCAACGCAGGTTCAGCCCTTTCAGCAGGTAACCTTGCCACAGATGCAATGATTGTAACAAACACCTCTGCTGCAGCAGGTATGCTCGGCTGGATGCTGATGGACAGAATTAAAACCGGAAAACCAACCCTTCTCGGAGCCCTTTCAGTGCAGTTGCAGGCCTTGCATCAATAACCCCTGCAGCTGGCTTCGTGGATATAGGTGCATCTATTTTCATTGGGTTTCTGGCCGCCGTGATCTGTTACCTTGCTGTGTCCTGGCTCAAGCCCCTCCTCGGGTATGATGACGCCCTGGATGTTTTCGGAATTCACGGAGTCTCAGGTGTTATAGGAACAATAGGGGTGGGCCTCTTTGCAATACCATCACTTAATCCCGCCCTCAGTGGTGGTGGCCTCATAACAGGAAGCACCACACTGTTCACAAGTCAGGTTATCGGTGTTGTTACTGTGGTCATCTACACCTTCACAGTTACATACATTCTTGCCAGCCTGCTTAAGAAATGGAGAGGGCTTCGTGTTGAAAGGGAGGATGAGATTCAGGGTCTCGACATAAACCTCCATGAGGAAACCGGTTACAGACTGACATAATCAGTGATTTAAATATGGGCAAGAGAATATACATAAAGGAGATTTCACAGAGAGGTGAAGATCAATGAAGAGGATCACAGCCATTATCAGAAGAGAGAAACTTGAGGATGTAAAGGATGCCCTGGAACTGGTTGGAATTCACGGAATGACCGTCTCAGATGTGAGGGGAAGGGGCCAGCAGATGGGTATCCGTGAGAGTTACCGTGGTATGGATTACTGCGTTGACCTGATCCCAAAGGTCCAGATTGAAGTGGTGGTTGACTCAGAGGACCTTGAAAAGGTGATTGAAACAGTAACCGAAAACGCAAGAACAGGAGATATTGGAGACGGAAAAATCTTCATAACTGATGTGCTTGATGTTGTGAGGATAAGAACCGGTGAAAGGGGGAAAAAGGCCATATAATGGATCAAAAATCATATAAAACCCCTTTTTAAGGATAATGAGAGAAAAGGGGGGAAAGGCTGTCCAGTGACCAATTAATCCAGAATTCAGCCCCCTTGATATTTATTTAACATTTTTCTGTAAGTTACATTCTTATTTGAACTTATTTT
The DNA here is from genome assembly GCF_030055425.1 of Methanothermobacter sp. NCBI lineage: Archaea > Methanobacteriati > Methanobacteriota > Methanobacteria > Methanobacteriales > Methanobacteriaceae > Methanothermobacter > Methanothermobacter sp. The sequence continues at coordinate 65,546 of NZ_JASFYE010000001.1, forward strand.
AGTTTCACCCACTTTACCTGAAATTTTAACCGAAATCTTTATATATGAGCACGATCTAAGTGATAGTGTCGGAAGTTGATTTCCGCCTTCCGGTATTGAAGTATAAGATTGTGAAAAAACAGAATAATAACAACAACTATATGGAGGATGACTCTGATGGACGCGGTTTTAAACTCCGGTGACACAGCCTGGATGCTGATATCAACGGCCCTCGTGATGCTCATGACAGTTCCAGGCGTGGCACTATTCTATGGGGGTTTAACAAAAAAGGAGAACGTGCTCAACACGATGTTCCTGTCACTGATAGCCTTCGCAGTGACAAGCCTCATATGGGTGCTCTACGGCTATCAGTTTGCATTTGGGGCAGACATAATGGGACTCATAGGAAGTCCGGCGAACCTATTCATGAACGGCATAGGTGTCGATAAACTCGCAGAACTCGCACCCACGATACCAGACTTCCTTTACATAACCTTTCAGCTAACATTCGCTGCAATAACAGTTGCACTCATATCAGGTGCGATAGTGGAGAGAATGAAATTCTCAGCATGGCTGGCATTCGTTGCACTCTGGGTGAGCCTGGTATATGTACCGGTGGCCCACTGGGTATGGGGCGGCGGATTCCTTGCCCAGCTGGGTGCCCTTGACTTTGCAGGGGGTACAGTGGTCCACATAAACTCAGGTGTGGCTGCACTCGCACTGGTATACCTCCTTGGTAAGAGGAAGGATACAAGGCTGCTACCACATAACCTTGGGTACTCAGTGATAGGCGCTGCGCTCCTGTGGTTCGGATGGTTCGGCTTCAACGCAGGTTCAGCCCTCACAGCAGGGGGACTGGCAGCATCAGCATTCATTGTGACCAACACTGCTGCAGCAGCAGGTATGCTATCATGGGTGATAATAGACTACCTCAAAACAGGTAAACCCACAGTTCTCGGTGGCATATCAGGTGCAGTCGCAGGGCTCGTGGCAATAACACCAGCGGCGGGCTTTGTGACGGTCCCAGCAGCAATAATCATAGGCCTCGTCACAAGTGCCATATCATACTTCGCAATATCCTACCTCAAACCAAAGGTTGGATACGACGACGCACTTGACGTATTCGGGATACACGGAATGTCAGGTATATGGGGATCAGTGGCAACAGGTATCTTCGCAGCACCATTCATAAATGAACTGGGAACAGGCCTCATCTACGGAAACCCCGGTCAGATGACAGCACAGGTGATAGGAGTTGTCATTGTGGCTATCTACTCCTTCATAGTTACACTGGTGATAGGAAAGCTCCTGGACCTCACAGTGGGCCTCAGGGTAACTGAGAAGGAGGAAATAGAGGGACTTGACACCCACCTCCACGAGGAGACAGGATACAGAATATAGGGGTGATAGGATGAAAGAGATAGTTGCCATCATAAGACCCGAGAAACTCGAGGAAGTTAAAAATGCCCTTGAAGAGGTAGGGTGCCATGGGATGACAGTGACCGAGGTAAGGGGCCGCGGGAGACAGCTTGGTATAACCGAGAGCTACCGTGGAAGGGACTACAGGATAGACCTCATACCAAAGACAAAGATTGAGATAGTGGTGAACGACGAGGACCTTGATAGGGTCGTTGATACGATAGTGAAAAGCGCCCAGACCGGTGACATAGGCGATGGAAAGATATTCATATCTGGAGTTGAAGAGGTTGTGAGGATAAGAACAGGCGAAAGCGGTGAAAAGGCGGTTTAAAATCACAAATTTTTGTTTTTTTTAATATTTTTTAAATTTTATCTTTATGAACTACTGATTTTTTCTCTGACTCGATCAATTAACTATTAATAATATAGATGCTATACCCCTACTCAGAGAAAAGAGGAGTTGGGGGTTCTTGAAGGGTCAGATAATGCTCATAACACTCATAATGTCAGTATTCCTTCTTGGATGCGCATCTGCAGATGTAAAAAACAACACAACTGTGAACACCACATTAGCAAACCAGTCAGCAGTAGAACCACTTGCAATAGGTGTTAGTTTATCTGTAAACCCCACAAACCTTAACCTAGGGACAATAGAGCCTGATGGAATAGAAAGGGAGTATTATACTGCCACCAATGTAGCCATAAAAACAGGTGGTGGGAGACTGAGAGTTTCTGTAAGGGCCAGCGGCGACCTCATAAGTATCAACAACAGTTCAAACATCATACCCCTCTCAAATCTGAAATACAGCATAAAATATGATAGTCCATATGGGCCAATCCAGGTTCCGAAAAGAAGTTTTACAACCACCTCTTATACTATATGGACATACGTGGGCGCTGTTAATGTAGTGATTCCAATTAATTACTACTTAACCGTACCCCTCTACACGGACCCCGGCACATACAGAGTCATCATAACCTACGTGGCAGTTTAAACTAAAATTAATCAATTGAAGGGGATTTACCATCCCCTATCCTGCATTCTACCCTCTTCAGGGATTTCACTGATTTCAAGTCCCCTCATGGCTGTGCCAAGGCCCCTTGAAACATCCGCTATGACCTCAGGTTCGTCGTAGTGGGCTGTGGCCTCAACAATGGCCCTCGCATATCCCTCAGGGTTATCTGACTTGAATATACCTGAACCAACAAACACGCCGTCGGCACCAAGCTGCATCATGAGTGCTGCGTCTGCTGGTGTTGCGACACCACCCGCTGCGAAGTTGACCACCGGGAGCTTTCCAAGACGGGCTGTTTCCCTTACAAGTTCAAGGGGAGCCTCAATCTTCCTTGCGAATTCCCAGAGTTCCTCTTCCTCCTTGTTCTGGATCTCCCTGATCTCACTCATCATTATCCTCATGTGCCTCACGGCTTCAACGATGTTACCAGTTCCAGGTTCCCCCTTGGTCCTTATCATTGCCGCGCCCTCATCTATCCTCCTGAGGGCCTCGCCAAGGTTTCTTGCACCGCACACAAATGGGACAGTGAACTTCTTCTTATCTATGTGGAAGCGTTCATCTGCAGGGGTTAGAACCTCGCTCTCATCTATCATATCGACCCCCAGGGCCTCAAGGACCTGGGCCTCAACGAAGTGTCCTATCCTGACCTTGGCCATCACAGGTATGGACACTGCGTCCATTATCTCCTGGACCTTGTTGGGATCAGCCATCCTTGCAACTCCTCCAGAGGCCCTTATATCAGCGGGTACCTTCTCAAGGGCCATTACAGCGACTGCACCTGAGTCCTCTGCAATTGCAGCCTGTTCAGCATTGACAACGTCCATTATAACGCCGCCCTTGGTCATCTTTGCAAATCCCTTCTTGAGTACTTCTGTACCATGCAGCATGATCAATCTCCTCCTGTTAGAATAAACAGCATATTTATATCTGAAAACCAACTGTTAAATATCTTGCCCGGGTTGCCGCTCCCGAAAATATTTAAGATGATGAATCATAACATAAGCAGAGGATGATGAATCATAGCTAAAACAGCAGGTTTTTCGTGATAAAAATGGTGGCAGGAACATTCACAGGGTCTGTGATTTACTCACATGCTGTACCCGCAATTCTTGGATTCACAGGAATGATACTCATATGTAACGGTATGATGGATGATAAGAGGGACCAGGTGCTTGCAGGTCTCGGTCTATTCTTTGCAGCAGGGCTGCTTCCATTCATCATACTGCCCCTGATTCTCGGTATCTGAAACCATTCCATTGGGAAGCGATTCCCTTAAATTTTTCCCTCAAGCTTTCTTGTTGCCATGAGAGATGCGAAGTTTCCAGCAGCCTCAGGATCAGAAGCCCTCCTCATATGGACGTAGGCAGCCATGTATGTATCCCCAAGCCCGGTTGGGTCAAGTTCCCTTTCTGCAGTAACAGCCATTATCCTTATGAGGGACCCTTTATGGGATATCAGGGAGCCCCGGGGTCCACAGGTTACTATGACCTCAGCGCAGTGTTCACTGAGTGTTCCAAGAGCCCCCATAATGTCACTGGAAACTGTTCGAAGTTCGTTGATGTCAAGAAAAGCTCCGTTCCCTGCCCCCAGGACACGCGGAATTTCCTTATTGAACTTGAGTCTGACCATGTCTCCAGCAAGGTATCTCAGGTAGCCCTGAAGTCCTGTGTAGAGTCTGTGCATTTTTCCCAGGAACTCCAGCGTCTCCACTGGTATGTCTGAGGGCAGAAGAGGACCTGCAAGGACGGCGGTCCACTCCTTCCCTGCAATTGTTTCAATATCCCCAATTTCAATGGGGTTACTGGCAAAATTGGACCTCTGAATTCTCCTTGAGGTATCCCCGTTATCATAGATATTTTCAAATTCAACCGTTGAGTCCCTGTAAAGTGGTATTATGTTTGTATTGGACGGGAATTCGCAGAGAAGGTGCCTGTCAGCCTCTGACAGGGTTACAAGTGCCGTGTGGTCAACCCCAAGGTGTGAGAGTAGCCGGGAATAGTAGTAAACGGCTCCGCCCACCCGGCACTCTGTCCAGTTCCTCCTCACTATACGATCCCTGCTAACAGGACCGATAAGGAGGTACCTTTCTGTGTTCACCCGGGCCTCACCATCCCCTCATGGAGAGCCCTTCCAACAAGAACCTTCCCCACACCCATTGCCTCAAGTTCAGGTATCTCACTGGGTAGAACGCCGCCGCCGGGTATAATCCTCCTGATAATCGGCCTGAAGAGTTCAAGGAGTTTCCTGTTGAACCCTGAGGATGTGCCAACCGCCCCCAGGTCAAGGAGTATGACATCAGACTCATAGCCGAGGAGGAGGTCCCTGAATTCTTCAAGTTCAAGGTCAATGTTCTCTGAGTGGAGCTTCATGTCCTTAACATCCACGCTCACAACGGTCCTCTCGGGTGGGTAGGTTTTAAGGATGTATTCAAGTTCCTCTGTACTCTCAAGGGTCTCTGTCGCGGCAACAACCCTTGATGCAAACTGGAGCATGAATCGGAATGTCTCCCTGTTTTTTACCCCTGCGTCTAGGGTGACCGGCAGCACATGGTTAACCCTTCCTGTGAGATCAAGATTGGATCCTGTGCCCTCAATGGCGTCAAGGTCGGCTATGTAGATTGACCGCGCCCCGGCTGCCCTCAGGGAGAGTGCCATGTTCACAGGGTCGGGGGATGACGAGAACACCGTCTTGAGGGGCCTGTAATTTTCACGTTCACCTGATTTACCGGCTACCGCTATACCTCCCCTCAGATCAATAACAGGTATGACTTCAATCATATGGATACCTCTAAGAAGAAGTGAAATATCAGAACTCAGTTTGGGTTTGAGATATTTAAAGTTTTCAGAGAAAATGGGAATGGTAAGCCACCATGAACCATTATCATCTAAAGTTTTCAGAAAAACCAAAAATGGGAACGGATAAACTATCTGAACCATCACCATCAAACTTTCCAGAAAAAACTGAAAATTAGAAGATAAGCTACCCCTGAACCATTATCAGCTTACCCGTCTTGGGATCCCTGTAAACGGTTCCCATCTCAACGTATCCCTGACCAGAACCGGAACTGGTCTCGGGAGTGTTGTTGAGTTCCTGGCCCTTCTGAACCTCAACTGCCCTTTTCATTGCCTCCATGGTTTCCTGACGCTCCTGTGGGGTCATGTCAGCGAATACAACATTCTGCATGTTCCATGAGAGTACCAGGAATATGAGGAAACCCACAGACAGGACCAGCATGGCATCAACCAGGTTTGCACTTCCGGCCATCGGGTCCTCTTCATTTTGATCCGACAGGAGCCTTCGCCGGCGTCTGAGCGGCATTATCCATCACCTCCAGCACTGCCTCGGCCATGGTCTCAAGGTTTGAGAGGTACTCCTCATACCATCTGCGCCTGACCTTTGAGATTACGTAGGCTATACCCCCTGATGCGAGGCCCACGACTGTTGTGTCAAAGGCTATGATGATGGCCTGTGCCAGTGTATTTATATCCCCTGCACCGAGGGCTGCCAGGCCGGGCCCCATGGGTATGAGTGTCCCCATGAGACCAAGGGTTGGTCCGAGCCTCGTCACGATGTCCGTCTTCTCGAGGCTCTTTGCAGCCCTGAGCTCCTCGTTCTCTATGAGTTTCCTTGCAAGGGCCTCCCTTGATTTGGGTCCCAGTTCTGAAGTTTCCGCAATATTTGTAAGGACCTCCTTCTGGCTCTGCGGTATCTCCATTGAATTTACAACCTCAATTATCCTCTCAGGGGTTCCTGGATTGGAAATTGACTTTATAGCTGATTCCAGTTCCCTGATTTCAGTCCTTATTCTTCCAGAGTACTCTGACATTAGCCCGCCAAGGGTTATTATTGCATAGACCATGAATAACAGGAGCCCTGCTATAACAGGTATTAGGAGACTCTGGGAGACAACGTGTAGTGCGCCGCTCAGTATTTCACTGCCGGGTACTGCAACCATATCATATCACCTCTCCTTATTCTATGAAAGTGCTCTTTCTCTTGTTAAGGTAAATTCCAAGTCCCATAAGCGCCAGTGTCCCCAGCACAACATATATTATGGTGTTTATGCCTGGAACCGTCAGTGGCGTCATCTTCATGCTCATGGCGCTGTTCACATTTGGAAGCACAATGGCAGCTGTCAGGAAGTAGAGACCGGCAAAAAGCATGAAGTTGCCCAGCAGAACAGGGTAGGGTTTGTTGATTGCTGATGCAACTCCATTGGCGAATACATAGAATAACGCTATGAAGGCTGCCAGAATTATCCCGGAATATTTGCCGATTGTGATTGCTGATACACCGATTATGGGTGACACAAGTATTATGCTGACTATCACCGCCCCGAAGCAGCAGGGACAGGGCGCCACCATTGCAACGCATGCAGTCTTTGCTGTATCCCTCCTGTGTTCCTTCCACTCACGGAGAGTGTGCACACCGGCAAATATGAGGATAGATGCCATTATGATTGTTATCAGTGAACTGTAGGTGTTGAAGAAGCCCTGAATCGAGTTCATGTAGGCATTTGCAAGTGCCGAGAGGCCATATATACCCAGACCGTAACCCGCAGTTATCAGGGCGGCCATCTTCCTTGATAGCCCCGCAAAACCCATTGCCAGTCCAATCTTCACGCCGAATATCAGTAAAACCGATAGGATTCCCGCCTGCCACAGTAGGTTTGCCATGTCCATGTTCCACACCTTCTCTTTTCAACTTTATAATAATTACTATATAAATTAAATTATTACTATTCTGCAGTATTAAACCAGTATTTTAATACCAGATTTCTTATTACTATTAGCCCCCTATGAGTAATAATTCATTCAAACAATTTTTATTAAAATTAAACTAAATCTGATATTTAATGTTTTCTAAAAAATAAATTATGGTGGGCCTACCTCCTTCCAGGTCCAAGGAAGTATCCCACACCCACAAGTACCAGTATGGCAACTATGCCCGCCACTCCATATAACGGGAACTCTGTTCTCTGATTAACCGCTGAAGGTGTCTCCTTCACCTCATAGGATTTCTGCTGACCGGCCTCTTCACCGGCTGAATCCTGTGAAGATGCTGAAACAGCTGCCTGGGAAGCCGCAGCGGTTCTTCCAGCAGAACCATCAGCGGTGGTTCTTCCAGAGGATCCTCCACCAGTGGCTGAAGGGCCTGAAGGACCTGTCGTGGGCCCTGTGGATGGATTCTCACCTGGATTCACATCACCGGATGGTTCAGGTGCAAACACCGACGCCCCTGTTGCCGCGTAGAGGGCTGCAGTGAATTTTTTCCTGAGATCAGAGGACATGTACTGGCTGATCCACTTCATCAGTTCCCTGTCACCGCAGACTGACCCTGAACATGAAACACCATTCTCAGCAACGTAATTTCCAAGGCACTCTGCGATGAATGCAAGCTGCTCACTCCTGGCATTCCACTGGCCCCTGTTTGCCATCTCGGCAAAGTGTGCCAGTATGTCCATGGCAGCGTAGGGGTTCTTTGAATAGGCTGTCTTCAGTCCGAGATTGTATTTATCTGCAACCACAGCGTCATAGTACTCATCCCAGAAGCCACTGTCAAGGAGTTCAGGCACCGTGTATTCCCATCCCACCAGGTGGGATGTATACTTTGCTATGGTCCTTGGCCCCTGATACCCCTCATTCATGATTGCCCTGATCCACTCGGGATTCAGGTACCTTGTTCTGTATTCAATGGCTATGAACTGCTTCAGTGACATGACCCTGGGATTGCCTGGGTTTGCATATCTCAGTACGTAGAGTTCCGGGGCCCTTCCATTGTTCATCATCTCGATGGCCATTGAAAGACCGCCGAAGTAGTCGAAGTAGTCGTCGTTATCAACAACCCCATACAGGTTGGTGTTTCTGCTGTGGTAGGCCGTCTGAATACCCCTGAGGAGTTCCTTAAAGGTTTCGGGCATTGAAACGCCCCAGGAACGTTCACTGTATGCATGGCTCATTCTGTTGAAGTAGATGTCTGCAAGTTCGCTTCTGTCGTTCCAGGTCCATGATACCTCTGTACCCTTACTGACACCTGCACCGTAATCACCAACAGGCGGCGCGAAGATCCTTGTTATGGCGATTTCACCTGCATCCGTGGCGTTAAGACCAGCCTGCATGTACCTAAGGGTATCATTGATCCAGTGGAGTGCAATGTAGTTGGTTGTTAGGGGCTCGCTTCCCCTGAAGTTTGTATACTTGGCATCCACAAGTGTCTGCAGCACATGGTCAAGTGAGGTTTTAAGTGACGGATAGGACGCGACGATCTCAGTGTATGAAGCGGCAAGGGCAATCCTGTAGGCCCTGTCCATGTTGATGAGGAGCCTCGGGAACAGGTCCCTGAAGAGTCCGCTTGTTGTTACAATCGGATCCACCCTGGGCCTTTCTGTGAAGTTTGAAAGTCCAGATGCAGATCTTACTGCATTGATATCTGCGAGTAGCTGTGACAGTGGTGTCGCCTTAAGGTTGGAAGCCGACCCCGTGGATGACCATGTTGGCTCCACACCCATCAGCCTCAGCACAAATGAGACCATGGTACCGTCGTCACGCACCGTCTCAACACACCAGACAACCGCTGCCACCTTCTCAGGTATCCTGTCAAACTGTGCAAGTGCCATGTCAGCCAGGCGTTTACCCAGATTCCATGCTGTCTTTGTTGGCATCAGGTTCTCTGATACCGCATAGAAGTTGTTGCCTGTTGGAAGAGCTGAGGGGTTCCTTACAGGGTCATTTCCTGGTCTTGGTGTTATAAATCCGCCGTTCAGTGCATCGAGAAGTGAGTTCATCTCTGAACTGAAGCTCTGACTTATCAGTGCTGCGTACTCACGTGCCCTGTTGAGAAGCTCAATTACCTGTGAATTGTTTGTAAGGTCCGCTGGTGGTGTGCCACCCATGACCTGGAGTACCCAGCTTATGGTGATATTGTTGAGCTCCTCTGCCTGCAGTGCCGTGAGGTTGTCAAAGTTCCATCCCTTCAGAGATGCTATGAGCCTCTGCAGTGAGGGACTTGATGGGCCGCCATCAGAGGATACCATTGCAGCTGCAAGGAGGGCTATCTCCTCATCGGTCCACCTTAACCCGAAGGTATGGAGACCAACAGGCATGAGTGTCTGCTGGAGGACCACAAGGTAATCCTCAACCCTTTCAATGTCCTCTGCAGTGAAGTTATCTGGACTGATACCAATCTCTGCGGCTATGTTGAGCTTTATGACCATGTTCCTTATTGAATTGAAGTACTCCTGTTTTAGTGGGCTTGCATCGGGTGTCTTTGTATAATCGTCAATGAGGGCTCTGAGTTCTGAGAGGTCTCCGTAAAGCTGTGTTGTCTTCATTGGGGGTGTGAGGTGGTCCACTATAACCGCATAGCCCCTCCTCTTGGACTGTATGCCTTCACCAACACCGTCCATGATGTAGATGTAGACTGAGGGCTTTGTACTGACACATATCTGTGAGAAGTCAAAGTTGCTGAGTGCGACCTGCTTTCTTGGAAGCCACTCGTATGTTGCATGTCTTCCTATGTGGACCTGGGCATCCGCATTGAACACCGTGTTAACCCATGCATACCATGCAAGGTACTGGTGTGGTGGTGCCACGACCGTGCTGTGGTAGAGTTTATCAACGTCTGCCTCCCATCCCCGCTGGGGTTCAGGGCCAATGAAAACGTTGCCAAATATTATACCTGGTATGACTATGTACTTTCTGCCGTTTCTCTCCACTGTCATGACATTACCTGGCGGGGCGCCCCATCCATTGAACCCAGGGACTGCCAGGCTCTGGAATTCATTTTTGAAGTTATAGAACATGCTCCACGGCGCATCTGTGCTCTGACCTGTCCTTGCATTGTTGAGAACTGCCTTCAGTGCTTCTGTCATGTTTCTTATTAGAACTGATGCCTGCTGTGCCTTCTCAGGGTAGGTGTTTGCAAGTGACATCATCTCAGAGGACCACTTATCAAGGGTATTGAGGGCTGCGGTGTATGCGGTGTCACTGGAAACGTAGCTGAGCGCTAGCTTAACCATCTCCTCAATGTAACCCACGGGGCCCTCCACGACCTGTTTTCTTGCAATCGGGTTCAGGGTCTGGAACCATGCATAGTATTCCTCTGCATCCCAGAGGATGATTGAGGTTTTATTTGCAAGTTTCTCCAGTTCCCCCGGTGCCCATGTTGCAACGTTTATTCCCCTCTCGGTGAGGAGCTTCACAAGGTCTTCTGCACTCTGAGGAAAACCTGAAACAGTGTACCCTGAGCTCTGGAGTGCCCTTAGTATTTCAACGAGAGTTTCAGGTACGTTGAGGTAACTGGCACCTATGTTACCCTTACCCGGCGGGTAATTGTAGTAGATGAGTGCTATTCTTTTCTGGGAGTTTGCCAGGTATCTGAGCCTGACCCAGTTGCTGATTCGCTGTACCAGGTAGTTCATCTGTTCATCTATCGGTGTGTATGCGACTATCTCAACCCCTGTTATACTGTCAATACTCTTTGCTGGTGCGGCAACGAATATGGGCTCTATTATCCCCTGGGTCTCTGGAATGGCTATCTGGTAGTAGGTGTCACTCCAGAGAAGCCCGTCCTCTGATACTAACCATTCACCCTCTTCCCTCTTTGTTGATATCATTGCCCTGAAGACGGGTACATTCATTCTCTCAAGGAGAGCTGCGGTCTGATTCACGAAGCCAGACCCCAGTGTGAATGTTGTGAAACTCACAAGGGCGTCTATCCTGTACCTGTAGGCTGAGGGGTTGGCCTCATACTCCGCTGCTGTGATCACCCTTGATGGGTTTGCAGGGTCATAGACGAAGAACTTGACCATCGCCGAATAGATGTTGAGTGGCTGTGTACCGTTAACACCGGAATATGCCCCGACAACGGGTATCACATTCATTCCGCTTGCTGTGAGCCTGGCTATTATGCTGTCAAAGTGGGCCATATCCCCTGAAAGAAGAACGCTATCAAGGCCAGCTATTCCAATGGTGGGCCGTGATGCGTTGAGTGGGTATGCTGCAAGGTAATCAGCGAGGCTGGTAAAGACCCTGCCGTCGCGGTAGAGCATCTCCGCTGGAATGGTTATGGGTGCCGCTGGTTCCCATTCAGATGGCCAGGTGCCCCCATTCATCACCGTGAAGTTCTTAAGAAGCAGTTTGAACTGGTTTTCATAGTTCACGGTTCCCTTCTTTGCATAGTAGAGACCATAGGTCACCCAGGGTGCAAGCTGCGGGTACGTATTAACATAGGCCCTCAGGCGTGCCTCGTTGGAGTTTTTGAGGTCATAGAGGATAGTGTTCTTTGTATCTGTGTTACCGATAACCGAGGCATCTATACCCTGGAATATGCGTACACCGTTGATCTGTGACATGTTTGTGAGGTCCGGGTCACTTTCAAGGACAATGAATATCTTGTTTGGTCTGTTAGATGCAATTTCAGGGTAATCACGCATAACATTCCTGAAGTTACCTGAGTCAAAGAGCCACTCTGCGATAACGATATCCGCAGACTCAATGAGGCTTTTAAGTTCAGAGGGGTTCATCCTTGATATCTGTGTGGTGGTCCTTACCTCAAACCTGACCGTCCATGTTGACTTATTCTGTGGGTTGTATCCTGGCTGTGAGGGGTTTATGAGGTCCATGACCTTCTTTGCCGCATCATTGGTCATCTTGGAACTGGTTGACGAGTGTATGACAAGTACGACAGGATCCCTGATCTCCTGTGTGCTGTTCACTGTTAGGTTTCCGGGATCACCTCCTGCGGTGCTGTTATCTGCAGCTGCCACTGTCTGGCAGAGCATGATCATGAAGAGAACTGCTGTCAGTGTAAAGAGCTGTTTTCTCATGACTTTTCACCTCCTTTTATTTTTTTAAATTTACAGTAACCCCTCTGATTTATGTCATAAAAATAAATTATTATTACATTATACAGAATACTTTAAAAATAAATTATTACTTAACTTGAAATATTACTTAATTTAAATATCAATCGAGGAAAAGTAATAATCCTGCGAATAAAAAAATAAATAATTGGGGTGTTTATTTTCCTGCTCCGCCCCTGAGGAATCCGAAGGCCACAAGTCCAGCAGCCACAAGGACGCCCACGATACCATAGACGTACCATGAGGAGTCAGCGCCGCCGGAAGTGGAGGTTGCATTTGTAACCTCATAGGCCTTCTTACCCTCCACCGGAGAATCCTCTGAAACCTCAGATGCTGCACTCACATCAGCCGGTGAAGCACTGTAATCAACACCTGGTGTGTAACCTGCATGGCCTGCATTACCATGGGAACCTGAGGGTAAACCACCGCTTGAACCACCCGTGGAGCCACCTGTTGAACCACCAGGTATACCACCCTGGTTTCCGTTCTGACTTCCACCATTGTTCACAGGAATGAGGTCCTCAAGTGTCCTGTTTGCAGGTAGCCCCTTCACATAGGCGATGGGGTTCTGACCACCGGCACCTGAGAGGATCATCTGAAGTTCACTCTCAGTTATGTACCTCTCAGCGTCATAGGTTACGACAGGTCCTGAGATCAGATAACTTGGTGTTTCCCCCTTGTAGAGGCTTATGAAACCTGCTATCTGTTTTTCCCTCTTCGCATCGCTGGTGACGCAGTCGCTCACATCGAAACTCGGCCATTTGAAGTCAAGGACCACTGCCTTACCAACCTTGTTCTTGTTGTCCCATATCACAAGGATTCCCTCAATGTTACCTCCGTATGCATACTCATTCTCAGGGTCGTTCTCTGATCCAGGAACACGCAGGTTGAAGTAGGTTCCCTGTCCAGGTGAGACCCCAAGGCGGTAGACTATGGCGTCGTCCTTGCAGTAGATTGTGTTACCAAGGTATATGTAGTTCTCATCCTCCTTGAGGGGGTAGTTCTTGAATATGTACTCTGTTATCAGGTAACCTGGTGATACACCTGGACAAGCATGGTTGTGGAAGAGGAATGTCAGTATCTGGTCATATGGTGGGTCGTGTCTCCATGCGTTTGCTATGCTCTGTATGTTGAACCAGCCATCCTTTGCAAAGACCTTTGAGACCTTGTTGCTGAGCTGTGTGCTGTTCAGGGTTCTTGGTCCGATGTCATTCACAAATTTACCGTCTGATGCATTGCTTGCAATCAGCTGCCCGGTTGTTGGGTCATAGTAGATGTAGACCGCATCCATCGTCACTCCATCGTAGCCCCTGAGGACGAATGTGAACCAGAGCGGCTTCCAGAGAGGTCTGTGGACTGGAAGGAGTGTTGCCCTGCTTAGCCTTGAACCAAGAACATCGAATACTCCGTCCCAGGCGGCACTCATATCCTGACCGTTAACCCTTGAGTAACCGGCTGATGTGAGTACCACGAGGTCCCTGTCGTCCTTTTCAAGATTTATTCCTTTTTCTATGAGGAATAACTGTTTTGCAAGGTTGGCTGCGTCAGCACCGATCTTCCTGATCTGCTCGTATGTCAGGTTACCCCATGTGAAGGTTCCGTTTTCACGGGTTGCATTTGGAAGTCCAAGGCTATCTATGTATGCCATGTCAAGTCCATGGGCGATCTGTGGTGGAATCTGGTAGGTTATGTTGTTGACCTTATCTGTTACGTTGGCACCGTTTTCGCTTCCCAGGAGGTAGTAGTAGTGGGTCGCATTGAGGTTCTTAAGTTCCCTCACTATTGTCACAAGGGATGTTGGGTCCTGTTTCACCCTGGATATGAGCCATGCGTTGAATTCGAGTTCTGTTTTTTTGCCTGTCTGCTGCTGGAACTGTTTCCTGAGTGCCTCCTTGTCGAACTTCATCACTATGAGGTCACCCTTGAGGGTGTTGGGGTTCCACCTTATGAAGCCAACAAGGTTTGTGTCGGCACCTGTGGCCGTGGTGTTGAATCCGCTGTAGGATCCTCCCTTACCTGGTGTGGTGTCAAGGAACATCAGGAGTGCATCGTCATCTGAGTCCCCTGGGACACCCACTGTCACGTAACTTGTTATCTCACCTGGTGATCCAGGGTTGGTGAAGTCCATGACCGGTGGGTAGTACTTTAACAGTGTGAGGCTCATTGCATAACCGCTGATGGTACCGAGGCACATGTGACCATGGAATGCCGCGGCCCTGAGGAGATCAGATGGTGCACCCTGCATCCATGCGTTTGCAAGACTTGCAACAGGGAACGCGTAGTTTCCGTATTTGCTTACCAGAAGGTTCCAGTTTGCCTCAGTCATGTTTTTCAGAAGGTCGATTGTGTAAACTGGTTTTCCATTGACTGTTTTGATTACAACCGGTGATGTGCTTGCATTCTTGAAGTAAACACCCACCAGTGTGCTGCCTCTCTGTAGTATGAAGAATGTGTCCAGCGGGTCAACAGGTGACTTCCTTATTACAAGCAGGTTCCCCTTACCATAGGTTACACGGCCGCCTGCCTGGTTGAGTATTCCCTCAATGACATCCTCTGTGGTATCGTTCCTGTACTTGACAATACCTGCAGTTGTTATGACGAGGACGTTTCCCTGGGAGAAGTTCAGGATCTGGTCTGCCCTCCTGGTGATCTCTCTTCCCAGTTTGTAGGCGTCTGTGGCGTTCATTTTGAGTGAAAGCAGTGCGTAGTATTTGGTATCCAGTGGATTCACCGGGTTGGTTGATAGGGTGAATTCATGTACTAGGTCCCTGTAACCCGGTGCTGTTACCTTTATCCTGAATTTTGTGGTGTTTGTGACGTTCTGGTAATTGAAAATGATCTTTGTCCTGTTGGCTGCCGGGTCAAAGGTCCTTGTGAAGTTGATCTTTGATCCGTTTGCATCGGTGATACAGTTTATGTCGGGGTTGATGCGGGGGTTGTCGTCTGCAAATTCGTACTTTACATCCACCCCCACCTCACATGCTGTGTCTACTGCGCTCACTGAACCCGTCAGTGCGACAGCAACGAGAAGAGCAATGAAAACCATGAAATACTGTCTTCTCATAACATTTTTCACCTCCTTTAATTTCTGTAATGTTTAATAATGTACAGAATAAGTAGAAGTAATAACATATATAATTATTTTGTTAATACTTTAGGGGCAGATAAAAGGCAAAATGTAATACTTAATTTCAGTTAAAAAAAGAGGGGATTCATGGGAAGGTCCCATGAACTGATTGCTGGAGGGAAAATTTATTATCAAACACCATAATGGTGTTATAGTTAAAATTGCAAACCAGCCATATTTAATATTTTCTATTTTAATATTCATAATAATTATCTGGCCTGGACTGCCAGAATAGTAATAAAAGATAAGGTAATGCTTAAAAAAGTTCATGTGTCCCTGATTTGATCATAACAGAAACATCACGGGCACTTAAAAACAAGCACTGAGGTATTGTTAACCTTACCTGAAGGCAGCACAATACCCGCCCTTCTGAATCCCACCACATCCTCATCAGTCACGGGGGCATAGAGAATCGCCCTCATTCCTGTGTAAGTCCTGTATATAACCCTGGTATCAGGGTTCACATACCTGTGTATATTCCTGAAGACCCTCCTCTTGGGTTCTGCAAGGGCAGCCACCATAACAACGTCAAAGTCAAGACCCGCCAGTGCGGTCTCATCACCAGTGATCACATCCACATCTCCAGGTTCAAGTCTCTCTATCACACCACGGGATATATCAGCTATCTCAGGTTCAATCTCAACAACATGGACCCTCATACCATAGATATGTGCAAGGAGTATCCCTGTAAGTGGTAGTGGCCCTCCCCCAATGAATACAGCCATCTCCCCACTCCTGAATTTTCCAAGGGCAGCCTCATTCTTGAGGAGCTGGAGGTACCTTGGGTAGAAGTAGAATGATTCCAGGGTCTCCCATGGCGAATCTGAGTCTTTAACCTCCGCCGCCTTCTCCAGTTCAAGTCTCATGCCAAGGTTAACATAGAAGGTTCTTATGACCCTGAGCGCATGGTTCATCTCAGCATCGTCAAGTATGTGCCTGGCTGATTCAAAGTCAATGGATGAATCATGGGCTATCTCCTCGATCTCATCAAGGAGGGGTATGACCCTGGATGTATCCATCCTGTCGAAGTGGTGGTCCATCCCCTCAAGCCTGGATGCTATCCTCTTTATCTTATTCCAGTAGATGTAACAGCTCATGTGGGGTTCTCCATGATGTTAATTAATTAAACAGCAGTCTTTATAAGACTTCAGAGCATATATAATATGTGTATGGAATCATGTATTACTATGGAGCATATATACCCTTAAAAATTAATACTGAATGGTGGTTGATATTATTCTGGTTACCATTCCCCAGACAGAAAGTGAAATTGAATCCATAAGAAGATTCCTGTTTGACATGATCAGGCGGGAATTTGGCTACGGTTACATACCAGACTACCACAGGGATATCATGGAATTCAGGGAACACTACCTAAATCCACCAGGTAACACCTTCATCTCTGCCTCAGTGGGTGGAAAGGTAATCGGGACCCTGGGACTCCGCGCCTATGACCGTGAATTTGAGGGCCTCAGTTATGATCCAGATACAACAGCGGGTCTGTGGAGGGTCTTCGTGCATGAGGACTACAGGAGAAGGGGGGTTGCATCACTCCTTGTTGGTATCGCAGAGGCCCATGCAGCCAGAATGGGGTACAGGAGGATGTACCTCCATACGCACAAGCATGTGAGGGGTGCACTTGAATTCTGGCTCTCAATGGGTTACCGGGTGACCCTTGACACCGGGAACGAACTCAACACGGTCCACATGGAAAAACCCCTTAAAACTATTGGAAATCCAGATAAACTCAGCACAATCCACATGCAGAAACCCTTTAAAACCCACAGAGTACTTCAATACTGATGCCTGGAGTGGATATCAGGAAAATCTTATTTTGATTAGAAAAAGAGGAGGAACAGGGCATCAGATGACATTTTTTTTGAGCGAAAGGATTGTAGCTGGATGCCCTGTTGAGCTGGCTTACTCTGGTAAGCTAGGAGGAATTCATGCTCATATGATGGTTGGCATAGGATATATAAATACTTTTTGAAAGAAAATTATTACTTATATTTAAATGATCCTGATATTAGTATTAATCAATCAACCCAAATAATTATGAAAAGCCCGTAGTCTAATCATTCCCTGTAACCTTCAAGGAAGGACTCCAGTGCCTCATAGGCAGCATCCACTGCCTCGTCAACAATTCGGGGGTCTGCATCTGAGAGTTCGTCGAGATGAAGCTCGGCGGTGATATCAACATCCAGCCTGTCGGTGTATTCAACGCTCACAGTTATCTCAATATCAACTATCTCCTTTGCTGAGACCCTCTCAAGTATAAAATCAGAAATGGTGTTATAAAGGAAACTGGATATCTCATCCAGATCCCCATCACTGAGTTTTTTAAGGCTCAATTAGTTACCCATCCCTGGATTGATCCCGGCGCCCTTCATGGCTTCCTGGATGTTAACCTGCATCTCCTGCAGTTTTTTCATCACACGTTCTTCCTGTCGCTGGATGGTTTTCTCCCTTAACTGGAGAGTTTCAAGTTTCTCCTCAAGTTCAGCTGTGATTTCACCCTTATCTACCTTTATAAGGATGTTTCCTGAACTCTTAAATACCTCAGCGTCATCTGCAGCCTTTGAGAGTTCATCAAGGGCCTTCTGTGTTTCATTAATCTGCATTTCAACCGTCTGTTTCTGCACAGATATTGCCTGTGCCTGCTGCTGCAGCTGCTGGAACTGGGCCAGCTGGTGCTGTACATTCTGTGGAAGTTCCATACTATCACCTTTCATTAATTCAATCATGAATCCTGTTGATCTGGAGGGATTAGTTCCATCATATCCATTGAGAGCCTCACCCAGCGGAGCGATGAGTTTAGGGCCGCCCTGAATGATGCCGTGTCCCGGGCACTGATTTTTATGGTTATCCTGTCATCCTCAAGGTCCACTGAAACTGAAGACCTTCCAGATGGAGAATCCATGAACTCCAGCTTAACTGCCCTGTAAACCACTGAAGAGGATTCAGGGTTTCCTGTGGATATTTCAATGAATCCCTGAATTCTATTAAGACCCACATCACTCACCGGTCTTAAAGTCCCTTATCAGCAGTTTGAACCCTGCAGGTTCGCCAGTGGCATCAAAAAGCTCCATAACCCAGGGGTAATCATCACCCTCCCTGAGTTCCCAGACGCTCCCGGATGCCTCGGGATCAACTTCAAGACCCATGAGCCTGCAGATGCCCTGAAGTTCAGGGGGGCATGATCTTGTCCTTCTAGCAGTGGAATCCCTCTCGGATCCCCTGATGTCAAAGGATGGGTTGAACAGGATGTATCCCATCTCGTCTCCCCTCTCACCAAGGAACGTTATCCTGGAAGGGTTTCCGTGTCTTTCAGATACAACAGTCACGGGTCCAGATGCCTCGATGAGCACGTCCCTGATACTCATCTTGCCCCTGTTGACATACCTCCAGCCCATTATCCTGGAGAGCCTCTGGGAAAACGATCTTGTTCGCTGGGAGGGCTTCCTGGATGTTGTAAGAAGCATCCTACCGTGCCCTTATGGTCCTCTTAACAGGAGGCACCTCCTTGAAGAGGATCCTGTACCTGCACCTGGGGCACTTATTCTCCATGTACTTCTTGGGGTCGATCAGGGTTCCGCACTGGGCGCAACGGTACAATCTACTTACCTCCAACTATCCTCTTGATGTTACGGGCTGCTGTCTTACCCATCGGGGTTACAGGCAGGTACGCGCCGCCTGTGAATACAGCGCCACACTTTCTGCACTTCCATATGCCCCTGCTCTCCCTTTTAACACCTGGCCTGTCACAGCTGGGGCATACGTGCTTCCTCTTCATCTCTTCTTCAATCTTCTTGACAGCTCTTTTAGCTTTACGACCGTAACGTGGACCGAAACGTCCTGTAATACCAACTTTCTTTGTTCTTGCCATTTTATCACTCCAGTAAATATGATGTTATAGGTATTGTAAGGCCACTATTTAAGATTTGGGGAGCCACCAGAATATGGTGACCTCCGATTCCTCCCAACCATAACTACTCATGAGAACAGAGCCACTGGAATATGGTGACCTCTGATTCCTCTAGGGATTCAGGGTGCCATTGACTTATCAAGGTACTCGATGAGCTGTGGCACCTTCTCCCTTGCAATGGAAACCGCCCTCAGGACATCCTCCCTTGTGAGGGCCCCCTCACCGCCCTTCTGCATGGCGCATATGGAGCCATCCTCTGTCACCCCTATGGACAGCCTTGCGGTGAGTATGTCCTCCTCCTCAAGGCATGGGTCCAGTATTATCTCATCACCAATCTTTGCAAAGGTGCACATTAGGGCCTTCCTGTTGATGGGGAGTGGCTGCATATTTTCCCTATCAATAAGGACCTCACCATCCTCAACCTCCGCAGTGGGTATCCTTGTATCGAGGAGCGCCGCCACAGTTGCAAGTACCGCGGCATCAAAGAGGTTGCCGTCGTAGTCGATTATGTGGAGGTCCATGAACAGCATCCAGACCTTGCTGCCCTCTATTATGCAGAGTTTTTCAAGGTCTATCATCTGACTCTCCCTTATGCAGCGGTCAACAACCCTTGATAGTTCAACCGAACGCTCATCGGGAGGCCCTGGCTCAAAGGTTGGTGATGCCATGGGTAGTAGTTCGGAGTTTGTGAGTATCACTCCCATCTCAGGGGTGTCAGGGAATGGTTCACCTATCTGCGGCTTTACACCAACTATTATCTGTGTGTTGCCGAGTTTGACCCTTGAGGAACCCTCAGCCTTGGATATCACCCCTGTTTCAATGGATATGTCCCTGAACTCATGGAGTGACCTTCCATCAATTCGCTCCTTGTTATTTATAAGGTCTGTTATACTTTTTCTTGTAATTTCAGGTATTATATCCATTTTATTCACCATACCTCTTTCTGAGGGCCTCTTTCTGAACCTCATGTATTCTGAGGCAACCCTCCACTGCCAGGTCAAGGGCCCTTTCAAATTCATCCTCTGACAGGTTTCCGTCACTCTGGAGAAGTGTGATCTCACGTGTCCTTGGTAGGATTGCAACCGGTACATCCGCCTGCCCGGCCTTGTCCTCCTCCTCAGAGAGGTCAAGGACAACCTGGTCGTTAACCTTACCCGCGGCACAGGCGACAACCATGTCCCTCATGGGTATCCCG
This sequence comes from Methanothermobacter sp., assembly GCF_030055425.1. Lineage (NCBI taxonomy): Archaea > Methanobacteriati > Methanobacteriota > Methanobacteria > Methanobacteriales > Methanobacteriaceae > Methanothermobacter > Methanothermobacter sp. The sequence goes on from NZ_JASFYE010000001.1 coordinate 86,069, forward strand.
GCATCTGCAAGGGCCACGGATGCTGCTGTGATACCCGCGCATCTCGTACCGCCCTCTGCCTCAAGAACCTCTATGAAAACGTCTATGACGGACCTTGGAAACTTTTCAAGTATCAGTGCAGGCCTCAGGGCCTCCGCGGTTATCTTGGAAATCTCGACAGAGCGCCTGTCTGGACCCGGTCTCTTTCTCTCCTCAACAGAGAATGGTGCCATGTTGTACCTGCACCTTATAACTGCCCTGTCAGGTCGCTGCAGCTTCCTTATCTGTGCCTCTCTTGGCCCATAAACAGCTACAAGTATCTTGTTACCTCCAAATTCAAGGTAGGATGAACCGTCAGCCCTTTCAAGTATTCCAGCCTCAATTTTCAGGGGCCTGAGTTCATCAAATGCCCTTCCATCCTCCCTGACACTGGGGGAGGTTTTCAGCTGATCCTGTGTGATGATACCAATCACCTCTGTTCCTCGGAATTATTTTCATCCTTAACTTCTTCATGCCCTGATTCTTCGCCCTCGGATAATTCCTCTTCATATTCTCCTATGTCATCAGGGGTTTCTGTTTCTTTTTCCATCTCCGCGGCATCCTCAACTGGAGCCTCCGGTTCAGACACTTCAGACCCGTCATCCTCATCCAGCTCAGTGGGTTCAGTGCCGGTGAGTCTGTCCAGAAGTTCCCTTACACGGTCTGTGAGTCCTGATGTGTGGGCCTCACGGTCTATCATCAATATAACCCTCTCGGCTATCCTCTCCATATCGGGTTCACCCTTTATCCAGACGACTCCATTCTGGCCCACAACGATATCACAGTGGGTCTTCTCCTTGACCATGTTTATCATGGATCCCCTTTTGCCTATGAGCCTTGGAACCTTTGTGGGTGTTATGTATACCAGAATTCCGTCCCTGAACTTTCCAAGGCCCCGGCCCTTAAGGCCCAGTTTAACCTTCTTGACCTCGTCCACATCAACTACCCTTAAAAGGAGCACGTCGCCTATGTCAAAGACGTTCTCAAGTTCCCTTTTCTCCTTGCCGAAAACCTCCGATGCCGGCAGGAGCCCGCTGTAGGGGGAGTTTATATCCAGGCCCCACATTGAGAACCTTATATCCGTGATTTCACCAATCACCACATCTCCCCTTTTGGGGATGTATTTGCTCTGAAGTGGTATCACATTTATCTTCTTATTTCTGACAGAAACAAGTCCAACGAATGATGAACATATTTTTTTACCCTCTTTAAATGTCCCTCTGCCAGGGTAGTAATCATTTTCTGCCAGAACCTGACCTGGAACAACCAGGTCCTTTTCATTTACGAGTAACACATTATGCCTCCCTGTTTTTTGAAGGCGAAAAAGGAGAGGAGGGTTTACTTGATAATCCTGGTCTCAACGTTACCGCCGGTGAGTTCATTGATTTTCTGGTAGAAACTATCCTGAAGACCCCCTGGTATCTCAACCACTGCTATCCATGACCCGTCACTCTGCCATTCCTCATTCTTTATTTTCCCGAAACTGGAAATCACGCCGTAGGCTGGGCCGGCCCTGTCGCCTGGTATCTTTATGGCAACGGTGACCTTCTCGAATTTTATGGGGATCTTGGTCCTTATGGCCTTCAGGACAATGTTGACCTGCTCATCAACTGTTTTGAATGGATCAACGTGAACCCTTGCTTCCTCCATTGCCTTTTCAATCCTTTTTGGAGGGTGAGGAAGTCCGTTCTGGGGGTTTATAGCTTCACGTGCAATTTTACTGATGATTTTTTTGCGTTTATCCTCTATCATCTGTCTTCTCTGTTCTGCAGTGAGCTGTATTGTCCCCCTCTGAAGTATTATGGGTGTTACCTCAAGAGGATCCGCTGTTTCAAAGACCTTCCTCATGGCCTCCTCAGATGCCTTATCACCCTTTCTGGCGTCCCTGAAGACCTCCTGGACCGCCAGAACATCCTCAACACTGACCTCTGAATCCTCTCTCCGGAATTCAGCTGCAAGGTCAGGGTCCACTAGAATTTCGAATCGCTCGCCATGGGATTCGAGCCGGGCGATAACCGCATCTTCAAGGCTGACCATTTTTTTACTCCTCTTCCTCCTTTTCCTTCCTGATCAGGAGTTCCTCAACATGGTCCCTGATCTCATCATCAGGAAGCCTTCTGTACTTCTTATCTGCGGCTTCTATAACAGCTATCTCAACACTTTCAGGTGTTGTTTTACCCTCTGTTGCCTCATAGACCGCATCGAGGGCCAGTTCTATTGCCTGGTTGAGGTTCATGTCATCGGTGTATTTCTTCTCAAATTCCTCCATGGCCGCTGGTCTGCCGGCCCCTATGGCTGTGGCCTTGTACTCTATGAGGGCCCCGCTGGGGTCTGTTTCAAAGAGTCTGCAGCCCTTCCCGTTTACACCACCTATTATGAGGGCTGTTCCGAAGGGCCTGACACCTCCGTGCTGGGTGTACATCTGTTTCATGTCACATATCTTCTTGGCAAGGCTTTCAACCCTTATGGGTTCATTGTAGGTTATCCTGTTTATCTGGGCCTCGAGTCTTGCCTTTTCAATTATGGCCCTTGCATCTGCCACCAGCCCAGATGTTGCGGCCCCTATGTGTTCATCTATCTGGAATATCTTTTCTATGGATTTCGGCTCAACCAGTTTACTTGTGGGCCTCTTGTCCACTACAAGAACTATTCCTTCCTTTGATTTTACTCCAAGAGAAGTGGTTCCTCTCTTAACTGCTTCCCTTGCATACTCCACCTGGAATAGTCTGCCATCCGGGCTGAATACCGTAATGGCCCTATCGTATCCTGCGCTTTGAAGTGGTTGCATTTTTCTAACCTCTCTTTATTGATGAATAAATCTGGTAATCATGAGACATGTGATACAAATCAGTCAGTATTTATCTTTCTTGGAAGGTTTAATAAACTTTTGTGTTGCAGAGCGCACCGTCCCTGAGAGTCCCAGTATATGGAATACCACCCTTGTCCCGCTGTGGTGGTGTGCCGCTGTGAGGGCAGCCATAACCTTTCCCTCGTAACCCCTCTGGCACTGAAGCACCCCCCTGATCCTTACTGCATCCGGGAAATCAAATCGCCAGAGTTTCATGAGCCATAAACGGAAATTTGATGTCTCACATTCGCCGTGGAGTTTGAGGCAGCTGTCCCATATGAGGGATACGATTTCATCCCTTGAGAACTCCCTCTCGGATATCAGTTCAAAGGCGATGTACCTCTTTGGGTTCCTGAGGGTGGGGGGGAGTATCTTCATCCTCATGTCTTCACCAGGTTTCAGTCCTGTTCTTCATCATCACAAGTCTGTTTTTTTATTCCAGTTTCCATTTGGCTCTTTTCAGACCTCTTCCTCATCCTCCACAAGCCTCACACCATCTGCAATCATAAGGGGGCGTTTGCGTGAGTATTCGATTATGGAGGATGGTGTTGATGAGAGAGCCCTCCCTGCCTCCTGGGGACCCATGCCAAAGCACCCTGCCAGGTTCATGAGGTCACGGGGTGTGCGGAGGTCATATATTGATGATGCCCTGCTTGAGAGTAAGAGTGGAAAATCGAATTTTCTGTGGAGTTTAAGGATGTCCCTGAAGTACTCAAGAACCCTCGCCCTTACCTTGAGCCATGAGCCCATGATATCGGTGGTGAAAAGTTCAACTGCAACCCTGTTCCTTGCAGCCTCCCTTGCAAGGACATGGTTCATTCCAGCGTCCCTCCTTGAGGAGTAGGGTGCAGAGAGGACATCCACCCGGGGGTTCTCACAGGCGGCGCGGTTCACCTTAAGGTCACCCCCTGAAACGTATACAACGTCGGCCTTCCTCCTGAAGCGGTTAACCTTGCGCCTCATATCCTGGGGGTTCGATGCGTTTATCATAACACCGGCTGCCACCTCAAGATCCCTGATTTCAGGGTTATCCCTCAGGAGTTCAATCTCTGGCTGAAGGCTGCTGTAGGTCTCATCGGGACAGACCAGAACAGCCCCATGGTATCCGAGGCGGGAAGCCTCAGCAAGAAGTCGCAGACTGGAATCATGGTCACCTGCCTGGATGTGGAAGTCAAAGAATTTAATCTGCCTGGAGGACTCACTTATTCGAGCATCCTCCTTGAAGTCAAAGGATTTCATATGAACCCTGCTGAAATCGGTTATTTGAGCATCCTAATGGAAGTTAAAGGATTCATCGTGCTATATGACCCAGTTATTCAAGTAATTTCCTTATATTCTCAGCTGCAACATCCTTCTTTGCAGGGTAGGCCTCCACCTTGATCTTGAGGTGTATTGCATCACCGTGCCTTACAGGTTTCCAGATCCCCTCAAGGGCCTCCTGTTTATCCAGTCGGATGAACAGGTTACCGTTTTCATCGAACCGGTCCTCGAGTTCATCCATTCTGCCCCTGAAGACCTCAATGAATTTCTCCATGAATTCTCTTAGAGCCCTTCTGCGGTCCACCCTGCCCCTTAAAACTGTGATGGGGTTTCCATGGTAGCCCTCAGCCATTTCCCTTTCAGGTGCTGCAGCGGGTATTATGTTTCTGAGGGCCTCAAGGACCTTTTCCTCATCCTCGGTACCGTAAACCATGAGGCGGTAGGAGATGTTATGTATCATTTTCCTAAAAATAATTAAGTGGGGCTTTACCTTACCTTTTCAGCCCCTTTACCCCTGTTTCGGAGGCCCCTGTTCTTCTTACCTTCACTTGTGAGACCCCTGAACACACGTCCCCTGTGCTGCTTTTCACAGATCCAGTTTATTTTGGGGTCATTCTTTATTGCTGGGTGGTTTGGATCAACGAGGATGACCTCATAGAACTTGTATTTTCCGTCCTCCCAGACCCAGTAGGAGTTGAGGACCTCCATGTTTGGGTATTTCCTTGCAACCCTTTCCTCTGCGATCCTCTTTATGCTCTTTGCAGTTGTGATTTTCTTAACACCCATTCTCTTGGGTCTTCTACCTGCCTTGAACCTGGTTTTTCTCTGGCTACCACGCCTTACACGCGTCCTCACAACTATGTATCCAGGTTTTGCCTTGTAACCAAGTGATCTTGCACGGTCTATTCTTGTTGGCCTTTCAATCCTTTTAATTACAGGGTCCCTTCTCCATTTTGGGGTCCTTTCCCACATAAGCTCCCTTACATAGGAGTCCTTTGGATTTTTCCATGCGTCTTTAACATATTTGTACATTGTTTTACACCTCTATTCTGTTCGGCTTTACGCCACATCCATGGGATCATATCCCTTAAAAATAGCGGTTTATGTACTACTACATTTGATGTGGTCACTTAAAAAGTTTACTGTTGGTTCCATGAATAAATCTGTTTATGCACGATTTTAGTGTCATTAACCATTTTGGTCTGGAATTTAAGTCCATTAAGCTAGATTAAGCTGGAATTTATATCCGGTAAACATTATGCAGATAATCCATGAAATCCAGATCATACATTGTAAATACCATTACATGTCTTACTGATTATTGATTTTAGTTAATCTATATCAAATTTGGTGCTCTCTAATGCGTCAGCCCTATCTCTTATTGATCTTACTGTAATCTACCTATCTCTTATTGATCTTACTGTAATCTACCTATCTCTTATTGATCTTACTGTAATCTACCTATCTCTTATTGATCTTACTGTAATCTA
>NZ_JASFYE010000001.1:91784-116800 GCF_030055425.1 Methanothermobacter sp.
CGTCAGCCCTATCTCTTATTGATCTTACTGTAATCTACCTATCTCTTATTGATCTTACTGTAATCTACCTATCTCTTATTGATCTTACTGTAATCTACCTATCTCTTATTGATCTTACTGTAATCTATATTTAAATGGATGTAGATATATCAACATGATGTTTGTTTCCGGGGGGTTGAATGTGAAATACCTGAAACTTTGCTCTTTGCTGGTTGTGGTTTTTTTGTTTGTTTTGCTTTTTTCTGGAACTTCTGCGGCTGTTTCAAGGAATGAAAGAACAGAAAAAACTTATATGACCATCCAGGAGGCCATAGACGATAGTGAGAATCAGGATACCATAGTGGTGGACGAGGGAACCTACGAAGAAAACATAGTTATAAACAAAGAAAATTTAACTCTGAAAGCAAATGGAACCGTAATAATAGATGGATGGCGTGACAGAGAACCTGTAATAAATATAATTGCCAACGGATCGAAAATAAATGGGTTTACGCTGATCAATGGTACTCATGGAATATATTCATCTGCTGCTGGTGTAACCTGACAAAGAACGTCATAAGACACAACGATATAGCAATCTGGCTAATGGACTCCGATAACAGCGTGATCCAGGAAAATGAAATAACTTATAATACTGGGGAATAGTCCTAATATCCTCAAACAGGAATATCATATCCAGAAACAATATAAGCAGTGGTGAATCCAGAATTTCTCTTGAATCTTCAGCTGAAAACACAATTTCCAGTAACATTATAAGAAACTGTCTCAATGGAATCGAAGCTGGGTTCTCACCTTCAAATGCAATAAGAGAAAACAGGATAGAGGACATAACAGAGAATGCTATTTACCTTCTGACCTCCCTCAACAGTGTTTTAAGGAATAACTCCATCAATAACGCATCTAGAGCCATTAAAATTGGGGGAGGGGACAACTCAGTTTTCCATTTTATCCAGAACATAGATACCTCAAATACCATTGACGGTAAACCAGTCTACTATCTCACTGGAATCTCCAACAGGGTCTACAATGGAATCCCAATGGGCTACCTTGCACTCGTGGGCTGCAGGAACGTAACCATAAAAAACGTTGCCCTCTCAAAATGTGGTAACGGAATAATACTGGCAAATACAACAGTTCAAGAATCGAAAACTGCAACATAAGCGATGATGACTATGGTATCTTCCTGCTGCAGTCCACTAAAAACACCATTCAGAGCAACAGGATACACATGGCCAGGTATGATGGTGTTTTCATACACTATTCCAGTAACAACACCATTTCAGGAAATAAAATAAGCTGTAGCAACAGTAGGGGCATACATGTCACCGGTTCATCCAATACAATCTACGGCAACCTTATACTGAACAATTCCGTGGGATTATATATACCATCCTACAGCAAGAGTAACAGGATCTATGGAAACAGCTTTATAGACAATGGCATTCAGGCGGAAAATGAAGGCGGTTTAACCAATGTTTTCAATCTCACGCGGCCCACTGGAGGTAACTACTGGAGCGACTACACCGGGAAGGATGAAAATGGGGATAACTTCGGGGACACTCCCTACACCTTTAGCGGCGGAGCCGACAGCCTTCCCCTCATCAGAGATCCTCTGCAGAAACTTAAAGTGATATCCATGGATCCTCCAAACGGTTCCATGAGCGTTTCAAGAACAAAAAGCCTTGTAATAACCTTCAGCTCAATTATCATAGCTGGAACTAACTATTCCAGCATAACAGTCAGAAAATCTACAGGTGCTCTAAAATCAATCATTAAAAGTATAAGCGGCAACAGGCTCATCATAACACCCGTTGGGGGCTGGGATCCCGGTGTCAGGTTCACAGTAACAATACCCGTGGGGGCCATAGAAAACATTGCAGGAGTCACCCTTGGAGTGGATTTCACATCAAATTTCACGTCTGCCATTGCAGTAACAGCCATTGATCCCAGAAATGGTGCAACAGGTGTTTCAAGGACCAAAGTAATTGTCATAACATTCAGTAACAGCATACTCGCCGGCCCCACCTACAGATCAATAACTGTAAGAACATCTACTGGACGCCTGAAATCCATCAGTAAGAGAATAAGCGGCAACAGGCTCTACATAAAACCAGTTGGAAGCTGGAGTGCCCGTACAAGGTACATCATAACTGTTCCAAGGACTGCAGTTAAGACCAGCGCCGGTAACATGATGGCAGCGGACTTTAAATCAACATTCAAAACAAGGTAAATAAAAAAATAATTATTTTCTATTTTTAAATTTTAAGAATAATTATCCTCTAATTTTTGAAAAAGGTGATTTTCAAGAGCTGATTAATAAAAAACTGAATACTTTTTAATTTAAAAAAAGAATTTAATCAGTCCCCAAGGACCTCATAAAGAATCCTCATTGCCTTCACAAAGGGTGGATTACCGGATGTGAGGAGAACAACACGGAGAACGTCAACAATCTCATCCCTTGTAACACCAAATTCATTTATGGCACTCTGTATCTGCTTCTTAACCGCACGGTCATCTGAGTTTGCAGCTGTTATCCCAAGGGCTATGAGTTTCTGTGTCTTGTAGTCAAGAACCTTCCCTGTGTAGGCGGCCTCGTTGAGTTTAACAACTGCCTCGTAGATATCAGGATAGTCCTCCTTCACATGGACCATGCCCTTTCCATAGAAAACATCCTCTTTCATACATTACACCTCCCGAATCTTATTATGTTCAGCTTGATATTTATAACTAACACAAGCTGAAAAATAAAAGGTGATTATTCACTGTTTTTCCTGAAATTCTGGGGATCCTGGTTTTTTCTCTGCTTTTGATGGCTCAGATTTTTTCGATGTTTTTTCAGATGCCATTGATGAATCTGAAAGCATCTCTGAGATCCCTGCAATTGAACCCAGAATACCTGTGGCCTCCACAGGGAGAAGTATCTTTGTGGCCCTTCCATCAGCAACCTTCTCAAGGGCCTCAAGGTACTTGAGTGCTATTATATCATTCGTAGGGTCCCCCTCGTGCATTGCCCTGAAAACCGAGAGTATGGCCTTGGCCTGACCCTCTGCTATGGCGATCTCCTGGTACTTGTTGGCGTCTGCAACCTTCTTTATGGCCTCTGCCTTACCCTCTGCCTCGAGGATGGCAGCCTGTTTATCACCCTCAGCCCTCTTTATCTCTGACTGCTTGTAACCCTCTGCCTCGAGGATGGCAGCCCTCTTCATACGTTCGGCCTTCATCTGCTTTGACATTGCCTCAACTATGTCTCCCGGTGGCTCTATGCGCTGTATCTCCACACGGACAACCCTGGTACCCCACTTGTCTGTGGCCTCATCCAGGACCTCGCGGAGCTGGGTGTTTATCATCTCCCTTGATGTGAGGGTCTGGTCCAGTTCAAGGTCCCCTATTATGTTCCTGAGGTTCGTCTGGGCCAGTTTGGTTATGGCCTGGTAGAAGTCAACCACGTTGTAGACTGCATTGAAGGGGTCAACCACCTCATAGAATATGACGCAGTCCACAACAACGACTGTGTTGTCCTTGGTTATGACCTCCTGTGGTGGTACATCAACCACCTGCTCCCTCATGTCAACCTTCTTTATGGCCTCTATGAAGGGGATTATAACAACGAGACCGCTTTCGACCGTCCTCTGATATTTACCGAGCCTTTCAACAACACCCTTCTCGTAGGGCCTTAGTATTTTCAGGCTCTTGAACGCCAGTACAAGGAGTACAAGTACAATTATTATTTCAAGAAGCATCTTTCATTCCTCCAGTTTTTCAACAACCAGTTTAACTCCCTCAATTGCCTTCACCTTCACCATGTCACCCTCTTTAAGATCCACGTCTGACCTTGCCCTCCAGGTTTCACCGTCGACCCTAACAAGACCAGAGCTCCGGGGTGTGATTGCCTCTGTCACGGTTCCCTCCCTTCCTATGAGTCTATCTGCAACCGCCTTCTTTGATGGTTCTCCTGTTATGCGTGCGGCGAATGGCCTTGAAATAGCAAGGAGAATAACTGAAACAACGATGAATGTAACAAACTGTACCGTTGTATCGAATCCAACATATCCAAGTGCCGCTGCTGCCAGTGCCCCGAAGGCGAACCAGAGAAGAAAGAATCCCGCCGTCAGCATTTCGCCTATGAGGCATATGGCAGCTATTATCACCCATGACTCAGGTCCCATGATCCCACCACCAGTTAATAATCCACTCCATGTTTATATTATTTGCTGTTAGCCGGTGTTATTCAACTATTAAATATTGTCACAGTCATGGATATAATCATTTATAATATAAGATTTTGAAATTTATTATTACATTTATCCACTTAATTGAAATTTTAATAATAATTTTTTATAAAAAAGTATTTATAAGTGGTGTCCCATAATAAATTCAACGGAGGTGGAAATCGTGAGTGGCGAAGATGAACTGAAATTTCTTGTGCTGGGTTACAGGATCAGTGTGGGTAAAACCCAGAGGGAACTTGCGGATGAACTCGGTGTCCCTGTGGACATTGTAATAGCGATGGAGAACGGCACCTACAGGCACCCAACAAGAAGGCTTCTTAACAGAATCCATGAACTCACCGGCGAATATGAGGTGAAAAGAAGGTACTTCATAAACATTGGAAAGGGTTACAGGTTGAGGGAGAGGCTTGGATCCCAGTTCAGGTACTTTGTCCGTGGCCTTGATAAAATGAAGTACATAAGCATGGAAGAGCTTGAGAAGATGCCAGAGGCTGAATGTTACAGCACCATCGGCACTGTGGACCTGGACGCATTTGAGGTTCTAAGGGCAGGGAAAATGTCCTGAAAATCCACCTATTTTTTAATATTTGCCATTTTGATCCCTGAAAGCAGAAAAAGTGTCCTGAAACCCCTCAAATTATTTATTTTTGGATTAGTCAACATTATTAAGGTTCGGATTCATATACCTAAACATGAGGTTCATAACACTCATTCTGAAGAATCCGTTCAGAAGCCGTGCAAGGAGTCTCCTTGCAATAACAGGTATCGCGATTGGAATTGCAACCATTGTAACCCTTGGCGTGATAACCGAGGGTCTGAAGGCATCAACAGAGAACACCCTCAAGGCAGGTGGCGCCGACTTCACGATTGTGGAGTCCAATGTCTCGGACATGTTCTTCAGCAAGATAGATGAGGAATACGTGGATAAGGTGCGGAACGTGAGCGGGGTTGAGGACGCCGTTGGAATACTCATGGCTGTACAGCCCCTTGACGACAACCCCTACTTCGTACTGATAGGTATAGACCCCACCAGGATAAACATGAGCCAGATAAAGATAACTGACGGCAGGACCCTCACGGACCCAGATGCAGATGAGGTCATAATGGGTAAGGTGGCCTCAGAGAACCATGGAAAGGGTGTTGGTGATACAATAAAGATAAAGAACCGCAAGTACCGAATTGTTGGTATATTTGAATCCGGTGACATGCAGCAGGACGGAGGGGCCTTTATTTCACTCAAAAAACTCCAGAAAATAGAGGAGAAGGAGGGCAAGGTCACCATGATCTACGTTAAGATGACCAGAAATTCAAGGGTGGAGGACGTCACAGACCGCATCGAGAAACGTTACAGTGACCTCACAACCATAGCCTCACTTGAGGACCTCCAGAGCGTTGACCAGGGCCTGCAGACCATAGACACCGCAACCTGGGCCATATCACTCCTCGCCATAATAATAGGTGGAATTGGAGTTATAAACACCATGATAATGTCTGTATTTGAGAGGACAAGGGAGATCGGAGTTCTGAAGGCTGTCGGCTGGAGGAACCGGAGGATTCTCATCATGATACTCGGGGAATCCGTGGTTCTGACTGTTATCGCCGGTATTATGGGTTCAGTGCTTGGTGTTGCAGCCATACAGGTGCTCCTTGAGCTTGGAATGAGGGGATTCATAGAGCCAGTATACAGCCCTGAGATCTTCATGAGGGCCTTTGCAGTCGCCCTCAGCGTGGGTGTTCTCGGCGGACTCTACCCTGCCTACCGGGCATCAAGGCTAGCCCCCACAGAGGCGCTGAGGTACGAGTAGGTGATTCCATGAAGGCCATAGAGGTGAAAAACCTTAAGAAGAGCTTTGACGGCGGTAAGATAAGGGCCCTCAATGGTGTTGACCTTGAAGTTGAGATGGGTGAGTTCATCTCAATCATGGGGCCATCAGGTTCAGGTAAATCCACCCTCCTCAACATGATAGGCGCCCTCGATGTCCCTGACTCAGGCACGATTAAAGTTGCTGGAAGGGATCTCTCAGAGGAGAGGGACCTGAGCCGTTTAAGGGCCGAGGAGATAGGCTTCGTGTTCCAGCTGCATAACCTCATACCCAGCCTCACCGCCCTTGAGAACGTTGAGATACCCATGTTTGCTGTGAAGCATGTTAACATGGAGGAGCGTGCAATGGAGCTCCTTGAACAGGTGGGTCTGGGGGATAAGGCTGACCGGAGGCCCACGGAACTCTCTGGTGGTGAACGCCAGAGGGTTGCAATTGCCAGGGCCCTGGCCAATAACCCGTCAATAATCCTTGCAGACGAACCTACGGGGGCACTTGACTCAAAAACAAGTAGAAACATACTCCAGATGCTCCAGAAGCTTCAGGATGAGGAGGGGGTTACCCTTGTTGTTGTCACCCATGAGCCCCATGTGGCCAAAATGGCCTCAAGGACCATAAGGATACTTGATGGTGTAATTGTGGGTTGAGGTAAGCGTATCCAGGGCTTCATAGTCTCTGGAATTTACAGTAGGGTGACCTTAGCTGGACACAACATATTACTGGAAAATAAAGTACCTCTGCTCCGGAAAGCCATTTTTAAGGTGCCTTAATTATTTTTAGATTTTGATTGTCGTGATATCATACCAATTACCCTCCAAATCAGAGGTCGATGTTGTCAGGATGTCATCATCTGTAACCCAAATTTGATTAATAAGTTCCAACATATTATGATCCATGACTGAAAAACTGACTGTTGCCTGGTGTATAACCGGGGCCGGGGAGAAACTGACTGAAACCTACGAGATAATGAAGGATATCAAAAAGATCTATGGGGACCGTATCAAAATCGACGTCTTCATATCCAAGGCAGGTGACCAGGTTGTCAAGTACTATGGCCTCTACAGGGACCTTGAGACCAGCTTTGACAGAAAATGGGTTGAGATAAACGCCAATTCACCCTTCCTTGCCGGTCAGGTCCAGCTTGGTAAGTATGACTTCATACTTGTGGCTCCCTGCACCTCCAACAGCACAGCCAAGATATCCCTGAGGATAGGGGATACCCTGGTTACAAATGCCGTCATAATGGCCCAGAAGGCCTCTGTCCCTGTCTACATCATGCCATCGGATTACAGTGAGGGAAAGGTTATCACGACACTTCCAAACGGTAAGAAACTGGAACTCAAAATAACCAGGGAGGACGTTGAACACGTGAAGAGGATATCAGGGATGGATAAAACAGAGGTTTTCAGCGACCCTGACAAGATCTACAAGATCTTTGAGGAGTGGACCTACCCCAAGGATCAGTGAAAATTTAAAAAGTGGATTTAAATTGTTACTCCTGGAGTTCCTGGATGGTCACACCGTAGGTGTAGACCGTCATTCCCTCCTCTTCAGTCTGACTGAAGGGTGCTGTCCCCTTAAAGTAGGCCTTAACCTCACCAGTATCTGCGATATTCATTGTTAGAGGCTCCATGTCGTTCATTGATTCAAAAAATGCCATTGCAGCCTCTATGTCCCCCTTATCCGGACTTTCAAAGGTTATTGATAGTGTACCTTTCTGTTTTTCCTTCATCCGGACCCTGTTCTGGTTTATTTCAAATATGTTTTCGCCCTTATTCTTGTTTCCGCTCTCCTTAACAAAAACCACTGTATCTGACATTTTAAACAACCCCCGTATTATTATTGGGTGGGGTGTTTAATATAATTTTGGCCTTCTGTTGTGTGGCTCACTAAAACTTGTATCCAATAAGGCGGAGGAACCTCTTTCTCTCGGCGATATCCTCCTCATCCTCTATGCCCTCAGGTCTGCTGCCATCTATGACCCCCAGGATCCCCCTTCCCTGATCTGTCTCGGCAATGATGACCTCAACAGGGTTTGCGGTGGCACAGTAGATGTTAACAACCTCAGGTACATCCTTTATCCTCTGCAGCACGTTTATGGGGAAGGCTTCCCTGAGGTACACGAGAAACGAGTGTCCGGCTCCAATTTCAAGCATGGTCTCTGCTGCAAGTTCCTCAAGTTCCTCATCATTTCCTGCATGCCTCACAAGGCAGTCCCCAGATGCCTCGGCAAATGCCACCCCAAATTTTGCCTGGGGAACCGTGTTCACAATGGCCTCATATATGTCCTCAACAGTCTTTATGAAGTGGCTCTGCCCGAGTATCAGGTTCAGGTCCTCCGTGGGCTCTATTCTGACCGTCTTTATCTCCATGAAAAGACCTCCTTTCAATATATTTTTATTATGTGTAACTTAAATCATTAAAGGAGGAGAAATGTATTTAAGGCAGAAAACATTTATCATTAATAATCATTATTATTTTTTTCTGGCACTTATGAGGTGTAACCATGAAAGAGAAAAGTAAGGAGATTGGTTCCCGTGTAAGGGAACTGAGGGAACTCTCAGAAATCACGGAAGATGAAATGGCCAGTTACCTGAACATTGACGTGGAAACCTACCGCCGCTATGAGACCGGAGAGGAGGACATCCCGGCAAGCATACTCTTTGAGATAGCCCACAAGATGGGCGTTGACATGGGACTTCTGCTCACAGGTGAGGAAACAAGGATGCACATCTTCACCGTCACCCGCAAGGGCAAGGGGGTGGAGGTTGAGAGGAGGAAACAGTACCGCTACGAGAACCTGGCAGAGAAGTTCATACACAAGAAGGCCGAACCATTCATAGTTACAGTGGAGCCCCGGGACGGAAAACCAAAGACCAACAGCCACCCAGGGCAGGAATTCAACTACGTCCTTGAGGGGCGCATAAGGTTCTACATACACGACAATGAGATAATACTGAATGAGGGGGACTCCATATTCTTTGACTCATCATATGAACATGCCATGGAGGCCCTGGACGGTAAAAGGGCCAGGTTCCTTGCAATAATAATGTAGAGGTGTGCCAATGACTGCTCTCATACATGAATTCGTTAACCGTGTTGAATTTGACTCCTACGAGGATTTCCGTGATAATTTCCAGATAAAGATACCTGAAAACTTCAACTTCGCATACGACGTGGTTGACCGCTATGCAGAGATTGAACCCGACAAGACAGCCATCGTCTGGTGCAACGACACTGGAGACGAAAGGAGGATAACCTTCGGTGAGCTCAGGGAACTCTCAGACAGGGCGGCCAGTTTCTTCACCAGGGAGGGTATAGAGAAGGGTGACACTGTCATGCTGACCCTCAAGGCAAGGTACGACTTCTGGTACTCCCTCCTGGGACTTCACAAGATAGGCGCCATTGCAATACCAGCCACACACATGCTCAAGGAGAAGGACATCGTCTACCGTATAGGGGAAGCCGATATAAGGATGGTTGTCTGCATAGCAGAGGACGGAGTGCCTGATGTATTTGACAGTGCCATTGATGAACTTGGGGCAGACGTTAAAAGGGTAATCGTCGGTGACCTGGAAAGGGAAGGATGGATAAACCTCAGAAAAGAACTCAGTAATATCCCCGGGGACTTCCAGGCCCCTGAAGACCGCCCCGGTGGAAAGGATACACTGCTTGTGTACTTCTCATCAGGTACAACCGGTATGCCCAAGATGATAGAGCACGACCACACCTATCCCCTTGGCCACATAATAACCGCAAAGTACTGGCAGAACGTAAGGGAGGACGGCCTTCACTACACCGTTGCAGACACAGGCTGGGCCAAGGCCATGTGGGGGCAGATCTACGGACAGTGGATAGCTGGAAGCGCCGTCTTTGTCTACGATTATGATCGCTTTGACCCCGAGAAGATGCTTGAGAAGCTTGAAAAGTATGACATAACAACCTTCTGCGCCCCGCCAACCATCTACAGGTTCCTCATAAAGGAGGACCTCTCACGCTACGACCTATCAGGCATAGAATACGCGGTGACAGCAGGGGAACCCCTCAACCCAGAGGTCTTTGAGAGGTTCAAGGAACACACAGGCCTGGAGCTCATGGAGGGCTTCGGCCAGACAGAGTGCGTTGTGTGCATAGCAAACTTCCCCTGGATGGAGCCAAAGCCGGGTTCAATGGGCAAACCATCACCGGGCTACCATGTTGAACTTGTGGACAGGAACGGTGAACCCGTGGATGTGGGTGAAGAGGGTGAGATAGTCATAAAAACCGAGGATGGTAAACCGATAGGGCTCTTCAACGGCTACTACAGGAACCCCGAGAAGACATCGGAGGTATGGTACGGCGGTTACTACCATACCGGCGATACAGCCTGGATGGACGAGGACGGATACATGTGGTTCGTTGGGAGAACCGACGACATAATAAAGAGTTCAGGTTACCGTATAGGACCCTTTGAAGTTGAAAGCGCCATTATATCTCACCCATCGGTCCTTGAATGCGCAGTTACAGGCTACCCGGACCCCATAAGGGGACAGGTTGTCAAGGCAACCGTGGTGCTTGCAAGGGGATACGAACCATCAGAGGAACTGAAGAAGGAGATACAGGATCACGTGAAAAGGGTGACCGCGCCCTACAAGTACCCCAGGATAGTTGAATTTGTTGATGAACTCCCAAAAACAATAAGCGGCAAGATAAGGCGTGTTGAGATCAGACAGCATGACCTTGAAGGAGACGGTGAAAACCAATGAAGAAGGCCTACCCGGTAATAAACAGGGTCGAATGCAAGGCATGCGAGCGTTGCATAATCGCATGCCCCAGGAAAGTGCTTTACATGAGCAGCAAGATCAACGAGAGGGGCTACCACTACGTTGAGTACCGTGGCGAGGGATGCAATGGCTGCGGGAACTGCTACTACACCTGCCCTGAGATCAACGCGATAGAGGTCCACATAGAGAGGTGTGAAGATGGCGACACAGATGGTTAAGGGTAACACCGCCGTGATAATAGGGGCCATGTATGCAGGCTGCGACTGCTACTTCGGCTACCCAATAACACCAGCAAGCGAGATACTCCACGAGGCCTCAAGGTACTTCCCCATGGTGGGGAGGAAGTTTGTGCAGGCAGAATCAGAGGAGGCAGCCATAAACATGGTCTACGGTGCAGCGGCAGCGGGCCACAGGGTGATGACAGCATCCTCAGGGCCGGGTATAAGTCTCAAACAGGAGGGAATATCCTTCCTTGCAGGTGCAGAACTCCCTGCGGTCATCGTGGATGTCATGAGGGCCGGTCCCGGGCTCGGAAACATTGGGCCGGAGCAGGCAGACTACAACCAGCTGGTGAAGGGTGGTGGACATGGAAACTACAGGAACATCGTCCTTGCACCCAGCAGTGTACAGGAGATGTGCGACCTCACAATGGATGCCTTTGAACTTGCAGATAAGTACAGAAACCCCGTTATAATACTTGCAGATGCCGTCCTGGGGCAGATGGCAGAGCCCCTCCGCTTCCCTGAAAGGGCTATTGAGCACAGGCCGGACACATCATGGGCCGTCTGCGGTAGCAGGGAAACAATGAAGAACCTCGTAACCTCCATATTCCTGGACTTCGATGAACTCGAGGAGTTCAACTTCTACCTCCAGGAGAAATACGCCAGGGTGGAGGAGAATGAGGTGAGATACGAGGAATACATGGTTGAAGATGCTGACATTGTACTCGTGGCGTATGGTATAAGCAGCAGGGTCGCGAAGAGCGCAGTTGACACGGCAAGGGCAGATGGTATAAAGGTGGGTCTTCTGAGGCCCATAACGCTATTCCCATTCCCATCAGAAAGAATCAGGGAACTTGCAGATCGTGGCTGCACCTTCATATCGGTTGAGATGAGCAGCGGCCAGATGAGGGAGGATATAAGGATGGCCTCCGGCTGCAGGGACGTTGAACTCGTAAACAGAATGGGTGGAAACCTCATAGAACTGAGGGACATCCTCAGGAAGATCAGAGAAATCGCGGGGGAATCCAATGACTAAAAAGGTGATCAGGAAACCAGATTCACTCCACGAGGTATTCGAGAGAAAGGGTGGAAGCGCACCCACAGCCACACACTACTGTGCAGGCTGCGGACATGGGATACTCCACAAGCTCATAGGCGAGGCCATTGACGAACTGGGCATACAGGAGCGTTCAGTCATGATAAGCCCGGTTGGCTGTGCGGTATTCGCCTACTACTACTTTGACTGCGGAAACGTCCAGGTGGCCCATGGGAGGGCCCCTGCAGTTGGGACAGGAATATCACGTGCAGAGGACGATGCTGTTGTCATACTCTACCAGGGCGACGGGGACCTCGCATCCATCGGCCTCAATGAGACTATACAGGCCGCTAACCGTGGTGAGAAAATGGCTGTCTTCTTTGTCAACAACACCGTCTACGGTATGACAGGCGGTCAGATGGCGCCAACAACCCTCATAGGTGAGGTCACAGTTACCTGTCCCGGTGGGAGAGACCCCCGATATGCAGGTTACCCTTTACATATGTGTGAACTCCTCGACAACCTCCAGGCCCCGGTTTTCATAGAGAGGGTATCCCTTGCAGACCCAAAGAGCATAAGGAAGGCTAAAAGGGCTGTTAAAAGGGCCCTTGAAATCCAGAGGGATGGGAAGGGCTATGCATTCGTTGAGGTACTATCCCCATGCCCCACAAACCTCAGGCAGGACGCCGAGGGTGCTGAAAGGTTCCTCAAGGAGGAAATGGAGAGGGAATTCCCCGTGAAGAACTTCAGGGACCGCTCATCCGGGACAGAATCCCTCATAAGGTCAGAGAGCGACTTCTCAAAGGAGAGCCTGGACCGCATATTCCAGATCAGGGAGGACTCGGTGCCAGACCCTGTGGATGACCCTGAATTCCAGGAGGTACGGGTGAAGATTGCGGGTTTCGGTGGCCAGGGAGTCCTCAGTATGGGCCTTACACTGGCACAGGCAGCCTGCAGTGAGGGAAGACACACATCATGGTACCCGGCCTATGGACCCGAACAGAGGGGTGGTACATCAAGCTGCGGAGTTGTCATATCAGGTGAAAGGGTGGGATCACCGGCGGTTGACACCCCAGACATCCTGGTGGCCTTCAACCAGCCATCCATAGATGAATTTGCAGATGATGTCAGGGAGGGTGGCATTGTCCTCTACGACACTGCAACCGCAGATTTCAGAAAAAATGGTAATGTCAGGGCCATAGGTGTGCCGGCACTTGAAATAGCAAGGGAACACGGTACAGGGAGAGCTGCCAACACCGCCATGCTGGGTGTTATGATGGCCCTTGGAATTACAGGACTCGATGAGGAATCCTTCAGGGAGGCCATAAGGTTCACCTTCTCTGGTATGGATAAGATCATAGACATCAACCTTAAAATACTCGAGGCCGGGGCAGAGTGGGCCAGAAAGAACCTTGAGGGGGAATTTTAATGTCATACCGTGGATCAGCCAGGAGATTCCTTGAATCAGCCTCAATAGATGTGGGGGACACCGTTAGGGTGAAGAAACCCGATGTGACCTATGAGGGTATGGTGCTGGACCGTGCAGATGATGCAGATGACCTGCACATCGTCCTGAAACTCAAAAACGGATACAACATTGGAGTTGAAATAAGTGAAGCGAAAATAGAACTCATTGAGAGGGGTTCAGAACCAAAAATAGAACTACCCCCTGTTGATGTGAGTGAGGACCCCAACCTGCCGGATGTGTCCATTATATCAACGGGAGGTACCGTTGCGTCAATAATAGACTACCGTACAGGGGCAGTGCACCCGGCCTTCACCGCAGATGACCTTCTCAGGGCCAACCCAGAACTCCTGGACATGGCAAACATAAGGGGTAAGGCCGTCCTGAACATTCTCAGTGAGAACATGAAACCAGAATACTGGGTTGAAACCGCAAGGGCCGTTTACAGGGAGATAGATGATGGTGCAGATGGCGTGGTTGTTGCACATGGAACCGACACCATGCACTACACATCCGCCGCCCTCAGCTTCATGCTCAAAACTCCAGTCCCTATAGTTCTTACAGGCGCCCAGAGGAGTTCAGACAGGCCATCATCGGATGCAAGCCTCAACATACAGTGCTCGGTGAAGGCCGCCACATCTGATATAGCGGAGGTCACTGTATGCATGCATGCAACCATGGACGACCTCACCTGCCACCTCCACAGGGGGGTGAAGGTGAGGAAGATGCACACCTCAAGGAGGGACACCTTCAGAAGCATAAACGCTCTCCCCCTCGCAGAGGTAACACCAGGGAGCATCAAAATACTTGACGCTGACCACAGGAAGAGGGGGTCAGATGAACTGGAACTCAATGACAGGGTTGAGGAGAGGGTTGCCCTCATAAAGAGTTATCCTGGCATGACCCCTGAGATCATAGAATGGCACCTGGAGAGGGGTTACAGGGGGCTGGTCATGGAGGGTACAGGCCTAGGGCACTGCCCCGACACACTGATACCGGTACTAAGGGAGGCCCATGAGAGGGGTGTACCTGTTGCCATGACATCCCAGTGCCTCAACGGAAGGGTCAACATGAACGTCTACAGCACAGGAAGGAGGCTCCTCCAGGCGGGTGTCATACCCTGCGCAGATATGCTTCCGGAGGTCGCCTACGTCAAGATGTGCTGGGTCCTGGGACAGACAGATGAACCCGAAAGGGTGCGTGAAATGATGATGGATAACATTGCAGGGGAAATCAACGAGAGAACATCAATAGCATACTTCAGGGGTTGATCAGATGAACTGGGATGAGATAGGACTCAAAATGGGCCTCGAGATACACCAGCAGCTTGATACAGAGAGTAAACTCTTCTGCCCTTGCAGAACAGAACTTATCGATTCAGAACCTGACCATGATATAGTGAGGAACCTCAGGCCAACCCAGAGCGAACTCGGGAAATTTGACAGGGCAGCCTTTGAGGAGGCCATGAGGAAGCTCCACTTCCACTACGAGAACTACGATGATGGAACATGCCTGGTTGAGGCAGATGAGGAGCCACCCCACCCCCTTAACAGGGAGGCCCTTGAACTTGCAGTTACAATTGCACTACTCCTCAACATGAGGGTTGTGGATGAATTCCACACCATGAGGAAACAGGTCATCGATGGCAGCAACACCGGCGGGTTCCAGAGGACGGGACTTGTTGCAACCGACGGCCACCTTGAAACACCCCAGGGGACCGTTAAAATAGAGAACCTCTGCCTTGAGGAGGACGCCGCAAGGAGGATCAGGGAGACAGAGGATGGTGTTGTATTCAGGCTGGACCGCCTAGGTATACCCCTCGTTGAGATAACCACAGACCCATCCATCAGCGACCCCCAGCAGCTGAGGGACGTCGCATACCAGATAGGCCAGGTGCTCAGGAGCACCCGCGTTAAGAGGGGCCTAGGAACCATAAGACAGGATCTCAACATATCCATACGTGAGGGGGCCAGGGTCGAGGTTAAGGGTGTCCAGGACCTTGACCTCATCCCGGAGATAGTTGAGAGAGAGGTCCAGAGGCAGCTGAAACTGGTTGAGATAAGAAACACCCTCAGGGAGAGGGGCGCCTCGGTTGAGGAGGATCTTGTTGATGTCTCAGAGGTCTTCAGGGAGACAGAGTCAAAGATAATATCCTCGGCAGAGTCAGTACTCGCTGTTAAACTAAGGGGCTTTAATGGACTGATAGGAACCGAAATACAGCCAGGAAGACGTCTGGGTACAGAGATGGCTGATTATGCAAAGAAGAGGGGCGTTAAGGGGATATTCCACACCGATGAACTTCCCGCCTACGGCATAACCCCCGAGGAGGTTGAATCCCTCAGGGATGCTGTTGATGCCTCAGAGGATGATGCGGTGGTCCTGGTGGCCCATGATAGGGATACAGCGGAGAAAGCCCTCAGGGAGGTCATAAAACGTGCCAGGATGGCCATTGAGGGGGTGCCAGAGGAGACCCGGAAGGCCCTCCCCGACGGGAACACCCAGTACCTCAGGCCACTTCCAACCTCAAGCAGGATGTACCTTGAAACAGACATACCGCTCTTCAGCATAGAAGATGAATTCATCGAAGAGATCCGTGAGAACCTCCCTGAACTTCCATCAGAGAAGAGGGAGAGGCTCATAGAAGAATACGGCCTCAGTGAGGACCTTGCATCCCAGCTCGTTAAGAGGAACCTTGTTGAGGAATTCGAGGCCCTCGCAGAGTTCAGGGTTGATGTGACCGTGATAGCATCACTCCTCGCCTACACCCTCAGGGAACTTGGAAGGGAGGGTCATGATATGGACAGTATCGGCATTGAGGAACTCAGAGACGTCATCAGACTCCTTGAGGAGGGTAAGGTGTCAAAGGATGCCCTCAGGGACATAGTTGCCTGCATGGCCGATGAAGGTGTAACAGCAGGTGAGGCTGCAGAGAAACTGGACCTTCTACTTCTCACAGAGGATGAGGTTGAGGCTGTGATAGATGAGATCATTGAACTCAACCACGAAATGATCCAGGAGAGGGGTATGGGTGCAATGGGGCCCCTGATGGGTCAGGCCATGGGTAGGCTGCGTGGTAGAGCCGATGGTAAGGTTGTAAACAGGATACTGAACTCAAAAATCCGCGAAAGACTCTAGAAACCTCAAATTTTACATTTTTTTAGTTCAAAAATCAAGACCAGTTACTTTTTTACAGGTTATCCGCTTACTCCTGAAAGCTCAGCACAGTCCTTGTGAGTCATCTACTGAAACCTACAATAAACCATTTACTGAAATCTTTATCTCAACCAAAAACCAAGATAAACCCTGAAGGTGGTATGATGACTGATTACGATATAATAGTTATAGGGGCTGGCCCCGCAGGACTAACAGCAGGCATCTACGGTGGAAGGCAGGGAAGCCGTGTCCTGATGCTTGATAAGGGACCTGCAGGTGGACTGGGCCTTGAGGTCCCCATGATGGAGAATTACCCTGGCTTTGAGATGATAGCCGGGATGAGCCTTGTCACAAAAATGAAGAAACAGGCCACAAAGGTTGCTGAGCTCAGGGAAATGGAGGAAGTGAAGGAAATAGAAAAGGATGACCTATTCACGGTCAGGACCTCAAGGGACACCTACACAGCCTCTGCACTGATCTTTGCAACAGGAAGCAAACACAGGCAGCTGGGTGTGCCCGGCGAGAACGACCTCCTTGGAAGGGGGGTTTGTTACTGTGCAACCTGTGACGGCCCACTCTACAAGGGAAGGAAGGTCCTCATGGTTGGTGGAGGAAACAGCGCAGCCCAGGAGGCAGTATTCCTCAAAAACATAGGCTGTGACGTCAGCATAGTCCACAGGAGGGATGAACTGAGGGCTGACAGCTACCTCCAGGATAAGCTGAAGGAAATGGACATCCCTGTGATATGGAACTCTGTGGTAACCGAGATAAGGGGTGATGAGAGGGTTGAGGAGGTCATAATACACAACCGTGTAACAGGCGAGGATGAGACCCTGAAGGTTGATGGGATATTCATATCAATAGGTGAAGAACCCCTCAACCAGCTAGCAGTTGAACTGGGTATTGAGGTGGATGATGGTGGCTACATCATAACAGATAAAAGGCAGAGGACAAACATTCCCCTCGTATACGCCGCAGGGGATATCACAGGGGGCCTGAACCAGTGGGTAACGGCATGTGCAGAGGGTGCGATTGCAGCAACCTACGCCTACAGTGAAATACAGAGACTCTAAAAATTAAAAAATTCATTTTAGAGTACATTATCAGTATTTATTCAGAAACTTCGTTTTAAACAGATATCTGCCTCATTCAGAAAAATAATCGTTATCAATCTTTTTAACAGAATAGTAAGCAACCTCAGTTACACCCACACCATGTTCAATCATATAGTTCGCCATCTGCATACCATCAATTAGCACTATCCTGCTATCAATTTTGGAAACATATTCCCTTGCACCAGCAGTGAAATCGGAGGTGGTTATGAATATACCCTTCTTCGCCCTCTTACCCTGCAGTGCACCCACAAATTTCTGGATCTCGGGACGGGACACTGAACTGTTCCAGCGCTTTGCCTGTATGTAGATAACGTCAAGGCCGAGTCTATCCTCCTTTATTATCCCATCGACTCCACCATCCCCCTGCCTGCCAATGGCACTTCCCGCATCCTCCCTGGAACCACCGTACCCCATCCTCACAAGTAGATCCACAACAAGTCGTTCAAAGAATTCTGGTGAGCTGTTCCTGACTATATCAAGAATTTCAGCTGCGAGACCCTTCCTGAGTTCATCATGGGCCCTTTCAAGTCTCTCCTCAGGTGTAAGCCTCTCCTTCCTCGAACCGGCTCTTTTTCGACGCCTTTTACGGATCTTTCTTGGTTTCCCTGATCCCTCGCGAAACTCTGCAAATTCAGGGAACTGCATCAGAAAATCAACGTCAATGACGGATGGATCCTCTTTGAGAACCTCCAGTCCACGCTCTGTGATATTAAAAAATCCCCTTTTCCTTGATTCAAGAAGACCCGCCTTCTTGAGGTATGTCTTGGCCCAGGAAACCCTGCTTCTGAACTTTGGGGAGCCGCTTGGCATGAGTTCGTTTAAATCGTCCGGGGATAGCTGGAACTCCTCTGCAAGTTTTTCCAGGGATTCATTAAAACTCTGCTCTCCCTCACCTGCCAGCCTCAGGAGGGGTAACATTATATCCTGAAAATCAGGGACGGCTATATGCACCCCTCCAGTGTCATCTTCCCTCTCTGAGGAAGACATATATCACATAGGCGATTATAAGAACCACTATAACCGGCAGCAGCCAGACAAGAACATAGAATGCCACAACCGCAAGTACGAGTGCAACCAGAATGTAAATTATATCCATGGCCTCCATAATATTTAATTATCCAATGAAATATAAATAGATTTTCAGAATCAGACAGGGAGAATGTTTATGATACTCATCATCAACAATCACGGCCAGTACAACCACAGAATACACAGGACACTCCGGTATCTACAGATACCATCCAGTCTCGTGCCCAACACAACACCACTGGATGAGATAATCTCAATGGAACCAGATGGCCTCATACTCGGTGGCGGCCCATCACTCGAGAGGGCAGGTAACTGTGTTGAATACATCCAGAAACTCGATATCCCGATACTGGGTATCTGCCTGGGCCACCAGCTCATAGCCCTTGCATATGGTGGGGAGGTTGCTACCGCCGAGGCAGAGAGCTACGCCCAGATAGAGCTGGAGATACTGGACGAGGACGACATATTCAGGGGCCTCGGCCCTCGGATGAGCGTTTGGGCCTCCCACAAGGATGAGGTTAAAAGGCTCCCCGAGGACTTCGATGTTCTTGCAACCTCAAGCATATGTGAGGTGGAGGCCATGAAACACCATGAAAGGCCAGTCTATGGTATACAGTTCCACCCTGAGGTCCACCATACACAGGATGGCCACCGGGTCTTTGAGAACTTCCATGAGGTCTGTAAGGGCCTCTAGAATAATTTATTTCATGACAGACCTCAACATCGGTCGAAGAGTAAGGTTTCATGGAAAGGCTGACCTTAACATTAAATAGGAGCCGCACAAATAATTAAAACAATCATTTTTATCCGGTGATATTAATGCTGAATCCATCTGATTTTATTCAGGAAGCTGTGGAAGAGATAAGAAATACTGTGGGTGATGAAAAGGCCATAATAGCACTCTCAGGAGGAGTTGACAGTTCCGTGGCCTCTGTACTTGCAGGTAAGGCCATAGGTGATAACCTGACAGCGGTCTTCGTTGACCATGGACTCCTCAGGGAGGGCGAGGCAGAATACGTGAAGAAGACCTTCAGCGAGAGGCTTAACTTCCGCTACATTGATGCATCAGACGAGTTCCTGGGGGAACTTGAGGGTGTAACAGACCCTGAGGAGAAACGTAAAATAATCGGAAGGGTCTTCATTGAGGTATTTGAAAGGGTGGCAGAGGAGATAGGTGCAAAGTATCTGGTGCAGGGTACCATAGCCCCCGACTGGATCGAGAGTGAGGGTAAGATAAAATCCCACCACAACGTTGCACTCCCCCATGGACTGGTACTCGAGATAGTGGAACCCATAAGGGAACTGTACAAGGACGAGGTGCGGGAAATTGGCCTTGAACTTGGCCTTCCCCGTGAGATGATCCAGAGGCAGCCATTCCCCGGTCCTGGACTTGCGGTGAGGATCGTGGGTGAAGTAACCAGGAAAAAAATAGATATATGCAGGAGGGCCAACGCCATCGTGGAGGAGGAGGTCCTTGAAAGTGGACTCCATGAGAGCCTCTGGCAGTACTTTGCCGTGCTCACAGACACCATGGTGACCGGTGTCAAGGGTGATGTGAGGGACTTCGGCTACCTAGTGGTCATAAGGATGGTTGAATCCCTTGATGCAATGACCGCAAGTGTCCCTGAACTCCCCTGGGACCTTGTGAAGAGGATATCAAAGCGTATAACCTCCGAGATACCTGAGGTTACACATGTGGCACTTTCTGTGAGTGACAAGCCGCCAAGCACCATTGAATTTGCCTGAATCAGATTTTTGAAATTTTTGGAACATCCTCTTTTATTCTTTCCATTACTATCATCTCGGTGAGGTCCTCCACACCATCGATGTGCCTTATCTTATCATTTATGATGTCATTGAGCTCCCCTATATCTGAGCCCCAGACCTTTATCAGGAGATCGTATTCACCTGATACACTGTAAACCTCTGAGACCTCATCGAGTTCTGAGAGACTGAGCTTAACATCCTCGTGTTTCTCTGACTCTGTCTGTATGATTATGACGGCCGTTATACCGAGGCCCACCTTCTGCCAGTCCGGTATCATGGTGTAGCGTTTTATAACTTCCCCCTCCAGTTTTTTCAATCTGTTTGATACCGTGGCATCAGGGGCCCCTATCTCCTCTGACATCCTTGATATTGTTATCCGGGAATTCCTCATGAGGCATTGGAGTATTGCAAAATCCAGGTCATCCATTTCCAATCAGACTCTCCTTTTACCATAAAATAATCCAGTGCATACTTATCACCCTACTGTTTTATATACCTTCCCTTCTTGGGGTTTCAGATAAAAAACTCTCTTGGAAAAAATAAGGTGGCTGTGATGATCACAGCCATTTACCATACCTTCCTATGTAGACCCTCTTGAGGACCTGGGTGAGCACCGCATAGCCGGTGAGTATAACTACTAGCCATATGAAGTACTCTCCTGGGAGGGGAACCATGCCAATGGATGAACCGATGGCTGTGAATGGGACAATGATCCCTGTCGCCATTATGAGGGCTGTTAAGATCAGCACCGGAGTCGCTGCCCTGCTCTGGATGAATGGTATCTTCTCAGTCCTTATCATGTGAACGATGAGTGTCTGTGAGAGGAGGCCCTCAATGAACCAGCCAGACTGGAACAGCGCCTGCTCTGACACCGTATTTGCTGAGAACACGAACCACATGACAAGGTATGTCACTATGTCGAATATCGAACTGATGGGACCTATGAGAATCATGAACCTCCCAAGGTCACTGGCATCCCATTTCCTGGGAACCTTAAAAAACTCAGGGTCCATTCCATCCCAGGGTATGGATATCTGTGAGATGTCATAGAGGAGGTTCTGTAGAAGGAGCATCACCGGCATCATTGGGAGGAAGGGGAGGAATGCGCTGGCAACAAGTACGCTGAAAACGTTTCCAAAGTTTGAGCTTGCAGTCATCTTTATGTACTTCATTATGTTCCCGAAGGTTCTCCTTCCCTCAAGGACTCCCCTCTCCAGTACCATGAGGCTCTTCTCAAGGAGGATGATGTCAGCGGATTCCTTTGCAACGTCAACTGCGCTGTCAACGGATATACCCACATCGGCCTCCCTCAGGGCCGGCGAATCATTTATACCGTCACCCAGGAAACCCACGGTGTGCTTCATCTTAAGGGCCCTTATTATCTTTGCCTTCTGAAGTGGTGATACCTTTGCAAATATCGCTGTATCGTCTGCTGCCTCAGATATCTCCTCCAGGGTCATATCCTCTATCTCATGACCAAACAGCACCCTATCATATTCAAGACCAACCCTCCTGCATATGTTTCCTGTGACGTGTTCATTGTCACCTGTTATTATCTTAACTTCAACTCCATGTTTCCTGAGGGCCGCTATGGCCTTGCTGGCTGATTCCTTGGGTGGATCAAGGAAAGCCAGATATCCGACCAGGACCATTCCATCCTCGTCATCCACGGTGAAGTTGTCCTTTGGTGGAAGGCCCCTCTTCTCTGCAACTGCCAGGACCCTGAATCCATCCATGTTAAGTTTTGTGACATTCTCCTTAACCTCATCCTTTATTTCCCCGGTTAGATCCACGATTTCTTCATTGTACCTTGCAGCTGAGCATATCTGGAGCATTTCCTCAACTGCACCCTTTGTCACCATGATGATATCATCGCCATCGTTCAGTATAACTGACATCCTGCGCCTTGAGAAGTCAAAGGGGATCTCATCGATCTTGGTGAAATTCTTTCTGATTTCATTGAATCCCCTTTCATCCCCGAATTCTATTATTGCCTCATCCATTAGGTTCTTCAGTCCCGTCTGGTAGCTGCTGTTGAGGTAGCCGTATCTGAGTACCCTCTCATCCTCCCTTCCATGGATGTCCAGGTGGAGTTCAAGCACAACCCTGTCAAGGGTCAGAGTGCCTGTCTTGTCTGTGCAGAGCACATCCATTGCCCCAAAGTTCTGTATTGACTCTATCCGCTTTACGATGGTTTTCTTGCGGGCCATGGCCATTGCCCCCCTTGCAAGGTTTGTGGTAACGATCATGGGGAGCATTTCAGGTGTCAGTCCCACTGCAATTGAGACTGCAAAAAGGAGGGCCTCCACCCAGTCGCCCTTTGTTATACCATTTATGATGAAAACCACCGGGACCATGAAAACCATGAATCTTATGAGGAGCCAGCTTACACTGTTAACTCCCTTCTCGAAACTTGTAACGGGTCTTCTCCCTGATATGTCCTTCACTATTGTGCCAAACTGTGTACTGTTACCTGTGAAGATTACAACTGCCAGTGCGCTTCCGCTCACAACGTTTGTGCCCATGAAACATATGTTTTCCAGTTCAAATATGTTCCCGGTGGCCCCAGTGGTTACATGGAACTTTTCAACCGGCTCGGATTCCCCTGTGAGTACTGACTGGCTCACAAAGAGGTCCTTTGCTGATATTATCCGCACATCAGCAGGGACCATATCCCCTGCTGAGAGGTGTATGAGGTCTCCGGGTACAAGTTCTGAGAACTCCACCTCCCGTTTTCCGCTGTCCCTTCTGATGACTGTTGCGGTGGTTTTAACCATTTTTTTCAGGTTTTCCGCCTCCATTGTGGAGCGGTACTCCTGGGAGAACCTCAGTATCCCGCTTATAAGTACCATTGTGGTTACGACTATCACAACCTTGAAGTCGGGGTCTGAAGCCATTATAACATCGGTTACCAGTGATATCAGGCCGATTGCAACCAGTATGCCTATAAATGGGTTTATAAAGGACCTTAAAAGGTGTGAGTACCATTTCAGGGGTTTTTCATGTGAAACCTCATTTCTACCGTACCTTTCAAGCCTTTTTCTGGCTTCATTCTCTTCTATTCCCTCAGGGGATGATTTTAATGATTTGAGGAGTTCATTTATATCCATTGAGGAGTATTTAAGTAACCTTGAATTCTTTGAGTCCATCCTTTCATTTCTTTTTATCATGATCCAGCCCCCTTGAAGATAGCTATCGCTGGATAAGAGGTCATCTAAAAATATCTGGATTGAAAAATCTCTTCTATGACTTTGTATTCAGAATCAGAGGGCCTTCATCCTGTAAACCGTGGGAAAGTAGTATTGGATCCTTAGGAGGTTATGCATCACTACCTCGCTGATGATAACATGATACAGAATCCGGCCCACTGAGAGTGAATACTCGCCCGAACCATCATCATCCATATCCATGCTATCACCTCCATTTAACCATGTTAACTTGGAATTATACCCTATTATTTATAAAATTTTTGGTATTTTACCAATTAATCATGTTTGTAATGGTTTTTTACCATGATTTTTAAATATGAAAGTGGAAATACCATGGGGTATGAAAACTAGATTGCTTGAATCCCTGAAAAAGACATAAGCACAAAGAAAAAGGTTTAAATGATAACTCCATTCATGAATGAAAAAATCGCCATACCCCATATAATCTAATATACATTTAAGAACATATTTCCAGTCATGAGTGAAAAAATCCCCATATTTTCCGCTGCAACTGGAAAGGTTGAGATGGTTGAAAAAATCCAGTTAACCGTTGAGGAGTGGAGGGAGATACTCGAACCAGAGGCCTTCCGTGTTGCAAGGTGCGGAGGCACAGAACCCCCATTCACAGGTAAATACCATGACTTCCATGGTGACGGTATATACCGCTGCGTGTGCTGCGGTACGGATCTTTTCGACTCAGAAACCAAATTTGATTCAGGCACAGGATGGCCAAGCTTCTATGACCCTATATCAGAGTACAATGTGGAGTTCAGGGAGGACCGGAGCCTTGGAATGGTACGCTGTGAGGTCCTCTGTGCAAGGTGCGGCGCCCACCTTGGCCACGTCTTTGATGACGGCCCCCAACCAACAGGCAAAAGGTACTGTATGAACTCAGCTGCACTTAAATTCATCCCAAGGAACCAGATACGCTGATGTTTAAATTAAAATCTGGGGGCATTTAATGGCTGAAGACTTCGGAAGGTACTGGGTGGCCGGACTCATAATGGCCGTTGCCGGTGGTATGCTGAACACCCTCACCTACATCCTAGGAACCTGGAGACCTGAACAATACCCTGAGTGGCTGCTGGGAATACTCACAGGTGCAATAGGGGTCATCATGTTCATCCTGGTACCCTGGATCTACGGGCGCCTCGTGGAGTTCATCTACATGAGGTTCATAGCCAGGAACTGAAGAAAACTGCAGACTAC
>NZ_JASFYE010000001.1:116900-348852 GCF_030055425.1 Methanothermobacter sp.
ACACCTGATGTCATCCAACCCGCCTCAAATACGATAAGAACTGAAGAAAACTGCAGACTACACACCTGATGTCATCCAACCCGCCTCAAATACGATAAGAACTGAAGAAAACTGCAGACTACACACCTGATGTCATCCAACCCGCCTCAAATACGATAAGAACTGAAGAAAACTGCAGACTACACACCCATCATTAAGGCCGCCTCGTTGAGGAGCTCATTGGCCTCGTTTATCATGAGACCTGCATGGACAAAGTGTTCATCATCCCCATCATCATAGAACCTCAGGAACTCCCTCAGAGAATCCCGGTAAATTCCTGCAGCCCTGAGTATCCTGCTGTGAACACCCTCAAGTCCTGCATCCGGAACTTCGAACCTTATATCGTTGAATATTTCACTTAATGAACGCTCTATATCCATGAATTCGTCTTTGAGTTCCTCAGGATTCTTCCCACCCTTCAGAAGAAGAAGGTTACCCCTGAAGCGGTTCACATTGTACCCTATCCTCTGGACATACCTTTCCATACTTCTGGTATACATAGGACCTCCCCATTTTAGTCTGATCTTTCCCTAAAATAGATTTGCACAAGATCACTTCGCTATAGAAAGATATAAAGAATAAGTTAAGGGATCACCATAAAAACAATAAATATCCAGAAACAGAGCTTTAACGATGATACGGTCAAAGTACGCCTTCCTCAAGAGGCTCACCAGGGACCTCAAAATGAGGTCTATAGATGTGGGAGAGGAGCTTGAGGGGGCTACACCCCCATCGGTTTTCATAGGGAGCTGGAACTACCCCAAGGTCTACGCCGGACCCATGATAGCCCCCATGCAGGGGGAGGTCGAGATATTTGACTCCCCTGAGAGATGGATACCCGAGAGTAAAACACAGGAGGAAATCATAGACTACCGCCTCAACCTCATAAGGGGCAAGCAGCTCGTGGGAGTCAGGGACCTTGATAACCATCTCGTGGAGAAACTTCAGGAAATATCACTCTCATCAGGGGCCATTGAAAGTGAGGCCCAGTTCAGAAAAAAACCAAGAGGCCTGTTTTTCAGTGAGGAGCAGACACCCCACGGCCCCAGCGCAGTCCTTGAAAACTTCGAGATAGAGAACGTTAAATGGGACCGGGAACTTGAAAGGGCCCACTACGACACGGACCTCAGGGCAGGTGAGGCGATAGTGGAACTCCACCGGAAGGGAACCCCATTCTCTGCCATCCAGAAGGCCCTCTCGGTGGGTGCACTTGGTGATGCCATGAAAAGGAGGCTGGTCCCCACAAGGTGGTCAATAACAGCCTGCGACAGTACCCTGGCGGACCACTTCCACAGGAGGGTCCTTGAATATGATATCCTGGACACCTACAGGGTCCATGAATTTGAAAGCCTTAAAAACAGCTACCTCATACTCCTCACACCCTCAGAGTGGCAGTATGAATGGATGGAGGCCTTTATAAAGCGTGACGGCCGTGCAATGATATTCTCAGACCATGAAACACTGAAGGGTAAGAGGGAGTACTCAAGGGTTGGTGGCTGCTACTACAGCGCCAGGATGGCTGTCCTCGAGGCCCTGGACAGGGAAGAGAAACAGGCAGGCGCAATCATACTCCGGGAGGCCTATCCGGGTTACGTGCCCCTGGGTGTCTTCAATGTCAGGGAGAACGTTAAAAACGCCATGAAAACCAAAGCTCATGAGTTCAACAGCCTTAAAGAGGCCCTTGAATTCATGGACAGCAAACTGAAACTTGGACTTGATGCATTCAGAAGAAGTAGCAACCTGCTGCGGGATATCAGTTCTTCAAGGCAGATAACCTTGGACTCCTTCTTCAGGTGAGACTATGAATTCAGAAGAAAAGACAGAGCTGAGAGAGGATAGTGCCCTCCTGAGACTCAAATTCAGAGAACCATCCCCCGAGACAAAAAGAGCCGTCTGCCACGCAGCCCTTTACGGGGAAACACCTGAACCTGAAAAGAAAATCAAAAAGATCACAGGGCACAGATACGTAAGAATCCTGAGCAGCGGAAATGCCGCGATCCTCCTCACAGTATCCCTCCTTGATGGTCCTATCCTTGTGCCTGACCAGGGCGGATGGAGGGGCTTTAAGAGAATACCTGAGATCCTTGGCAGGAAGGTTTTCACGGTCAAAACGGAGCGGGGGCTCATTGACCCTGATGTCCTCAACTCACGTCTTGAAAATACTGGTGCCAGGGCACTTTTTGTCACAAGCTTTGCGGGTTATACAGCGGAGCAGCCCATCGCCGAACTCTCAGATATCTGCAGATCCCACGGCGCGATCCTGGTTGAGGACGCATCCGGGAGCGTCTTCGACCCCCTTGGGAGGCTCTGCAATGGTAAATACAGCCACGTCATAATCGCATCCACTGGCTCCCCAAAAACCGTTAACGCAGGGGGCGGCGGGTTCATCTCAACCTCCATTCCAGAGTTTGCACAGCAGGACATGCTGCTGTCTGCCCTCAAGGCGGACCCCTATGTAAGGGCCGCCATTGCCGCCGAACTTGATGCCGCCGAGAGGAACCTCACAGAGACCCTCAGGGCATGCAGTTACCTCAAAGGAAAACTTGAGGGGGTATTCCACCCTGAAAAGAGGGGTATAAATGTTATAATCCCCTCAAGTACCCCCAGAGAGGATGTTAAAATCCTGAAGAAACTTATAACCGCAGATGGTAGGAGTATCTTCACAGTATGCCCATCCCCCGACAGGATACTTGAGAGTGCGGTTGCAGTGGAGGTTAAGAACCTGGATGTGGGATGCCTCACCCATGAGAACCTTGAGAGGATGGCTGAGATCATCTCCTCAGTTATATAAATGGGGAGTATCCTCCTCTATAAAACCTGGAGCATCGTCGTCCTCTCCATAAGCGCGTTCTCAACTCCAACCGTTTTTACCTCCTCTCCAAGGTCATAGAGGTTTCTGAGGTAATCCCCATCCGGTTCAAGGACACTGTCATCCCTCTGGAACCTTGAATCAAGGAATTCCCGGGCATCGGTTCCACAGTCCACAAGGACCGCGCAGATCTCCATTTCACCCTCCCTGAGACCCAAAAGTTCAAGGGCCCTGCTTATCTGCCTGGTACCTGCAATACGGAGGCATATCTCAATTCCAGGGTCACTGGAGATATTCTGACCCCTCTCAAAGGCCCTGATGGCGTGGAGTGCACCATGGATGGCATGGTCACTCCCTGCAACGGCCCGTGCATCAATAAGCTGGACTGTGCATGGAAACCCCTTTATCTCATTCAGGAGTTCATCCAGGTCTTCAACGGTTCCACGGTATCCCCTAATATCTATATTCACCTAACCACCTGCTGATCCTCAGATGCCTCACTTGCAAGCAGCCTGTTAACACCGCTGAGGAAGGCCTCCACACTGGCCATGATGATGTCAGGCTGGGTGCTCCTGGCGCTTATTATCCTGTCACCGTGCCTCAGCTTTATTACAACATCGATGAGGGCATCTGTACCCCCTGTTATTGCGTCCACATGGTATTCCTCAAGGGTGATGTCTGCAAAGTCCTCAAGGCTTTTCTTTATGGCAACTATTGCAGCGTCAACTGGACCAACCCCTATACCTGCCTCAAGGACCTCGTTACCGTCCACCTTAAGTTTGACTGATGCTGTGGGTGTGACCCTGTTACCTGAGACTATGGTGACCTCCTCGAGATCCACAACCTTGTCCTCCATGACCCCGAGAACGTCCTCTGCTATTGCCTGGAGGTCCACGTCGGTGACGCATTTACCCATATCCCCCAGGGCCTTGACCCTACGGAATATCTCCATAAGTTTATCCTCATCGACCTTCATTCCAAGTTCATCAAGCCTCTGTCTGAGGGCATGGGTACCTATGTGTTTGCCCATGACGAACCTTCTCCTGTGGCCAACCATCTCGGGTGTTATGGGTTCATAGGTTTCCGCCTTCTTGAGGACCCCATCTGCATGTATCCCTGATTCATGGGCGAAGGCGTTTTCACCGACTATTGCCTTGTTTGGCTGCAGGTATACCCCGGTCATCCTGGCGACCATTCTGGAGGTTTCATAGAGCATCTCGATGTTGATGTTTGTATCAACATCATAGAGTGATTTGAGTGCAACCACCACCTCCTCAAGGGCTGCGTTACCTGCACGTTCACCTATGCCATTGATGGTTGCGTGGACCTCAGATGCTCCTGCCCTTAAACCGGCCAGGGAGTTTGCAACTGCCAGTCCAAAGTCGTTGTGGCAGTGGACGCTCAGGGGAGCCCCGAGTTCTGAGAGTTCACCGTAGAATTCATAGGAGCGTTCGGGTGTGAGCATTCCCACGGTGTCACAGGCGCATATCCTCTCTGCCCCTGCAGCTATACCTTCACTGAATACCCTCCTGAGGAATTCCATATCGCTGCGTGTTGAGTCCTCTGCTGAGAGTTCAACCAGGAGTCCATGGTCAACAGCGTACTCTGTGCAGTCCACCGCCTGTTCAAGGACCTCCTCCCTCGTTTTTCTGAGCTTGTGTTCAAGGTGCAGGTCAGAGGTAGGTACAACCAGGTGCACACTGTCAACATCACATGAGAGTGCGGCATCTATGTCATCCCTGACGGCCCTTGCAAAGCTGCAGATCTCAGCATTCAGACCCTCTGATGTGATTTTCCTGATGCCTTCCCTTTCACCCTCTGATGTGATTGCTGAGCCAGCCTCGATGATGTCAGCGCCCAGATCATCGATTTTGAGCGCTATTCTGAGTTTCTCCTCTGGGGTAAGGGAAACCCCTGGTGTCTGTTCTCCATCCCTCAGTGTGGTGTCAAGTACTCTAACCTGCAAATTAATCCCTCTTTCAGGTGTTCAGAAAATAGTTATTTAAGTTTTAGTTCCGACACTTATATATGGTTAAGTGTTCACTTATGTGCAACGGCGGGTGACGAAGCTATTCAATCACTGTCTGGTGAATAGGGACCCCATGATATCTTTACACAGTTTCAATCACCCTTATAACCCTTGTGAGGCTCCTGTGCATCCTCATGGAGTATTTTTCTCTTACTCTGAACCTATCATCAATGAGTCCCTCAAGGTCAAGGTAGTGGGGTGCTGCCATACATATAACCCCATCCTCTGTAAGATTTGAGTATGCTGAGTCCAGAAACTCCCTGTAGAGTTTTTCGCTCTTCTCACCTGCGGTTGATGCTGATATGCCGTATGGTGGATCTGTAACTATTGCATTTACCCTTTCATCAAGCTTCAGATCCCTGGCATCTGATCTTATAACCTCAAAATCAGTTATGCCATAGTGCTGGAGGTTTTTTCGTGTGCCCTCCACCATCTTCCAGTCTATATCCGCGCCGATAACCCTCACGCCCATTAGGCCTGCCTCTATGAGTATACCCCCTGTACCGCAGAATGGATCGAGGAGTCTGTCGCCAGCCCTCACGCCTGCGAGGTTCACCATGCACCTTGCAAGTTTAGGGCTCATTGAGCCAGGATAGAAGAAGGGTCTTCTGTGGGGTTTGGCCTCATTGAAGTGATCCTTACTTATCTCTGCAAGGCGCAGTGTGAGGATGAACCTGTTGTCAATGAGCACAGGCCTTACAAGGGTCCATGGATTCTCAAGGTCAACCCTTGCACCTGTCTTATTCTTAATGATGGCCCCGAGGCCTCTCTCGAGTTCCCTTGCATCCACCTCACCCCTGAGTTTCTTTATCCTAACCGCAAAACTGCCCTTAACATGACTCTTCCAGTCTATTTTCTCTGCAGTCTCTTCAAACTCAGCGGTGGTAGAGTATCCAAAGACCCTGCAGATTTCATGGGCGTATGCGAGCCTCCTCTTAAGGATTTTCCATGTTGATGGGGGGGTATCCAGAATCACATATCCCCTTCCATCCTCAATTACACTGAATTCTATACCCTCTGACCTCAGAACAGATTTGAGTTCAGCAGAGGGGAGTTCAGGGTGTTCCTGTGAGAGTATAACCATTATTTCCATATGCTGGCCACCTTCCTTGAGAGGATAGAAGGTATTATCCTGAATAGCAGTCCTCTCTTAAGGAATTCCCTTATGAGTGGTGTCTGTCTGTCCATGTCCCCGTACCTCGATATTATCTCCTCTGCACCGTACTCCCTCATCTTGAGGAAGATATGGTCAAGGTCCTCATCGGATAGTATCCTGAAGGTCCTCTGCACCCTCATCTGGTTCTTCATCTCACCCATATAGAGATTTCTGCAGGCTTCCTGGTAGTTCTCAAGTAGCCCAACATCATCCTCAAGTGCCATCTGTATTGTCTCCGCTGCCACGTGGGCCGCCCTAGACGCCAGAACTATGCCTCCGCCGGTTGTGGGTTTTACCTGTCCTGCGGCATCACCTATCCTGATGTATCTTCCCCTTACAAGTTCCGCATCAGGGTCGGGTTCCGGGATGAAGCCATGGTAACTCTCCATGATCCTGAAATCTGTGCTGAGGTCTGAAATGAATCCCTTAACAAGGTCCTTGAGATTTTTCTGGGGTCCGAATGCACCCACCCGGGCTGTTCTTTCATCAACAGGTATTCTCCAGAGGAAACCAGGTGAGAGTCGTGAGTCAACCTTGAGGTCAACAAAGTCGGTGTCCATTTTCTGGTCCCTGAACCTCACAAGGAACTGCCTTGCCGGGTACTTGTTGCAGATAGCGGCCTGCCCCCTTGCATCCACCAGCACAGTGGCCTTAAGAGTTCCTCCATTTACCTCCACCTCGCCTGTGGCCTCACTGAAGCTCCTCACGGCTGTCCCTGTTCTCACCTCAGCCCCTGCTTCACCTGCAAGTTCTGCAAGGTGGAGATCATAGGCTGTCCTGTCAATCACATGGGCCTCGGGCCTCTTCTTGGAAACCCTGAGTTTTATGCCTGATGGTGAATGCAGCACCGCGCCCCTCACACTGTTCAGTATAAGGTTGTCTGGGAGCACATTCGCCTCAGTTATTCTGTGGGATATGAGTCCCGCACACTGCAGGGGGACACCTATTACTTTCTTCCTGTCGAAGACTCCCAGAGTGAACCCCCTGCTGGCAGTGAGTCTTGCAAGCGTTGAACCTGCCGGTCCGGCTCCCATGATGATGACATCGTAGTCAGTCATCCCTGCCCTCCTCTCTGAACCTCTTAAATTTCCGTGAATGTCTCTCCATTATTGACTCTTCGCTGCCACCCTCTTCCACAGGGGATTCCCTAGGATTGCTTTCATCGAATTCATCTGTATCCTCCCAGAACTTCGGGTCTGCAAATCCCCTCCCTTCTTGCCTTTCTGATGAGAGTTCCCTTAGTATCTCCTCTGCCTCATCCACTGTCCTTTCCCCTGTGAACCTGTTAATGTGGTACTCGATCCTGGCCGGGGATGGGGCATCCTCAAGGATTATGTGGGTATCCTCGTGGCCGCCATGAATCTTTATATCCGCAGAGTTCAGGAGCCTCTCGATTATACCCTGTGAGAAGGATACGTCCACTATCTTGCTGTGGTTTATGTAGAACCTCCTCTTCCTTAAAACTCCGCTCTCAACTATAACCCTGTGGTCGGTGATTATGTAGCGCCTGCTCCTCCAGGAAATCACATCCCAGAGCACACTGAGCACCAGTATGATAAAAACCGCGGTTAAAATCCAGACGACCTTCTCTGCAACCGTGAAACCGTACCTTACGATGAGAATGTTATCAAGGTCTCCTGCGAATTTAACCGCTGCTGGAAAGATGTATATGATGAGTGCAATGAAGAGAATTTTTATGATGGATGACCTTGAGTTGAGGATGAACCGTGGCCCTGTCTCATATAGAACCCTTTCACCCGGATATAACCTCTCCCTGCCAAACATGTTATCACAGTGAACTTACATAGTGATTAAAAGGAGTTAACTTCAATGTACATTAATTGTTCGCATGTGTTTTTATATCTAATGGTTGGTTCAGAACAGAACTTCAAGGATTGATCATGCATAGGGGCGCTGATTAGATGACAGCAGAGAATATAAACATCGGGGAAACTCATATAAAGCTCAGGACCGACATCAAGGATCATGGACTTGCGGGGTTCATCTTAGGGGAGAGAATGAAACTCATAGAGCATATAAGGAGAAATCATGAGTTTTTAACATCCCTTGAACCCATCCATGTGAAGGAGGGGCCCCTGATAGTGAGGATGATGTCCCGTGCCTCAAGGAAGGCAGAGGTGGGCCCCATGGCTGCTGTGGCAGGAACAATAGCCCAGCTATCCCTCATGCACCTCATGGGCATCGGCTCCAGGTGCAGTATAGTGGACAATGGTGGGGACATTGCCCTTGTGAACAACCGTAAGGTTACCGTGGGGCTTTATGCCGGTTCATCACCAATTTCAGGGACGGTGGGTTTTCTCCTGAAGCCATGTGCCCCCAGGGGTATATGCACGTCCTCGGGTACATTGGGTCACTCCATAAGCTTTGGGAGGGCCGACTCCGTGACCGTATTCGCATCTGAGGCCAGCACCGCAGATGCCCTTGCAACCTCAATAGCCAACAGTGCGGATGGACCCGATGATAGATCCGCTGTTGAGAGCGCGCTTGAGAGGGCTGATGACTTTCGTGAGCACTTCAGGGGGGTCATGGTTGTTGTGGGTGAGCATGCAGGGACAGTGGGTAAGATACCAAAACTCGTAATGACCGATAGAAAAGCCGTGCTCTCAGACCTATGGGAGGAAGTCTAAATTTATCCTAAAATTAAAAAACGTACATTTAGACACTATAAATAAACCATATGAAGTCTAAACTATCCTAAAAACTAAAAAACGTACTTTCTGACTCAGCAACAGATCTAACTGATAACAGCTAAATTTTAAAAAAAGATATAGGTTACAGCCTCAGATCGCCCATCATTCATCACCTATTCAGAGCTCATAGGGTTCATCACAGGCTGCAGTGCATTTAACCGAACATTACGCCGGTTTCCTGCTTGTATTCCTCCTCCTTCTCAACACCCATTATCTTATCAACGGCGTCCATGAAGTCATTCATTGTGACCTCATCACGTTCCTCCCTGATGGCGAACATACCTGCCTCTGTACATATCGCCTTGAGGTCCGCACCGGATGCGCCGTCTGTGATCCTTGAAAGGAGTTCAATGTCAACCTCCTCTGCAAGGGCCATTCCAGATGTATGTATCTTGAGGATCTCCTTCCTGCCGTCCTCATTTGGCAGTGGAACCTCAATGAACCTGTCAAATCTTCCAGGTCTGAGGAGTGCAGGATCCAGGATGTCTGGCCTGTTGGTTGCAGCGACTATACCAACGTTACCCCTGGATTCGAAGCCATCAAGCTCTGCAAGGAGCTGCATTAGTGTCCTCTGAACCTCCCTGTCACCGCTTGTTGAACTCTTAAGTCTCTTGGCTGCCACAGCGTCAATTTCATCTATGAATATTATGCTGGGGGCCTTCTCCTTGGCCAGTTCAAAAACTCCCCTCACAAGCCTTGCACCCTCACCTATGTATTTTCTGACGAACTCTGATGCAACTATCTTTATGAAGGTGGCGTTGGTTTCATGTGCAACCGCCTTTGCAAGGAGTGTTTTACCTGTACCTGGTGGTCCGTAGAGCAGTACACCCTTTGGTGGTTCTATACCTATCTTCTCAAATAGTTCAGGTTTTTTAAGTGGTAATTCCACTGTCTCCTTGACCTCACGTACCTGTTCCTCGAGGCCACCTATCTGCTCGTAGGAGACGTCAGGTTTTTCTTCAACTTCCATACCCGTTACCACGGGGTCCTTTTCTGATGGAAGCACGTCGACTATGCTGAATGTCTGCTGGTTGAGTGCAACCCTGGCACCTGGCTCCAGCTGTTTCTTATCAATGAATCTTGAATAGTTTATTACGAAATGAGGGCCCGTGCTGCTCTTAACTGCGACCCTGTGATCATCAAGAACCTCTGTAATTGTGGCTATGACCAGTGGCGGGGTTCTGAATCTTTCAATCTCACCACGGAGAGATTTGACCTCCCTGTCAAGCCTTGTCTTTTCATTTTCAATTAAAAGTTTATCCTTCTCAAGTTTTCTGATCTTCCACATCAGATTCCTTTTTGTCTTGGAATTCTCCTCTTTAAGCATTCTAATTTCTTTTTTGAGGTCCTCAATCTTTTTTAATACATTCTGGGAGTTATTTTCCATGATTTTAGAACACTCCTATTTAAATTTTGTTGTATAGTATCTTGTTTCTAGTAATATTTAAATATTGGGGTGGGATAAATCTAGTATAAAATAAAAAGGGATCTTCATGAGATGCGAGATTTGCGGCAAAAAGATTGTTGGAAAACCTGTGAAGACCAAAATCGACAGTTCAGTGATGGATGTATGCAGGGAATGCTCTAAGTTCGGTAAGATCATCAGGGAACCCCCCAAACCCAAAACCCATAAAGCAGGTGTCAGGAGAGCTCCCAGGAGGTCAAGGAGACCAATGGAAACCCTTTATGAGGTTGTTGAGGATTACGGTGAGATCATAAGGGCTAAGAGAGAGTCCAGGGGATGGTCAAGGGAGGATCTCGCTGAGAGGATCAATGAGAAGGTCTCAGTCATAA
Source organism: Methanothermobacter sp. (assembly GCF_030055425.1). Classification (NCBI taxonomy): domain Archaea; kingdom Methanobacteriati; phylum Methanobacteriota; class Methanobacteria; order Methanobacteriales; family Methanobacteriaceae; genus Methanothermobacter; species Methanothermobacter sp. The sequence goes on from NZ_JASFYE010000001.1 coordinate 127,439, forward strand.
ACAGGATTGAATCTGAGAGAATGGAACCCGACATCAAACTTGCAAGGAAACTCGAGAAGCTCCTTAAAATAAAGATCCTGGAGAAATTCGATGCCGGCGAAGAGGAAAAGATTGAGAGTGGAGGGTTCCGTGGAGCCACCATAGGTGATATAGCAAGAATAAAAAGGGGTTAAACCCTCCGATTCCCCCCCCCTAAACACTCACTTCTTTTTATATGGGAGTTAAACCCTCCGATTCCCCCCCCTAAACACTCACTTCTTTTTATATGAATAATAGCCCTTGAGGACCTTCAGAGTGCCAAACATTTCCCTGAGGTCCTCATATTCATCATATTCGCTGCTCACAACAATTATGTGGGCCGGTGGGTGTATCCTCCTCACAGCCATTATGGTCTCTGTATCACCCTCCTCGACCTCAACTGCAGCTGCAACCGTGGACCTGGTCCGGAGGTTACCTCCAAGAATGGATGCTGCCATTTTATCTGCGGTTTCATGTTTCATTATGCGGGGCCTGCCCCTGACCCTCAGGCCAGCATGTCTTTCAAGATCCGCGAGGGCATTCAGGATCTTATCCCTGCTATCAGCCCTTAAGATTATTAGAGACACATTAACCACTTCTTTTAAGGATTCAACCCCTTCTGAATGAACTTATCAGGCTGCTCCTGAAGAGTACCAGGAGTACCATTACAAATCCCAGGGCGGTCTGTATGTTGCCCAGGAGATCCAGGAGATCTGAACTCACAGGCAGCTCCATGGGGGGTGCTGTTCGATCGTCTGGTAGTGGTGTGTAGTAGACACCAACCGCCCTTGAACTTGGTTTGACGTTTATGTCCTTGGGTTCAACATAGTTCACACCCACAAGGAATCCGTTCTTTATTGCCCTGTTTATGGATCTTGCTATGGCCTCTGCACTGTAACCATTCTTTCTGACCGATGCCCTCACAATCTCCTGGGTGGTCTGCACAACACCTGCCTCCTCTGTTCCGTACACCGAAACTGAAACAGAGCCGTTTGTCACTGTTATGGCGTCCTTAAGGGCGTCGTATGCGTAGATGACCTTGAGTTTACTTCCATCTATCGGGCAGACTTGATAGCTTTCGGCTGCAGGGTAACCTATGCTCCAGCCGCACTCGTCGCATACCTTGACGTAGGGCTCATCCATTGGATAACCTGTCTCATTGAGGTTCTCAGGGGTGAACATGTCCCCCGTGGATACCCCTGAGGCGAGGTTCACTGCACCACCACCGTATTTTTCACCGGCGTCCTTTGCAACCTCCTCGAAGACCTTTCCAACTATGTAGGTGGCTGAGTAACCATCCCTTATCATCTTACCTATGTTCACCGCTGTCTCCTGGCGCACCCTTGTTGCGGTACCATACTTGGGGTTACCATGTGTGTTCCTGAGGTGTATTATTGCCCCCTTCTTCCCTGGTGGGAGGACAGCAATACCTCCTGAGTATGGTGTCACCGTTATTGTACCGTCATCCTCCACGATAACCACGTAGGCATCGAAGGATCCACCAACAGCCGCACCTATACCAGGGCCGCCACACATTACCCTTATTCCAGGGTAACTGTTTGCTGCTGATGCTGCCTCTGCGGCTGTGGCCCCATTCTCAAGGCGGTTTATAACATCCATTATCGCCATGAGCCTCGTTATAGACTCGCCTTCACCCCCAGAGAGGACAGCGAAACGTTTCTCCTTGGACATGAGAAAGGTGGACTGGAACATGTTCTGTGCAAAGGACATACTCCCTGCTGCTGCCCCGTTGGGGTCCACACCTGTTGGGTCCGTTATTACGATGACGTTCATCGTGGCGGATACCGGACCTATAAGGAGGTTAAATATGAATATCAGGGTGATTAACTTTGAAATTTTATGCACCGGTTACCCTCCTGTTCTGTTGGTGATCTTAACGGTCGAAAAGTCCTCGATGACATTAACCGTCACTATACCAGTTCTGGTGTCCACCTTCACGTCTGCAGCCGCTATTGGTGTGACACGTGTTCCGGGTATTGTTGTTCTCTTAACAAATTTCTCTGCGTTTTCTATTGCCTCGCTCAGGGGAACCTTCCTCTTGGATGTTACAAGTATATCCCCCTTTATGTAGCTCCCTGGTCTGAATCCAGCAGCATACACGTTGGTCTTTATAGATGAGAGTGGAACTATGTCGTTACCCTTCACTATGACACCCGCTATTGGAACTCCCCCTGTATCCTCCATTGATGAGGCATAGGCAAGGTAGGTCATAACGCGCCCCGATAGGATGAGTATGAAGGCTAGGAGGAGTATCACAAGCGTGTCCCTTCTGATCTTTATGAGCATTACACTTCACCTTTAAACTGCACTTCATTACAGTTACTGAATATTAATTCTCGGCTCAAGGTTTATAAAGATTGAGCAGCATGAGATGGTGCTGGACTGGTATGCTGATAAAATATCCGGCGGCCATAAAAAAGTTAATTCAGGAGTTTTTACTGGTTAAACCTTCTATAACCTCCGTTGCAGGGTCCATTCCCTGGGCCCCAAGGAGGAGAACCGTATCACTGGGCTTTGCATTTTCCAGAACTCTTCTGAGTGCCTCCCTCAGATTTTCGATATGGGTATACCTTATCCCATTCTCATCCAGAACACCCAGGAAGACCCTCCTCTCGTTTTCAAGGACCCTGTTCTGCTCATCAACAAGGTCGCTGCTTGATGTTATCACCAGCTCAACATCAAGACCCTTCACTGAGTCTGCCAGGGCCTCTGCATTCATGATATTGATGTCCTCCCCCCTGGATCCCCTTATGGCATTCACAACCCAAAGCCTTCCATTGATGTCAGAGGCCGCGCTTTTAACCGTTGCCCTTATGCCGTCCGGGTTGTGGGCGAAATCGTCAATGACCCGGGGATTATCCATGAGAAGAGTGAATCTCCTCTTAAGTGGCCTGTAAGTTTTAACACCCATCCTCACATCCTCATATGAGAATCCCAGTTCCAGTGCCGCTGTGACCGCTGCAAGGGTGTTCTGTATGAAGTGTTCACCGGTGAATGGGAGTTCATCTCTCTGAACTACAGGATCGTCTCCACAGTAGATCCCATCACCAGTGTACCTTACAGTTCCATGGGATCCATAGAAGACCGTCCTGAGGAGGGGGTTAACATCTGCCATTGCCCTGACCCTCTCATCATCGGAGTTCAGTACAGCAACCCCTGATTCAACTGCCCTGAGGGCTCCTGAAACCTCCCTGAAGACGTCATCCACCGATTCAACGAGTCCTATGTGGTCCATTGCAACGTTGGTTATGACAATCATCTCTGGCTGGATTGATGAGGTCATGATGTGGGCGTGGTCTCTCATGACCCTTCCAAGCCAGCCCTGAACCTCTGAAACCTCGATGACCATGAATTCCAGCTGCTCCTTACTGGCAGCCTCTGCTATCTGCTGTGCAACGACGGGGTCAATGAGTGTGTTGAACTCTGACCTTGAATCTGTATTTGTGTAGGATGACCTGCCAGCTGTGGTTATGATGTGGTTGATCATGTGGGTGGTGGTTGATTTCCCGTTGGTTCCGGTTACAGCTATCCTCCGGGAGGACGAGGCAAACCGGTTTATGGTCCATGAAAGTGCAAGGGCATTTGCGATTTCAATCCTATCCACAAGGATGATTGGCACATCCAGAACCCCTGTGTCGGACCTCAAATCCTGGGTTATTATGGCTGCAACACCCCTTTCTGAGGCAATCTGAATACCCCTATCGTCGATCCAGTGCCTTATAACAATGTCACCTTCCTCTGCAGCCCCCAGGGTTGTGAATTTACCCCTGAATTCTCCTCCACTTCCCACGAGTTTTCCTGAAACCCTCTCTGCGATTTCCTCGATGTCCATCTTATCCACCATCCTCTGAAGTTTCTGATGGCAGGGACGGCGATGTTGAGAGCTCCACAATATCCATACCATCCACCATCAGAATTTGAACCCGCTTAGGTAGAGTCCAAGGCCGCAGACAGCCGCGGTTATCAGCCAGTAGAGCAGCACGATCCTCCTCTCGGACATTCCACGGTAGTGGAGTGTGTGGTGCAATGGCTCCACAGGTAGTCTGATGACTCCTGCACGGTGAAGGAGGCTGATTATAACTGAGACCACGGGGACAGCTATGGCGAGAACACCGAAATAAACTTTATCTGTGAGCATCACAGCCGTTGCATATCCTGCTCCAAGGGCAAATGAACCTGTGTCACCCATGAATATGCTGGCCGGGTGCCTGTTGAATACAAGAAAACCTGCAGAGATCCCTGCAAGGACCACGAATGGAAGAGCTGCTGCAGATAATCCCAGGAGCAGTGCACATGATAGAGAGGCTATGAACATTATCCCTGAGGCCATCCCATCCATACCATCTATCAGGTTCACCGCGTTGATGGCACCCACCATTCCCCCGATAACAATGGGTGCCGCTGCAATACCCAGATTGAATCCTCCAAGTCTGGTAACCGCGCCACCAATAACAAGGAATACCCCTATCATGAGCTGGGCGAGTATCTTCTCACCCTCGCTCACCTCGCTCTTTATGGGTGCCTCACCCACCACCTCAACAAACCCCCTCTCCAGGAGCTCCTCCACATCCCTTTTTGCCTTATCTGTGGCCGCCCTTGCCTCCTCCCCTGGTTTCAGCACCAGCTGGCCAACCTCAAGGGGACCGTCAGATACGTTTCTGATTATCCTCTGGACCTCCTTAACCTTAAGTCCAATCAGGTCGTCGAGGAGTCCCACAATGGCAGATGTGAGGATTATGAGTGCTGTGAGGACAAGGTATGGGTTGTTGCGGTAGATGATGGTTACAAGAAGCACTGCAAGGAGCATGCCAAGGCCCCCCATTGTGGGTGTCCCTGCCTTGTGGCTGTGCTCTGTAACTATTGGCCTGTCCCCGATACCCGCACTTCTTAGAACGTTCCTTATAAAGAGTGTGAAGGCCGCTGACGCGGCGGCACTTATAATGAATGCTGCTAACCCAATCTCCATCATATCACCCTGAGTCTCTTCATGATCAGATCAAGTTTCTCACTATTCTCAGCCCTTGCTGTGAGCCTCATATGACTCTGAGGCCCGTGCAACAGCCACTTTACCCCCTCAGGCATTAATGATTCGATATTCCCTGGATTTCCCAGGGGTATCTCCAGCGCATGGTAATCCTCTCTTTTAAGTTTATTGGGGTTCCAGTCCCCAATTGCCATGTCCACAAGGCTGTGCATTGGATTTATTCCTGTGGCGGCCTCGGAGATGTACCTTGTACCGCTGGGCCTTGTGTTGACCTCTATAGCATAGAGGATACCGTCGTCAGAGAGTATCATGTCAACGTCCGTGTTTCCCTCCGCTCCAAGGAGTTCAGTTATCCTGGAGGCCATTTTAATGCCTTCATCTCCATTAAAGCCCTCAATGACTGCGGGGGCCCTCTTCACCTTCCCCAGTGGGTGGATTCCCTCCGTACTTGTGGGGCCCTTGTCCACAGCCACAAGGGGGAATGTTTGCCCATCCCAGCGGAGGACCTCCACTGAGATCTCAACTCCCTGTATGTATTCCTCCATGATTGCAGATTCATGGGAGCCGAGGTATTCCTCCACATCAGTATATGAAGATGCAACCTTTATGTTTGATCCCCCCTGCCCCCCTCTCTGTTTAAGGACGGTGGGGAACCCCCTTACTTCATCTGCAGTCCCTATCAGAGCATACTCTGGTGTTTTTATACCGTTTTCAGTGAAGAACTCCTTGGTTTTGAGTTTATCGGTGGAGATCTCTGCCGCCCCTTCGCCAGAGGCAACAACTGGAATCCCGTGACTCTCCTCAAGTTCCGTCTTAAGCCTGGCAACGTCTCTGAGGGGACCGTCGACACCTATGAGGGGTACAACCGCGTCGACATCCTCCCTCAGTGCAATTTCCAGGGGTGCATCCATGCCACGGGGCACTATGAAGTGGGAGTCTGCTAGTTCAAGGTTGGGTGCCTCTGGATTTGACTCTGAAAGTAGGGTGGTAACTCCCCTTGATGATGCATAGTCTGCAACGTCATTGAATAGTCTTGAGCCAATGAATAGGATCCTCATGTTATCACTTAAAAAATCAAGAACTGGTTTACTGTTTGGGAAGCTATTATAAATAATTTAATACCCTTTAAGTTGGGAGGCTATGATCTAGATCTGATTTAAATTAGAGGGGCTCTTCTCACAGGATGTCTCATCGATTGCCGAGAGGAGTAAATCTTTGAGTTCATATGCGGCCTTCCTGACCCTTGCAGATAGTTCCATTCCAAATTCAAGGTTTTCTGGCTGAACCCCTATCAGGGTTATCCTGCAGTCACCCTGCTCCTCAAGGTACCTCACCAGGAATGAAAGGGGCATGGCGTGGGTGGATATGCTGTACTCTGCTATCCTCTCTCTATCAATCAGCATGATGGTCCCTGGCTCTTCACCCATCTCCACCGCATCCACTATGATAATATGGCTGGGCTTCTCTGACCTTATCCTTCCTGTGAAGTTTTCAGGGACTGTGCCTGCATTTATGAGTAGATGGCCCCTTTCAGTAACATTCCCTGATATGATTGATGCAAGGTATGGTCCGAATCCATCGTCGGACCTCAGTTCATTTCCAACTGTAAGTACAAGGAGCCTGGTGCAGCCCTCCAGGAAGTCACTTAATCTCTGCCTTAACCGAATCAAGACCACCGCCCATTGTGTATGAGACCTTAACCCTGAAATCACCCTCCTCAAGGGTATCACCCAGGGGTAGGAGGAGCGGAGGGTTCATCATGGGTGTCGGGCCACAGATTATATTCTCTGCCGGGACTGTGAATGAGGTTATTCTTATGGCGTTGAAGGAGCCCGACGCCACAAGTTTCAGGGTTCCCCTGAACTTTTCAGGTATCCTCCCCCTGAAATCAATCCTATCATAAACGTGGAGAGGGCCTGCTGAGGGTGCTCTGATGTTTTCATCATATGAGATGCCTCCACCCATCATCATCACAGGCTCCGCAGCGTTGATAACCGCAGCGGGTATGACTTCACCCTCCTTTTTAAGGAATCTAACTGCCCTCCTCAAAACCGGGACCTGCTCCTCATCTATGAGTGCAGTGTCAAGCATTTCACATATGATTGTATCTGCCCTCTCAGTGAATTCATATTCCAGGGCATCCTCATTCACAACCGTGACATTCTCAAGATCAGAGAGATTTTCCCGTGCACATGCCGCTATTCTGGGGTCCCTTTCAATTGCAATGACATGATCTGCGTATTCTGATGCAAAGAATGAGAGAATGCCGCTGCCAGCTCCAAGGTCATAGGTGAGCCCCCGCGCAGTGGAGGCTATCGCCTCATAAAATGCTGAAAGGCGTTCATGGTCCCGCAGGAGGTGCTGGTGATACGCTGTGACCCTGAATTTCATCTGATCCTTGCCTAGTGCTCATGCTCCACTTTCTGTTCTGTTGATGTGCTTGTGAGCCTTACGTGTTCAACACCCTTGAGCCTCATCATCTTCTCTGTGAGCTCCCGAATCTTTGAAACGTCACCCTTGACAACGATCACCTCAAGGCAGTGCTTCTCTGTCATGTGCACATGCATAACCGCATTGATGTATTCACGGTAGTCGTGCTGAATATCCGCAAGATCCTCCATGACACCCGTATAATGGTGGTCATAGATAACCGCAATTATACCGATTCTCTCTCCTTCCATTTCATTCATCCACTGGTACCTGACAATGTAGTCCTTGAGGGCATCCCTTATACCCTTGGACCTTGACTGGTAACCACGGTCCCTTAAAACTTCATCAAACTCATTCAGTAGCTTTTTTGGTAGAGACATGCTTATTCGCATCATGGCTATTACCCCACAAGTAATTTCATATGAATTTATGATAGTATTAATCTAAAGTCATATTTAAACTTTTTTTGGCATGCAGTATTGTCTGTATGGAACAATCAGTTATTACATGAATAATTAACATGAATATTTAAAGGCATCGGAAAGGGAAGTCGTTGCAGATCCAGCTCCATGGGATGCATGGTAGCCCACCATCAAACAGTGCAGATGGAACAACAAAACATAAAAAGATGCCCCATCATAATATTAATCAGTGGAGTTTTTTTGAGGGATTATCAATGAAAGTTAAAGAAGCAATGAACGCCGAGATAATAACGGTGAGCCCCGAGACAAGGCCCCTTGAAGCCTTTGAAAAGATGTACAAACACGGTGTGAGAAGACTCTTTGTGCTTGACGAGGAAGATAAACCTGTTGGCGTTGTATCCTACACAGACCTCATAGGGGTCCTCGGGTCAATAAAACCCGACAGTGAGCACCCTGAGAGGGACCTCAAGGTCAGGGACATCATGGTGGATGAGGTGATAACAATCTCAGCCGACGATAACATAGAGGACGCCGCAAACCTCATGCTGAGGGCCGATATTTCAGGCCTCCTGGTGCTGGAGGACGATAAACCTGTCGGGGTGATAACAAAAACAGATATCTGCCGGCTGGTTGCAGCAGAGATACTGGTACCCTCCTGATTCAGAGTTACAGCAGAAGTGTTCTGATCATTCTTACAGAGGAGGTAACCCTTGAAGATTATAACAAGAAAGGAGAACATGGTCTACAGGGAAATACGGTACATGCAGCTTGATCTCAACGCCCCTGTATCCGAGGAGATGCTTAAGAGGAACCTTGACCTTCCTGAACACGAATACCATGACATAGCAGCGAGCCTTGAGAAAAAAGGGCTTATATCAAGAGAAAACGGGAGGATAGCTGCTGAGAACCCTGATGAAGATGTGCAGGTAATGGAAAGTCAGGAGGAAGTCAGGGAAGCCGAGCTGAACCAGATAGAGGAGGAAACCCTGAGGACCATTAAGGAACTCGGAGGCGGAGGACCCGTTCCCCGTTACCTCCTTGAGGGCCACCTCCTCTATGGTCCCCTGGGGCTCAGCACAAGGCGCATGTACAACGTGCTCCTTTCACTTGAAAATAAAAAGCTAGTAGAGATGGTGGTGCTGGATGACGGTGAATATTACCGCCCCTCAGCCCCCGATATGGCCGGCAGCTGAACCATCATTTAATCCCCTGCAGCTCTAGAGTTTCAGATCATCCGTCACAGGGAGGCCCCTGAGCCAGCCAAGGTCGCTCTGGTATAGCATCCTTATATCTTTTATATCGAATCGTATCATTGCAAGTCTCTCGATACCCAGGCCAAAGGCAGCCACAGGGGTCTCAACACCCAGCGGTTCGAGGACCTCTGGCCTGAACATGCCCGCCCCTCCAAGTTCTATCCAGCTCTTCTTCTCAGGGAGGTAGATCTCACATTCTGTTGAGAGGTAGGTGTAGGGGAAGTATGCCGGCCTGAACCTCACCTCAAATCCCAGTTTTCTGTAAAACTCCCGCAGTATACCCAGAAGGTTTCTGAAGTTAACATCCTCCCCTGCGACGATACCCTCAACCTGGTGGAATTCAGGCAGGTGCTTGTAGGTTATGGTCTCCCTCCTGAAAACCCTGCCAACAGAGAACATCTTGAGGGGTGGTTCATTCTCCCTAAGGAACCTGGCAGATACACAGGTTGTGTGGGTCCTGAGGACGCTCTGCATTGCAACGTCCCTGTCCCATTCATACTGCCATCCCTCTGATCCGGTGGAGCCCCCTGTTTCATGGGCACTCTGCACTGCCCTCACAAGATCCTCATCCGGGAGTTCGGTTACTGGGGGATTTTTAACGTAGAATGTGTCCTGCATCTCCCTTGCAGCGTGGTCCTGGGGCTGGAAGAGGCAGTCAAAGTTCCAGAATGCTGATTCAAGAAGTGGGCCCCTTGACTCTGTAAACCCCAGTTTAAGGAATATGAGCCTTATCTCATCAATTATGCGCCTCAGTGGGTGCATCTTGCCGGGATAAACCAGAGGGTACTCTGCATCAATATTGTAACCCCTGTAGTGAAGCTTCCTCCAGGAGCCTGTCTTCAGGTGCTCATGGGTGACCTGGGTGGCCTCCTCAGCGATCTCAACACCCCTCTCAAGGAGTTTCCGGCCCTCAGGTGTGAGTTCAATCCTGTGCTTCCTTACCTTTTTAATATCAACTATGCCCTTTCTTCCTGCAAGGTCCTTAAGGGCACCCTTCAGGTGTTCAGGAAGTTCCGCGGTCCTTATAGACCCTTCATCAAGGAGTATTTTAAGGAGTTTCTCGTCATCTCCACTCTCAGGGGGTTTCTCCTGGGTGGCTGAAACCTTCCCATCAGATATCCTTGCCCATCCCTTTCTCACAAGCCAGCCTATGGCGATTCCTGATTCCGCCTTATCAAGGCCGGCCCTTCTGGAGAGTTCGGACATTTCAAGTTCCCCCTCCCCGGAGATGATATCGATGACCCTCCTCTCTGGAAGACCGTGGGTTGCATAAACCTTCCCGTCATCTGTGAGTGATACTACTTCCTCTACCTCCTTGATGACCCTCACAAATCCCCTTGATTCAAGTGCGCCCGCTGCACTCATCACGGATTTGATATCCATATTCTGTGACTCTGCTATATCTTCTGGTTTAAGGGGTTTATCTGAATCCTCAAATGCCTTCAGGACCTTTTTCTCGTAAATGTGAAGCTGATCGATTACCCTATCAGGATCCATATCGATTCCTCCATAAACTGCTCAATCCAGTTTTTCATCTGTGTTCTGAATAATAATCAAGTAGACCCACCATTATGGATGAAGCTGTAAGATCGGCTGTTGTGCCGGGGTTTAAACCGCTGCTGTGGAGTTTTCTGTCAAACCTTTCAACACGTTTAAGCCCGGCCTCAGTGAGCACACCTCCCCTGTCAACAATCTCGGCGGCCTCCTCTGAAACCTCCTCGGCTATTTTTTCATCATACTTCCTTGCTATGAGGGTGTCCGGAAACCTTGCAAGTATTGTGAGGAATGTCTGGACAACAGCCCGGTTCATCCCATATTCCCTGACCGTCGCCTTGAACACCGGGAACCCGACATTGAAGGTGACCGGCATCCCCGATGTGAGTTCCCTTGCAATGAGGTCCCAGTCAGAGGACATCTTCAGTGTATCGAAGAGTGTGATTTTCTCATCCAGTATCCTCTGCTCTGATTCGGGGTCATTAACATCGAGGCTTTCATGTTCACCCATACCCCCGGGATTCGCAGCAGAAATGGCTCTGTAGAGATTAACAGCATCTTCAGGTGTTGTCTGAAGTATTAACCTGTTCACCTGTTCCCTTAACCCCTGCAGATCCCCCTCATCAACTATTCCTGCGGCCGCAGAGAGTGGTGCAAGGAGCATGACTATACCCAGGTTTGTGTTGGTGGAAACCCATTTTCCGGTATCCTCCACAGCCCTCAGTATGAGTTCCCCCAGTCCAATAGCTGAGAGATCCAGACTATCCCGCAGTTCGACTCCCCTTCTAGCGGCGAGGCGCATGCTATCCCCGATAACTATCCCGCTCACCAGGAAGTCCTCATAGACCATGTCATCAAAGTCGCGGGTTCTGTGGACGTTGCCAGGTTTCGGATAGCCGCTAACCTCCAGTACAGATGCTATCTGGGCTATCCTTGAAACATAGAGGGGGTCCACTAGATCACCCCCAGAAGTTCGGGGGCGAAGTGTGAAATTATAAGGTCAGCCCCTGCACGTTTTATTGACAGAATAGATTCATATATCGCCTCTTCAGTAAGGTATCCGCTATCTATGGCCGCCCTCAGCATTGAATACTCCCCACTCACATTGTAGGCTGCAAGGGGGACCCTGAATCTGTCCTTCACAGCCCCTATCACATCGAGATATGCCAGGGCGGGTTTTACCATCAGTATATCGGCGCCCTCCTCAAGGTCAAGTTCCGCCTCCATGAGGGCCTCGCTGACATTTGCAGGGTCCATCTGATATGATCTGCGGTCACCAAATGCTGGGGCTGAGGAAACCGCGTCACGGAATGGTGCGTAGAATGCGGATGCATACTTGACGGCATAGGACATTATAAGAGTCTCACTGAAACCTGCGTCATCCAGGGCCCTCCTTATAGCTGCAACACGTCCATCCATCATATCTGAGGGGGCAACCACATCTGCACCGGCCTCTGCATGGGAGAGGGCTATCCTTGAAAGGACATCAAGGGTCTCATCATTGACCACCTTCCCCTCCACGACGATGCCGCAGTGGCCGTGGGTTGTGTACTGGCAGAGGCAGACGTCTGTCATGACAACTAGTTGAGTCTCCTCCTTCAGCCTCCTCACGGTCCTCTGCACAGCGCCATCAGGGTCATATGCTGATGAGGCAAGCTCGTCCTTGGTGGATGGCATGCCAAATAAAAGGACAGCTGAAAGCCCTTCATCCTCAAGTCTGGATGCCTCAGAGACCGCATCATCCACAGAGTACCTGTACTGTCCAGGCATTGTGTCTATGGCCTCAGGTTCACCCCCTTCAAGTTTTTCGCTCACAAAAATGGGGTAGATGAGGTCTGATGAGTGCAGCCGTGTTTCTCGGAAAATGTCACGTATCTGTGGACTTTTCCGCAATCTTCGCATCCTTTTTGTGGGAAACTCCATAATATCACTCACAGGTAAACTCTTAAAGAATTGAACAGGATAATATTTATTACATTTTCACCTCTAAAAAACATAACGCCCTGATGCTCTACTTCTGAAGGACGCTTCACTGATATCATGATTCCACATCCACAAGAACCTCAACCCTCCTTACAGCCTCGTCAACAGCATCGGAATCCATAACTATTTTCACGGCATCTTTGGGGCACCTCTCAGCGCATCTTCCGCATATGAGGCACCTCCCGGTATCATGGTTTGCTCCTCCTTCACTGATGGCTCCTGTAAAACATGCCTTCTCACAGCACCCGCAAAGAACACACCTTTCAGCGTCCCTTACGATACTGACACCCTCCATTGGTGTTATGGACGACGCTATGTCCTCAGAAAGAAAGGGTGTCATCCTCCAGAGACAGCAGCATTCACAGCAGTTGCAGACAGAAAGTAATTCATCGTGCGGGTCTGAATTGAGCCAGACAGAGTCTATCCTGTTTCTACCTATTATGTGGACCAGGCCCGCCTCCCTGCACCTTTCAATGTGTTCAAGGGCCTCCTCTTTTGATATGAGGCTCCCGACCTTATCTGATATCCTGAGTGCCCCTGGACCCAGGAAGATGCAGCCAAGATCGTGGGGGTATTCACTGCATCCCGAGGAAACCCTGCATATGCAGAAGTCCATCCTGAATATGTGTTTTGAGCGAAGTATCATCCTCCTCAGAACATCTGACGGCAGTGCAGTGCTCTCTGGCAGCTGGAAACTCCTGTTCACCTCAACCGACGTGTCCCTGGGTATGACCTGTATATCGTCCCCCTCAAAAAACAATCTCTTAACAATTTTCCTGAAGGTATCTGACCTTTCAGTGATCCTGGCAAGTTCAAATCTCCTGTGAAATGTCCTTTTTATTATTGCAATACTCAGATCAGTGAAATCAATCACCTGAATCACCATAGAGTCTCTGTGGGAGGGGATCCCCCTCACCATGAACCCGCCCCCGGTAATACAGTTTTCCGTGCCTTACAATGAGGGCATGGTACTCCTGGAAGACCCTGAAATCAGGTTCAAGGTTTTCTTCAAAGATCCCCTTTATCACCGAATAGCCCTCATCCCCCCCTATAATACCATTATGGGATAACATCCTCCTTGTGTATGCATCAACCACGAATTCAGGTTTTCTGTATCCATAGAGGAGGATGGAGTCTGCTGTCTCATATCCAACACCCCTTACCCCCAGGAGCTCCTTCCTGGATGGTATGGCGCCCTCGAGGGATATGAAGAACTCTGAAATCTCTCTCAAGTATGATGTCTTCTGTCTGTAGAAGCCGGCACATCTGAGGGCGCCCTCAAGTTCATCGTCATCAGCTGCTAGTATACCCTCAGGTTCAAGGATATTCAGTGATGCCAGGTTGCGTAGTGCGGCTGCGGCAGCGTCCCATGAGGTGTTCTGGGTGAGTATTGCCCCTGCCATCACCTCAAAGATCTCAGTCTCAGATGATGGCAGGGTGTAGTCGCCAGGGTGGTACCTGAGTTTGAGGGTATCCCTATCAAGGAGGGGCCACCACCCCTGGGGACCATAGAGTTCCATGAGCACACTGTAGATATCCCTGAGCACCTTCATGTATAGGGATAAGTATGGAGACAACAGTTAAAGGTTTAGGTTACAGGCACTGATAGAATGTGAATTTGTCGCAGCCGACCCCACGATACTGAATAACATGCTGCGCAATAACCCTCCATGATCTCCACCTTCTTCGGGTCTCCAACACATGGTCTTCAGTGAAATCAGTTCACCAATTCCCTGGAAAATCTGCACACATCTGCTTCGGCTGATCAGTTTATTAATTAAAAGCTACACAGATAACTGCATGAAATATGAAATTATACACAGACCAAGTTACAGTATGGCGAATATCCAGCTTGAAAGCGGTGAAGCCATAAAGGCAGAGGCCGGTGCAATGGTGAGTATGAGCTCAAACATAGAGATCCAGACCGAAACAGGGGGTCTTCTTGGGGCTGTTAAGAGATCCATGCTTGGGGGGGAAAGTGTCTTCCTCAATACCTTCCGTTCCCAGGGGAGGGGTGAGATACAGCTTGCACCATCATACCCCGGGGATGTTGAGGTCATTGAAACCCATGAGACAGTCTATGCTCAGAGCGGCTCATTCATGGCGGCTTCAGAGGATGTGGAGATAGATACAAAATTTGGGGGTTTCAAAACATTCTTTGGAAGTGAGGGCCTCTTTCTGCTTAAACTGAGAGCCTCTGGACCCATATTCCTCTCAAGTTTCGGGGCAATATACCACAGGGAACTTGTGAATGAGAGGTTCGTGGTGGACACAGGACACATCGTGGCCTTCACAGAGGGTCTCGACTTCCATGTGAGAAAGGTCGGAGGACTTAAAAGCACATTTCTCAGTGGAGAGGGACTTGTAGCTGAATTTGAAGGTACAGGAACCGTTTACATGCAGACAAGAAGTGTTGATAGCTTTGTTGGATGGTTAATACCCATGCTCCCCTCAAGGAATTAGATGATAAAAACTCCATGGTGGTGATTCGGTGGCTGGAAACAGTACCGGCGAAGTATTCAGGGTTACAACCTTCGGGTCCAGCCATGGACCTGCACTTGGGGCGGTTATCGATGGCTGCCCCGCAGGCCTTGAACTGAGTGAAGAGGACATCCAGAGGGAACTAGACAGGAGGAGACCCGGTACGAGCAGTTTAACCACTCCCCGGGGTGAAATGGACAGGGTCGAGATACTTTCAGGGATATTCGAGGGTAAAACAGACGGGACTCCCATAGCCGGAATTGTCAGGAACCGTGACGTTGACTCTGCAAGTTACAGTAACCTCAAGTCGGTGCCAAGACCCGGCCACGGCGACTACACCTGGAGGGCCAGGTTCGGCCACTATGACCACCGTGGAGGTGGCCGTGGAAGTGGAAGGGTAACCATTGGACATGTGATTGGCGGGGCGGTTGCAAAGAAGCTCATGGGAACCCAGGGTATCAGGGTGAACGCACACGTGGTACAGGTGGGTGACATCAGGGCAGACAGGGTTAACCTGAAACTGATTGAGGAGTACTCAGAGAGAAACCCTGTTAGATGCGCTGATCCCGTGGCGGCCAGATTGATGGAGAAAGCCATCCTTGATGCTAAGGAAATGGGAGACTCCATTGGCGGAGTCGTTGAGGTCGTGGCACTGGGGGTGCCCGCCGGGCTCGGGGACCCTGTCTTCAGTAAACTTGACGCTGACCTTGCAGCTGCACTCATGGGTATCGGGTCTGTGAAGGGTGTGGAGATCGGAATGGGATTTGAGGTTGCAGAGCACCATGCCAGTGAAATAAACGATGAGTTCTACATCTCTGGCGGTGAAATCAGGACAACCACCAACACCTCAGGGGGTATACTCGGGGGTATATCCAGCGGCATGCCCATAACTGCAAGGATAGCTGTGAAGCCCACACCATCAATATCGCTGCCCCAGAGAAGTGTTGACCTTGATAGGATGGAGGAGACCGAGATCGAGATCCATGGAAGGCACGACCCCTGCATATGCCCGAGGGTTGTGCCGGTTGCCGAGGCCGCAGTCGCGATGGTCCTTGCAGACCACATGATAAGGGCAGGTTTCATCCACCCCACAGATATAAGAAAGCAAAAAAATGACGGATAAACTGGTTGAATTCCTTGAGGAGCTCAGCAGGGCACTTATAGCCTCAGGGAACTCTGTTTCTGAGACTGAAAGAATTTTGAGGGACGTTGCAGAGTCACAGAATGTGGAGGTTGAGGTTTCGGTCCTCCCAACCATGCTGATAATCAAGGCTGGTGGGGAGACATCAAGGATGAGTCTTGCAGTCCAGTCCCCCGGTGTGATGCCACTCCACCAGGTTACAAAGATTTACAGACTCATTGACGATGTCAGGTCAGGCTGGACCGAAATCAGCGACGCACTTGATAAACTCAGGGAAATAGTGGGTGGCCCCCACAGGTTCGGGCGCTATGGAATGTTCCTGGGGTACCTGCTCCTCTCGGTGGGGATAGCCTTCCTGATACAGCCTGATCTGAACCTTGTGGTCTATTCCTCCCTTCTAAGCATGATATCAGGTGCGCTAATAGTGCTGGGTTATGGTAACAGGAGGTTCTCCCTTATCATGCCTGTCCTCGCCTCCTTCACGGTTTCAGGTGTTGCATTCTTTCTGATAAGAGCAGGGGCCGTCACAGGTAACCTCACCCTCATTGTGCCCCCACTCATATACTTCATCCCGGGGGTCACCCTCACAACGGGCATATATGAACTTGCAAGCGGTGAACTCGTATCAGGGTCCAGCAGGGTGATATACGGCTGCATGCTCCTTCTGCTCCTGGTATTCGGTGTTCTGATGGGTATGCAGATCAATGGATTTCCCCAGGAAGAATTTGCGGCAATCAAAATTTCAACACTTAGTTACAGTCCCTACATTGGCGCTGTGCTCTTTGCGGCTGGAATATACCTCTTCCTCTCGGTTTACAGAAGCGATTTCCCATGGATACTCCTCGTGCTCTACACGGCACTCGTTGGCCAGCAGCTTGGAAACACCATTGGAGGGGGGCTTCTAGGGGCATTTCTGGGTGCCCTCTCCATGACGCTGGTGGCGAGGGCCATTGAGATGGCCGGTAAAACCCCACACTTTGTCACGCTCTACCCTGCCTTCTGGTTCCTCGCACCGGGATCCATAGGGTTCATAGGACTTGCCAATCTCCTCGGGAAGAACTACCTGACATCCATTGCAGAGATAACACTCTTTTCAATGACGGTGATTGCAATAGCCCTCGGACTCCTGGTTGGAGCCCTTCTGACCGAACCATTCCATGAGAAAATAAGAGCCCCGAGCGGGGATTGAACCCGCGACCTCGGGATTACGAATCCCGCGCTCTCCCACCTAAGCTACCGGGGCATGTCAAGAATTAATGCATTTTTATTATATAAAATTTTGGTGCTCCAGGTCCTCACCCTTCAGCACCATCTCAGGTAAAATCAGCGGACCATGTTAAAAATGCCGCTCTCATCCAGTTCGATTTTCATCCCATCCCTTGCTGCCAGTGTACGGATCCCTGTAGCCTCCTGAACCCTGAATGCCTCCATTTCAGGGTCATTGAGTATCATCTTCATTCCAAGGTGGCTCATCACCGCAAGTCCCGGTTCAACCTCCTCAACCAGTTTTATGAAGTCATCGGTGCACATGTGACCCCTTATATGGTCATTCCCGGGCCTTATGACGCTTGCTATGAGAACATCAGCATCTCTGTGATATTCTGAGAGCCCATCAAAGTATTCCGTATCCGATGTGTAGGATAATGTAACATCATCTCTCCTGAGTTTGAATCCCACCCCTGTGGGGTCTCCATGCACGGTCCCGGTACCTGTCACCTCAATCTCCCCTATCTCCACGGTCTCGCCGGGGGATAGTGTCAGGCAGCGAGATTTTCTCTTGTGATAATCTGATATGCAGGGGCCCCAGTCCATGTAGCCATCTATAACACTCACACTACCCACAACAGCCCCATTCTGGCGGGTCATCCCCCTGGTCATCGCCTCGATGAGTACCTCGGCGTCGGTGTAATGGTCCGTATGTGAATGTGAGACCATGACTGCATCCAGTTTTCTGGGGTCAGCATCAAACTGGTAGGACCTCACAAGGGCACCCGGACCGGGATCCACATGGATGTTCATTCCACCGATTCCATCAATTCTCAGTCCACCGGTCATCCTCTTCTGTGTTATGGTGGCGAAATCGTCCGCCACCACTCCCCAGAAATGTTAGCCTCATTTTATATCACCTATCTATGTAATGGGAGAAGATTATAAAAATCTATCCCCCCTGACGAATTTACTAAAAGTCTATTCCTCAGTGCGGCAGATTATGACGTCGCACTCAAGTTTTATGTCCCTGCCGTCCACGCAGAGGTTCTCGTTCCTCACGGCGACCCTCTCACCTGCAGCCACCACAACATCATCTGAGAGCCTCATGAGAACATTCTCACCGGGGCCCGCAACACGTTTCCATCTGGTGTCGTAGGCCTCAACACCATCCGAAAGTTTTACCTCAACATGGTTGCCGTCCTGACTGATTACACGACCAACCTCCCCCTCTGTGAGTATTCTGGATGCCAGTTTCATCTCCTCTCTGCGATCAAGCATCTCCTGTTTAAGTTTAGCCCTCCACTTCTGAAGGAGCCGGACGTCCCTAACGATTGTATCGCTGAGAAGCTTATGTGCGCTCCTCTTATCCAGTAAGGGGCTCTTCATGAAGATGTCATATTTACTGCCAACTGAGGGGGTTCTGGATGAAACGTAATCCATGAGTTCCCTGAAAAGGTTTTCAACCTCCTTTAGGGTCGTCTTTGTCTTCCACCTCTTCTTAAGGAACCTGTTTGTCAGTTCCTTTGCCACCTTATTTCCGAAGACGATTATCGCAGTTTCACCCTTCTCCATACTGGTTATCCTTGAGCCTGTGAGATCTATTATCTGATAGGCGCCTGTTGTTGCATATATCCTTCTCCTCTTTGTCTCGAATGGGGTTTTCTGGCTTATCTCCCCAACAACCACATCCCCCAGACTTCTCACCTTGGCTGTGTCATCTGTGACCTTTATACTGACACCAAGCTCCGACGCCCTCCTGTGGAGTTCATCGTCGCTCTTTATCTTCCCACTGTAGAGTTCCTCTTCAAGCTTTTCCCTCTTTGATTTATCCCCAAAGTAGGCTATTCTGCGTTTGTCTCCTGCTATCACGCATCCCCTGGTACTTATGTATGTTATGATGAGACTCATTGTGGATCACCCAACAGGTACCATATCTGGTGGGGAAAATAATAAACTATTCGAATCCCACCATCAGCCCGCCTCTTAATATTAATAAAGCCGGATCAACATAATTAATTATTGAGGGGAGGAAATGAAAGGTAAAGAATTCACTAATTCTCTGATAAATGAGAAGAGTCCCTACCTGCTGCAGCATGCCCACCACCCTGTCAACTGGTACCCGTGGGGGGATGAGGCATTTCAGCTGGCAAGGGAGGGCAAAAAACCCATATTTCTATCCATAGGCTACTCGACATGTCACTGGTGCCATGTGATGGCAAGGGAATCCTTTGAGGACCCTGAAATCGCAGGAATACTCAATGAAAACTTTGTGGCTGTGAAGGTGGACAGGGAGGAGCGCCCTGACATCGACGCCATCTACATGAAGGTCTGCCAGATGATGACCGGGACAGGTGGCTGGCCCCTCACAATCATCATGACCCCTGAGGGGGAACCATTCTTTGCGGGAACCTACTTCCCGCCCGATGACAGGGGTGGTGTACCCGGCCTCAGGACAATCCTCGAAAGGGTGGTTCTGCTCTGGAAGAACGCCCCTGAGGGAATAGTAAAAACCGCCAGGGAGGTTGTCAGTGCCCTTAAAAAGTCTGTGACAGAATCATCCGAACTCAAACCTGAAACCGTGGATGCAGCATATGAGTATCTAAGGAGGAACTTCGATGCCAGGAACGGCGGCTTCGGGTCCTACCAGAAGTTCCCGACCCCCCACAACATCTACTTCCTCCTGAGGTATCACCTGAGGCGAGGGGACGATGAGTCCCTGAGGATGGTTAACCTGACCCTCAGGAGGATGAGATACGGGGGCATATATGACCAGCTTGGCTACGGATTCCACAGATACGCGGTTGAGCCCACCTGGACTGTGCCCCACTTTGAGAAGATGCTCTATGATCAGGCACTGATACTGAAAGCCTACCTGGAGGCCTTCCAGGTTACCTGTGATGATCTCTACAAACAGACATCCCTTGAGATTGTTGAATACGTCCTTGGAAACCTCCAGTCCCCTGAGGGGGCTTTCTATTCAGCAGAGGATGCCGAGAGTGAGGGAGTTGAGGGTAAGTACTACCTCTGGAGGGCCTCTGAGATACGCGAGGCCCTGGGGGATGAGGCAGACGTTGTAATGCGCTACTTCAACGTCCTTGAGGATGGAAACTTTGCATGTGATATGAGGGGGGAGAACATACTCCACATAGGCTCCCCAGAGATGGTTGCAGATGAGTTCGACCTCACGCCTGGTGAGCTCAATGAGATCATAGAGCAAGCAAGGAGGGCCCTCCTCGAGAGGAGAATGGAGCGGCCGGCCCCCGCCATGGATGATAAGATATTAACGGACTGGAACGGCCTCATGCTTGGGGCCCTTGCAGCTTGTGGGAGGATCCTCGACAGCAAAGAGGCCCTGGCCGCCGCAAAGAGGTGCCTTAAATTCATCATGAACAACCTGCACGTGGATGATGAGCTTCTTCACCGCTACCGTGACGGGGAGGCTGGAATAGACGGGAAACTCGATGATTACGCATTTCTCATCTGGGGCCTCCTTGAGTTGTATGATGCGACCTTCAGGGAGGGTTACGTTGATATGGCCCTTGAACTATCAGAATCCCTTGAGGATAGATTCGGTGCCCCTCATGGTGGATTCTATTCAACCGATGACCCCCGGCTGATAGTAAGACCCATGGATGCTACTGATGGTGTTATACCCTCAGGGAACTCTGTGCAGATGCTAAACCTCCTGAGGCTGGGGGGCATCCTCGAGGATGATGATCTAACAGAATCTGCCAGGGGAGTGATGGGGGCCTTTGCCGGTGATGTTGAATCTGCACCGGCAGCCCACACATTCCTCCTATCCAATTTAGAGTGGGCCCTCAGTGGCGGGAGGTCACTCACCATCGTCTGCAGCGGAAAACCCGTTATACCTCTGGAGCTCAGGAAGAAACTGATACCCGACTTCACCATGACCGTTATGCCCCGTGACTGGCCCACTGCACCCCCACACCTGAGGGATAAGGGGGCTCCCCCTGAGGGCTGCGCATACTACCTCTGTGATGGCAGAAGATGCTACCCGCCGCTGAATGATCCCATGGACGTCATGGAACACCTGGGGGTGATCTAAATGGAAATGCACAGACACCATGAAATGGAATACAGGAGGCGGTTCATTGTATGCCTCCTCCTTACCATCCCTGTTATCCTGCTTGGTGAACTGCCAACAGGGACTGTCCTGGTAAGCTTTGAGGGTAGTGAACTGGCTGTTCTCATCATATCCTCCATCATATTCTTCTATGGGGGCTACCCCTTCCTGAGGGGATCCCTGAGGGAGATCTCATCCAGAACCCCCGGTATGATGACCCTCATCGCAGTGGCCATAACAGTGGCTTACATCTACAGCCTGGGGGTACTGGCGGGCCTTGAGGGCATGGTATTCTTCGTTGAACTTGTAACCCTTATTGACGTAATGCTTCTGGGTCACTGGATCGAGATGAGATCCGTCCGGAGCGCCTCAGGGGCCATTGAGAGGCTTGCAAGGCTCATCCCCAAGAAGGCCCACCTCCTGGTCGACGGGAAGGTTGAGGATGTTGATGTTGCCACCCTCAAACCAGGTGACATTGTGCTTGTGAGGTCAGCAGAGAAGATACCCACCGATGGGACTGTGATAAAGGGGGAGTCCCATGTAAATGAGGCGCTGCTCACAGGGGAGTCAGTTCCCGTCAGGAAGTCCCCCGGTGACCGGGTTATTGGGGGTTCCCTAAACACCGGAGGCTCCCTAACCGTGGAGGTGGAGCGTGTTGGTGAGGAATCATTCATTTCCCAGATAATCCAGCTTGTGGGAACAGCCCAGGAGGGGAGGACAAGGACGCAGGTGCTGGCAGACAGGGCGGCATTCTGGTTAACACTTGTCGCCCTTACAGGGGGGGCCCTCACATTCACAGCATGGTACGCCCTTGGTATGGGGGCCTTCTTCTCACTTGAAAGGTCAGTGACGGTCATGGTCACCGCCTGCCCCCATGCCCTGGGACTTGCAATACCCCTTGTGATAGCGGTCTCCACCGCAATCTCAGCGGGAAGGGGGATACTCATAAGGAACCGGGAAGCCTTCGAAAACGCCATGAACCCTGATGTTGTTGTCTTTGACAAGACAGGGACACTGACTGTTGGTGAGCTGGGTATAACCGATGTCATATCCTTTGACCCTGAAATGGATGAGGGGGAGATACTATCCTATGCTGCAGCCGTTGAGTCAGCCTCCAGTCACCCCATAGCCAGGGGCATAGTTGAGGCCGTGGATGAGGTGCTCCCTGTGGAGAACTTTGCGGCGATAGGTGGAAGGGGCGTTATGGGGCATGTGAACGGCTCAAGGGTGAAGGTACTCAGCTACAGTTACACAGAGGAACTGGGACTCATGGTCAAGGACCCCCGGGTTGATGAACTCATGGAGCAGCCAAAAACCACGGTCTTTGTAACCGTGAATGATGAACTGAAGGGCTGCATCGCCCTTGCAGATGTCATACGCCCCGAGGCCAGGGATGCCATCAGGATTCTCAAATCAAGGGGTGTAAGGTGTATGATGTTAACCGGTGACAGCCAGAGGGTCGCCGAGTGGGTTGCCTCAGAACTTGGCATTGAAGAATACCAGGCAGAACTCATCCCCCAGGAGAAATATGAGGTTATCAGTGATCTACAGGGTGATGGACTGAGGGTTGCCGTTGTGGGGGATGGTGTCAACGACGCCCCGGCCCTTGCACAGGCAGATATAGGAATAGCCATAGGGGCCGGGACCGACGTGGCGATTGAGAGTGCCGATGTGGTGCTTGTGAGGAGCAACCCCATGGGCGTTGTTGACCTCATGGACCTTGCATCGGCCACCTACAGCAAGATGAAGGAGAACCTGATCTGGGCCACAGGTTACAACGTCATAGCCCTCCCGCTTGCTGCCGGGGTGCTGTATGGTCAGGGTCTTATCCTGACGCCAGCCATGGGGGCCATACTCATGTCTGTAAGTACTGTCATAGTGGCCCTCAACGCCAAGACATTCAGCTTCAGGGGTCAGAGCGGTTAAGTTCACAGCCAGGGAACATGAAATGAAAGGATTTAATATGAGTTGATGGCATATATTAGATGGGTGAAAAAAATGAAAAGGACCCTGGAGAACCTTACAAAGGCCTTCATTGGTGAAAGCCAGGCAAGGAACAGGTACACCTTCTATGCGAAAATTGCAAAGAAGGAGGGATTCGAGCAGATATCTGAGATATTCCTGACCACCGCGGACAATGAGAGGGAACACGCCAAGTGGCTCTTCCGCCTCATAAATCAACTCAGAGAGGAAGCAGGGGATGAGCCCGAGTCCATTGTTGTGGATGCCGAGGCCCCCCTCATACTTGGAAGTACCGATGAGAACCTGATAGCTGCCATTGCAGGTGAACACTACGAAAACAGCGAAATGTACCCTGAATTTGCCGATGTTGCAGAGGAGGAGGGGTACCCTGAGATTGCCAAGAGGCTCAGGGCAATAGCAGAGGCAGAGAAACACCACGAGGAACGTTACAGAAAGCTACTTAAACTTGTTGAAACAGGCAAGGTTTACAGGAAGGAGGAACCTGTGGTCTGGGTCTGCAGGAAGTGTGGCTACGTCCATGAGGGTACAGAGCCACCAGAGAAGTGTCCATCATGTGACCACCCCGCCAGATACTTCCAGGTGAAATGTGAGGAGTACTAGAAGGGAGGCCACATGACAGAAAGGAACCAGATATTTCAGTGCAACGTCTGCGGAAACATCGTTGAGGTGCTCAACCCCGGTGCGGGTCAGCTTGTATGCTGCAACCAGCCAATGGAGCTCCTCGTTGCAAGAAGGACAGATGTTGGCCCTGAAAAGCACGTGCCAGTTGTTGAGGGGAGCGGCGATGGAATCAGGGTTAAAATTGGTGAGGTACCCCACCCAATGGAGGATAACCATCACATACAGTGGGTGGAGGTCATAGCAGGGGAGGAGGTCCACAGGAGGGATCTCAGTCCAGGTGACAGGCCAGAGGCGGAATTCCCTGTTGACCCTGACTCAGAGTTCATGGTGAGGGCCTACTGCAACATCCATGGACTCTGGTACTGATATGGTCCAATCAACCCTTAATTTTTTTTTAATCTATAGAATTTTTTGCTCTAAATTATAAATAGGAAGTATCTGGGCATGTATTAGTATGTACGGGATACTCTGGAGAGTTTTTATGGAAGGAGGCTTTATTTTATGAAAATTAAATACATAACCATGATAGTTAAAGATATGGATGAATCCGTCCGATTTTACCGGGATGTAATGGGTTTTGAGGTGGATAGCCAATATAACCTCGGAGATCATGGTGAGATAACCCTCCTCAGGGGTGAAGGGGAAACCATGGTGGAGCTCATAAGGAATCCCATCAATAAACACGGACTATTCTCGGTGGGAATGGACGTTGATGACCTTGAAGTCACACTTCAGGAGCTGAGGTCCCGGGGGGCAAAGGTTGTAATGGAACCAACACCCATAACTGTGGGAAAACTTGCATTCATAGAGGACCCCAATGGGGTGAGGATAGCCCTGATTCAGCACATGGACAGTGAGTGAAGATTAATTTACAGACTATCTGACTCCATACCAGTGAAGAATTCTGACACCATAAACCCATAGTTAAGACCATCTGGCTTCATAACCACCAAAAAAACTGAACCCCTAAACCCAAAACTTTTATTTTTCAAATTATAAAATCCTCCCCATGAAGAGGATCTATCTTATGGCACTCCTTCTTCTTACCGTAAGTGTGAGTGGATGCATAACTTCAGGAAACAGCAGCATCAACCAGCTTACCCCCCAGATAAATGATCATATAAAAAAGGGTGACACCTATTTCAATGAATCAGCACTTGCAGCAAACAGCTTCAAACTGGACGAGGCGCTTTCAAAGTGTGAACTTGCAGAGAGTGAGTACAGTTCCGCGAGAAACCTTGCATCCGAGGCCCTGGGCCACGCGAAGGACGCAGGTGACCCCATAGTGGTCAACTACATCGAACTACTGGTCTCTGAGCTGGAGGCAAAACTCAACGCCACCTACCAGCTTAAGAATGCCATACAGATGTTCACACTGAACGATACCGAGAGCGGGAACTCCAATATAGAACTTGCAAATGGTTACATGCTGAGTGCAAAGGAATTTGAAAGAAAAAGACAGGAAATTGTGAATAAAAATCCTGAAAGGTTCAGGTAACCCACAGTACACACTTTTTATAATCTGAAAGGTTCAGGTCCCCCTTATGGGGCCCCTTCAACCTCCAGAAACCTTTCCCCTGTGATTCTAACAGCCAGCGATCCCACAGGTGCCGTGAAGAGTATGGCAAGCACCGCCATTGCGAGTATTGTCTGACCCGCTGCAACCCCCGCGGCAAGGGGTATTGCACCCACGGCTGCCTGAACAGTAGCTTTTGGTATGTAAGCTGCTATGCAGAACACCCTTTCCCTCAAATTGAGGTTGGAGCCCCTGAGTGCCAGGAGCACACCCATGCTCCTTGCTGCAAGACCCAGGAGTATCACTGCAAGTCCCAGGAGACCCACCTGGAATATGAGTTTAACGTCAACCGCTGCCCCCACAAGCACGAAGAGCAGTATCTCTGCAAATATCCATACCTTGTTGAATTTCTCAGAGAGCTTCAGTCCCGTCTCAGGCATCCTCTCAAGTATAACAAGTCCCGTTACCATCACACCAACCAGTGCTGCTATCGGGACATGTGCACTGAGTATATCCCCTCCATTTTTAAGAAGTATTGCAGCTCCCAGAATGATGAGTGTCTTCTCAGTGTTTCTTATCTCAAATTTCCTGAAGAGATACACTAGGGAAAGTCCAAGGGCAAGACCTGCAACTATACCTGTCAGGATGGATATCGGGACTCCCAGGGCCTCCACAAGGAAGTTAACCTGCTGTCCCCGATACATTCCCAGGAACACCGAGAAGAGGGTTATTGAAACAACGTCATCCACAGATGCGCCTGTCAGTATAATGGTGGGTATACCTTTGGCTGTCCCCATCCTCCTCTCAATGAAGGAGAGCATCTGTGGGACTATAACTGCAGGTGAAACTGCGGCTATAACAAAACCAAGGATACCCGCCTCTATGAGTGAAAGCCCCAGTATGTAGTGGGCCGCGAACATCACAGCGAAACCCTCAACCATGTCGGGTATGAAACTCATCTTAACCGCGGTCATACCCACCTTTCTGAGGCTTTCAAGGTTTATACCGAAACCAGCCCTCAGGAGGATTATTATAAGTGCTATGACCCTGAGGTCCGGTGAAACGTCCATTATACTTTTTGATATCAGGTTCAGTCCATGGGGGCCTATCAGCATACCAAGTAAAAGCATCCCCAGGATTCCAGGTATTCCGATACGGTTGAATGCCCTGCTGAAAAGAAGGCCAAGTAAGATAATAACAGCTACGCTGAATGCAACATACTCCAAATTGATACCTCCATCTGGAGGATAGCTCCTCCTACATTTTTTCTGCAGGAGTCATCAGCCAGAAAAAGCGTTTAAAGGTGGACTCCATCACCTATACACTGAGATTTCAGCTGGTTTTATATAAGTTTTGTGGTTGCTTTTCATCTAGTAACCTTCCCCTCCATCCTTTCAATACCAGCTATTACAGCTATGGCAGCTGACTGGGTTATAACTGAAAACAGGACAACCGCGGGTATCCATACACCGTAGAGGTAACCCATAAGGAGGCTTCCTGAAAACCAGGCGACCCCAAACACCATGTTGAATGTCCCGTAGGCTGAGCCCCTCTTCTCTGGTGGGGAAAATCTTGAAACAGCAGCCCTCATAACAGACTCCTGGGCACCCATACCCACACCCCAGAGTGCGGCGCCAGTAAACGCTGCCAGTGACCCGCCAAGGAAGGCAAGGGGGGCATAGAGCATGGATATGAACACCGCAAGGGCCATAACCCTGAAACCATACCTGTCAAAGTACCTTCCAAAGATGAGCGCTGAGACGGCATCTGTAAGCATTGCAAGGGAATAGAGGACAGGAATCATTGATGAATCCAGAACCCCGCTCACTCCAAGGTGGTAACCCACAAGTGGAAAATCAGCGTACCCGAGGGCTATGAAACATACAGCGAGCAAGTAAATCCAGTAGGAGCCCCTGAAGGACGTGTAATCAATTCTTGTTGAGGTTTCAAGTTCACCTGGACGCGGAAAGAGCAGGTACCCTGCAGTTAGAACTGAAAGTGCCATGACCGCTGGAACTGCAAGGACCAGGAACCCCTCCCTGAACCCTCCGCCAAGTGCCAGGACCAGGAAAACTATGAAAGGTCCTGCAACAGCCCCGATCTGGTCAAGAGCCTCATGTATCCCGAACCCAGTTCCATGACCCATACTGGAGGAGGCGTATGATAAAATAGCATCCCTGGGTGGTGTTCTGAGGCCCTTACCCATCCTCTCCATTATTATCAGGAGAACCGCCACCTGCCAGTTACCTGCAAATGCAAGTAGAGGCACAGCGATAAGGTTGATAAGGTAGCCGGCAAATGTTATGAACCAGTACCTCCCTGTTCTATCTGAGATGTACCCTGAAAGGAACCTTATGAGGTACCCTGAAAGTTCACCGAAACCTGCCGCAAATCCAACCATGAATGCGCTGGCGCCTAGAAAGGCCATGAATGGCCCTGTTATTCCCCTGGCACCCTCATAGGTCATGTCAGCAAGGAGACTCACAATTCCAAGTATGATTATGAATTTAGTTGCCCTATTCATGATAAACCCCTCAGAAATGAATTTTCCATCCCAAGAATTTACTGTTCCATTATATATAAAATCCCATCATACGAATTAATTTCCAGCCTACGGATCATCACACGCTCCACTGAACAGCATGTAAACTGCCCTGTAGGTGTACTCGGGTTCAGATATACCCATATAAAGTGACCTCCTGAACCCGCCATCAGGGTTTCTCAGTTCCAATATAAAGTCCTCCACGTCATATTTCCTTCCCCTGAGGATCTCATTGAGCCTGAAGCCCGCGTAAACCGTCTCAAGATAGGGTGGATAGGATAGGGGTGTGAAGTTCCAGCCACCATCACCCCAGCAGGAATCAGTAAATTCAAGCACATCCTTCCTGCTGAAATTCACACCATGGGCCTCCAGTATCTCAACTGCGAAGTGGGTGTTTATGATGTCTGACCCGTACCTCCCAAATCCGCCGTCATCGTTCTGAAGTGAAAGAACCCACTCAGGGACCCCCTCAAGGTATTCGCCATGGAGTCTGAGGACCGAATCCATGTAATACGTTATTTCAAGCTTTGATTTCCTGTAGGACCTTCTGAGAAGATCTAGAAACCTCTGCTTTACCCTGAATTCCCTGCCATAATCAGCCAGCAAAGTGCACCTGTAGAAGAGTCCCTGGGCAGCGAAGCTACCTTTTGAGTGCAGCTCCTCAAGCCAGTCAAGGGTTCTACGGATATCATCCGGGATAGAATCTATGACCTCAAGGGCCCTTATGGCGTAATACGTGTTTTTCGAGTCAGGAAGTCCCTCATAAAGTGTGTAACCCCCTGATGGGTGTCTCCTCCTGTCAAAAAAGTTAATGATACCCTCAACTATGGGTGAAGTCCCTGACATGTTACTCCTCCGGGTCCACAACAATCAAATATAAATAATGAACACCGCCATTATATAATAAGTTCCGGTTATTTATCATTAAATAAATCGTTTCTATGAGGAATACCATGATCCAGTCATGTAGTGAATGTAAGGGTAAGGGTTACCGTGTTAAAAGTTACAAAATATGCAGCGCATGCCATGGGACAGGCTACCAGTCAACAGAGGATATTAAGGACCACTTCAAGGGTGTGTCAAACACTGCAAGGCAGAGGTTCGACCTTGAGGAGACCCATGATGTGCCCTGCGAGGTATGCAGGGGAAAGGGCGAGGTCGAGGTGAGGGAACCCTGCCCCACCTGTGAAGGTAAGGGTGAGGTTAACATATGCCCCTCATGTGGAAAGAGGATAAGTGGCAGGGACGAGTACTGTCCCAACTGCCAGAAGAAGGAGCCCGTCTACGTCCTCCACCCTGCATGCACCATCGACGACCTTGAGGTTGGAAGCGTATACAGGGGGAAGATAACAAGGATAGAAAAATATGGTGTCTTCGTGAGCCTCAACAGCCATGTCTGGGGGCTCATGAGGGGCCTGTTCCCTGACAACAGGATCGGTGACGAGATATTCGTCAGGGTATCCCATGTGAAGCCCTACAAGGGCGAGGTTGACATGATACCCGCCAGTATAAAGGGCCCATATGAGATCGTTAAATTAAAAAAGGACCTCCCAAGGACAAGGATAGCTGATATAGACACCAAGAGTCTTGGTAAAACAGTCAGGATAGTGGGTGAGGTCATACAGATACAGCAGACCTCAGGACCAACAATATTCACAATCTCAGATGAGACGGGCACAACCTGGGCGGCGGCCTTTGATGAGCCAGGCATAAGGGTCTACCCCCACATCCAGATAGGACACATAGTTGAGGTTATAGGTGAGGTTAACCAGCACACCGGTAAGATCCAGATAGAATCAGAGTCCATTGAACGCCTCATAGGAAAGGATGCAGCTGAGGCAAGGAGGCTAATCGATGAGGCAATTGACAGGAGGGCAGAACCAGAAAGGAAGGACCTTCTCATAGAAAGCGAAACCCTTGAAAAACTGAGGCCGAAACTCATTGAAGCAGCCAAGGCCATAAGAAGGGCAATATACGATGGAAGATCCATACTGGTAAGGCACCATGCAGACGCCGATGGTATATGTGCGGGTGTGGCCATAGAAAAGGCCGTTGTGCCCCTGCTTAGAGAACTGAACCCGAGCACAGATGCGGAGTGGCACTACTTCAAGAGGGCCCCAAGTAAGGCTCCATTCTATGAACTGGAGGACGTTGTGAAGGACCTCTCCTATGCACTTGAGGACCTGGAAAGGCACGGGCAGAAACTCCCCCTCCTTGTGCTCCTTGACAACGGGTCAACAGAGGAGGACATACTCGCCCTCATGAAGGCAAAGATCTATGACATCGAAATAGTTGTCGTGGACCACCACTACCCGGGTGAGGTCACCGATGGAAGGGTGGAGGTTGATGAATACGTTGACGTGCACGTAAACCCATACCTTGTGGGTGGGGACTCCCAGATAACCGCTGGTGCCCTTTCAGTGGAGATAGCCAAGATGATAAACCCTGAAATCACCGAGAGGATCCTGCACCTCCCAGGGATTGCTGCTGTGGGGGACCATGCAAACTCCCCTGAAGCCGAAGGTTACATTGAACTTGCAGGTGAGAGGGGCTATGAACGGGATGAACTTGAAAAAATAGCCGCCTGTGTTGACTTTGAGGCGTTCTACCTCCGATTCATGAATGGAAGGGGGATAATAGACACCATCCTTGGCCTTGGAAATCTTGATAAGCACAAAAAGCTGGTGGACGCCCTCTACAGGGAATACGAGAGGAAGGTTGATACCCAGCTCCGGGCCGCGATACCCAACCTCAAATCCACGAGGCTCCCCAATGGTATACTCTTCAATGTCCTTGACGTTGAGAAGTACTCACACCGCTTCACCTTCCCTGCCCCCGGCAAGACCTGCGGCTTCGTCCATGACTACATGGTCCAGAAACACGGTGAGGAGACACCGATAATCACCCTTGCCTATGGACCGGACTTCGGGGTTATAAGGGCAACCGACGCTGTGAATGAAAAATTCGGGTTCAACCTCAACGAGATAGTCTGGGAGCTGGCAGAGGAGATTCCTGAGGCTGTGATCGATGGGGGTGGACATGAATGCGCGGGGTCACTCAAGTACATTGAGGGCCTCTCAAAGAAGGTTCTATCGGCCTTTGCAGAGAAGGTGGCATCCCTCAGGGAATAAAATAAACCAATTATGATATGTTCTCCTATAAGACCCTGCGAACTGATTAAATATTAAATCTTAAATTTTAAAGTAGTTAATTTTAAATTCAGATCTTAATCAACCATTATTTTCTTCGTTAATGTTCTGAGAAAAATAATTTTAAATCCTAAACATCAGGGTTTTCCCTTTCACCCACCAGGCTCTTATAGTAGTCGCATTCATCTGCGATGGGACATTCCTCATGCCTCGGGCCCACTGGCCGGCAGATGTCCTGTCCGAACTGGACCATGAGGTCATTGAGTTCTATCCAGTATTTCCGGGGTATGACCTCCATGAGGGCCCTTTCGGTCTCCTCAGGTGTCCTGGTGTTCACAAGACCAATTCTGTTTGATATCCTGTGGACATGTGTATCAACAGGGACCGCTGGCTTATTGAATGCATATACCAGTACACAGTTCGCGGTTTTCCTCCCAACACCTGGAAGTTTAAGGAGTTCATCAATGTCATCAGGGACCTTTCCCCCGTATTCCTCAAGGAGGATCCGAGAAACCTCCCTGATCCTCCTTGCCTTGACGTGGTAAAAGCCAGCCTTTCTTACAAGCTGCTCCAGTTTCTCGACAGGAGCATATGCAACGTCCTCCATGGTGGGGTACTCAGAGAACAGCCTGGCGGTTGCCTCATCGGTGTTCTCGTCCCTGGTCCTCTGGGAGAGTATGGTTCTTATGAGGACACGGTAGGGGTCCCTGTCCTCAAAGACTCTCAGGGAGTAGAGGCTCCTAAGACCCTCCATTATCCTGTCAATATCCCTGATGGATACCACCGGAAAAAAGAATCAGTTAAGTTTCTGGAGCAGAAGCTGAAGACCGTCCATCAGCCCCTCACCCTCGGTTGCAATGGTGGGCAGAACATCCACATCCCTGTCAATCTCAAGTTCAGAATCATCAAGGTCCTGTTTATTTGAGAACACAACGTAGGGGATGTTCTTCTCCTCAAGTTCTGCCATTATCTCCTTCTCAGCCAGGGTTACCCCCCTTGAGTTATCCACCACTATTATGGCGGCATCAAGGCCATTGGAGATGATCTCAAGCATGAACTTGAACCTCTCGTGGCCGGGTGTTGCAAAGAGGTGTACCTTCTCACCGTTAACAATGCAGTTACCATAATCCAGTGCCAGTGTTGTGCCCTTGTACTCGACCTTTGTTATCTTATCACATAGCTGCTCAAGGGTGGTTGTTTTACCGGTATCATAATCCCCGAAGATTACAACCTTTGTCTCCTTATTTTTCATTATAATCAACTCACACTCAATTTATAGTTAAGTATAATGTCTGAATGCTGTGTTCCATATTATGTACCATATTTTATATATTTAATGCTGTGGGAGGTTTATCCTGCACCCAATTGACCTCATCCTCTCTGGAAAATCAGGAAACGAAACACTGAAGACCTCACCATCCATTATTCTTATGCCCTCTCTGAGACCGATGATGGTGAATGCCATTGCAAGTCTGTGGTCGCCGTGGGATGAGACCACTCCACCCCTCACACCACCCTCAATGACCATGCCGTCCCGTAGCTCCTTAACCTCCACTCCCAGTTTTCCAAGTTCAGTGGCGCATGTCCTTATTCTGTCTGTTTCCTTGTACCTTGCATGTTCAACTCCCCTTATCTCGGTTCGTCCATCGGCAAGGGCCCCGAGGACCGCTACAGTTGGGAGGAGGTCCGGGGCGTCATGGAGGTCCACCTGGACACCTGAAAGTTCGCCGGTGGATGATACAACCACGTGGTCATCTCCCACAACAACATCGGCCCCCATCTCCCTGATTATGTCAAGTATGATACGGTCCCCCTGCCGGGAATCCCTGAAGAGGTTCTCGATTCTGACCTCTCCGCCTGCAACTGCAACTGCCCCTGCAAGGTAGGATGCAGAGGAGTAGTCACCCTCAACCGTGTACCTCCTTCCCCTGTACCTGGATGGTTCAACAGAGAATACGCCATCAGAGTATTCCACCGGGACAGAGAATTTCTCCATCACATCAAGAGTCATGTCAACGTAGGGCCTTGATATGAACTCCCCTTCAACCTTCAGGTCAACGCCCTCCGAGAGGGGTGCTGCTATGAGGATCGATGATATGAACTGTGAACTCAGACTCCCATCTATTGATGTCTCGCCGCCCCTGAACCCTCCCCTTATTATAACAGGTGGGAGGCCATTCATCCTTGAGGATACCGCCTCAACACCGAGTGGTTTGAGGGCTTCCAGGAGGGGCTGCATGGGTCTTGTCCTGAGGGACTCATCACCGGTGAGTACAGTGTAGTTCTCTGCAAGGCCAGCCACCGAGGTCATGATGCGCAGGGTTGTCCCTGAATTTCCAAGGTATACAACATCGTCGGGTGTTTCAAGTTCACCCCCGCTTCCGGTGACGGACCATTTCTCACTGCCCTCTATGTCAACCCCGAATGCCCGGCAGGCCTCCACCGAGGAGAGGGTGTCCTCCGCCACAAGGGGGTCCCTGATCTCTGATATGCCATCTGCAAGTGCCGCCACTATGACCGCCCTGTGGGTGTAACTCTTGGATGGTGGGGCCTTGACTGTCCCTGAAAGTTCAGATGACACATCAACTTTAAGTTCCATTGAAACACCTCGAGGGGATCAGCGCACTATTTCTATTATGATTTCAGGTTCATCCATGTTGAGCACATCGACCCTTTCGCCGGCTGTTCCCACAACCTCCTTTCTGAAGCTTATGTATTCGGCTGTGAGTCTTTTTCCAGCAACCTCTATTTCCCCCTTTTCCTGGAGTTCATCGTAGATATCCTGGGGGTCAGATCCCTTGAGATGGGAGATTATGGCGGGGGCGTCTCCCCTGAACTCGGGCCCTATCCTGTCCATTCTCGGTTCAAGTTCCACGACCCTCTCTGTTATTTCAGGTTCACCCCTCTCAAGGCCCACCTCAGATATATTCATTGTCCCGGCTATGTCCTGGAGGAATGGTTCCAGCATTGCCGCTGAATCCTCATCCGTGTATATGGTGGCTGATCGGAGGGGTGCGTTGAGGGGCATCTTTGATGATGACTTGAACCTCCTGATTTCACCTATAACCTCAACTGTAAGGTCACCCATCCTCTCGATTTCAGGGTCAACCATCTCAGGTCGGTACTCTGGCCAGCCCTTCACATGTATTGATCCCTCGCCGATGTGCTGGTGAACCTCCTCTGTGAAGTGGGGTGTCACCGGGGCAAGGAGCCTGAGGCATGTCTCGAGGACCATCCTCAGGGTGTTCTGGGCTGCCACCCTTGATGACTCATCCCCCTCCGAGTACAGCCGGTACTTGACAGCCTCTATGTACTCGTCACAGAAGTCATGCCAGACGAACTTCTGGATCCTCCCCACCGCTGAGGCGAAGTTGTACTCCTCCAGACTCTCTGTAACGTCCCTCACCAGGTTCATGAGCCTGGAGAGTATCCAGCGGTCAAGGGGTCTGAATTCCGCCTCCCTGTCATCTCCCAGGTGGATGCTTATGAATCTGAATGCATTCCAGAATTTCCTCAGGAACTTGTAGCCGTACTTCACGTCCTTCCAGGCAAATGGAACGTCTGACCCTGGCACACTGCCTGCGGCCCAGAGCCTCAGTGCATCGGCACCGTAGTCCTCAAGGACCTCTTCGGGTGCTATAACATTTCCCCGGGACTTGCTCATCTTGTGTCCGTCCTCCCCGAAGACCATCCCGTTTATCACTATCTCACTGAAGGGTTTCTCGCCGGTGAGTGCCATGCATCTCAGTATGGTGTAGAATGCCCAGGTACGGATTATGTCGTGTCCCTGTGGCCTAAGATTTGCGGGGAAGAGGTCCCTGTAGGATTCATCTGGCCATCCTGCAACCGAGAGAGGGGATATTGAACTGTCCATCCATGTGTCAAGGACGTCCTCCTCACCAATGAATTCTGTGCTTCCGCATTCACATTTTATACCTGGATCGTCCCTTGTTGGGTCAACTGGCAGCATATCCTCATCTGCAACGTGGACCCTTCCGCATTCCTTGCAGTACCACACGGGTATGGGGGTTGCGAATATCCTCTGCCTTGATATGCACCAGTCCCAGTCCATGGACCCTGTCCAGTTGAGGAGCCTGGTCTTCATGTGTTCGGGCACCCATTCCATTTCCTCAGCAGCCCTTCTAACATCGGGTATGAGTTTCTTTACCGCCACAAACCACTGCTTCTTGACCAGGATCTCTATGGGTGTCTTGCACCTCCAGCATGTGCCCACGTTCTGCTTCACAGGCTCCTTTCTCAGGAAGAAGCCCTCCCTTTCAAGGTCCTCAATTATCTGTTCCTTGCACTCCCTTATGGTAAGACCCTTGTATTTGCCTGCGGCCTCTGTCATGTAACCCCTTTCATCTATAGCCTCTATAATGTCTAGGTTATGGCGGTTGACCCAGGTAACGTCTGTCTTGTCCCCGAAGGTACATATCATGACAGCGCCGGTACCGAATTCAGGGTCAACATCGGGGTCCTCTATCAGTTTAACCTTCTGGCCAAAGAGGGGTACCTCTATCTCCTTACCCTCAAATTCAGTGAATCTATCATCATCAGGGTGTACAGCCACCGCCACGCAGGCTGCCATGAGCTCAGGCCTTGTTGTGGCTATCTCTATATCTTCACCACCATCGACAGGGAACCTCACGTAGTTGAGGTTTGTCTCGTTCTCAACGTATTCGACCTCTGCAAAGGCTATCGCAGTTTCACACCTGGGGCACCAGTTGACCGGGTGCACGCCCTGGTATATGAGGCCGTCCTCGTACATGCGGAGGAATGAGAGCTGGGTTCTCCTCATGTACTCGGGGGTCATGGTCACGAATTCGTGGCTCCAGTCCTGGCTGAAGCCGAGGCGCTGCATCTGCTCCTTCATCATCTTTATGTTTTCCTGGGTGAGTTCCACGCAGAGGCGCCTGAATTCCTCACGTGACACGTCACTCTTCTTTATGTTGTGGGTCTCCTCAACCTTGACCTCAGTTGGGAGCCCATGACAGTCCCAGCCCTGGGGGAAGAGGACATCGAATCCCCTCATTCTCCTGAACCTTGCTATTATGTCCATGTAGACCCAGTTGAGTACGTGGCCCATGTGTATGGATCCTGTTGGGTATGGTGGTGGCGTGTCTATGATGTACCGGGGCTTTGTCCCTGACCCTATGAAGCGGTATATGTCATCTTCCTGCCATTTTTTCTGCCATTTAACCTCGTTTTTATGGTTGTAATCCTTTGGGATCTGGTTATCGGTCATCTTATTCTCTCCCTGATAGAAGCTGTGAAGTGCTGGAAAAGTTATATGATAATATTCACTACCCAATCTTTATAAAGATGTTTGAATACTCTAACTTTGTGGAGAAATAAAAGGAGAGCAAGTTCTCATATGGTGAATGCCAATGGAGTTGATCTGGTTCTACATAGCACTCTTCCTTGCAATAAGTGATGAGATACACACGAGGATACTCTGGAATGTCTTCTTTGACTTCTACATACTTCTTGCCGGGATCATCAAGGAGACGGTCTCATCGAACATACAGCTGTGGCTGGTCCATGAGGGCCTGGAGGCCCTCTTCCACTTCATAGTGCTGTCCCTTGTGTTTCTCTCATTTGAGATAGGGTTCCTTGCAGCCCTCATACATCTTATTGTGGATCTTTACCATCAGCTGAGCGGGGTGGACCATGGATGGCTGTATCACAGGGCTCTCCACTTCACCGTGGAATCGGTTTTCTTCATAATGGTCTTCTCTGCCCTCTAGAAATACCATTTTCCTTTTAAATCAAATTGATCTGTATTTATCAGTTTCTCTTCAGTGACACAGAGCCTATGAATTTTGTGGTGGGTATCCGTGGCAGTGATGATGCTGCCACATATTTTCCAAGGAATATTATGTTATCGGGCCTTCCACGGTTTCTTCCAAGGAGCCTGCCCCCATCAAAGGTTGCGTGCACCCTCAGAAGTGTTGAGTTCTCCCTGCTCAGGGTCTCGTAGAGAAGTATGTTTCGCCTGTTGTATCCCCAGCGGTCTGTCCCGGCAGCATAAACCGCTGCCTTAAGGGGATTTTCGCTCCAGCGTGAATAGTAGCCTCTCCTGTAATAGGATGGGCTGTTGGGTACACTTATGTACTCCCCATTCCGCAGCCTGAATACCGAGAGCCTTGAGTAGCCCCTCCTGTAAATTGAAACCCCTGCCTGACCCCCCGGGCCCCTTATAACAAAGTGTCCAAGGCCGAGTTTCCTCACGAGGCTGTGGGCCCTCTTCATATCATAGGACGTCACGTTGCCGCGCCGGATGATGTCTCCACCTATGGACTCAAGGGCCCGGTTTATCCAGACTATATCGGGTCCGCCGGCCCCCATCATCCAGCCGCCCTCTGAGATTATGGTGTGGAAGAAGTATCCGTTGACGGTCTTGTATTCCTTCAGAGTTTCCCTGCCATTCCAGACCGTCTTCTGAATCTTGAGGGTGGCGGCATAGGTGGAATCCCGCCTGTAGGCAAAGACAGCGTCACTCTCATTAACATTAACCACCACCGAGCAGCAGTCAGAGTCCACCTCATGGTGATGGGTCCCTGATGACCCCCAGTTACTCCAGCTCTTATTTGCAGGTGTCTGATCCACAGCTGCAGCTGATGCTGCACCCATGAGAATCGCGATTACAAAAAATGTAGCAAAAAAATGTGTCTCAACAATCTCACCCCCCCTTTATGTATTTTCTGTTCCCTGGACTATATGAATGTTGAGATAAGGGGGCGGGTTAATTATTTATTGGATACCCATGATAATTTGAACCATCATCTTTACCGGAGAGATCACCATGCCTGTTATAACGTTGGATTACGATGACCTGAAGGAACTGGGCATTGACCTTGATAGAGAAAGGCTCATTGAAGTTCTGCCGATGATGGGAAGTGACATTGAGGACTTTGACGATGAGGGTATTAAGGTTGAATTCTTCCCCAACCGCCCTGACCTCCTCTCGGTTGAGGGTGTTGCAAGGAGCCTCAGGGGATTTCTGGGGATTGAAACAGGCATGCCCCGTTATGATGTTCCTGAATCAGACATTGAGGTGACCGTTGATGAATCTGTCCTCAATGTGAGGCCCCACCTTGGAATGGCTGTCATTGAAAATGTGAGATTCACAGATAAGAAGCTCAAACAGGTCATGGAGTTCCAGGAGGACCTCCACTGGGTTATAGGACGTGACCGGAGGAAGGTGGCCATTGGTATACATGACCTTGACCGTGTTGAGCCGCCCTTCGTCTACAGTGGAGTTGAACCTGAGGGTGTCACATTCACCCCCCTTGAGAGTGTATGTGAAATGACACCCCGGGAGATACTGGAGGAGCACCCCAAGGGTGTGGCCTACGCACATCTCCTGAGGGACCATGAAAGTTATCCCCTGATAACCGATAAAAATGGAGACGTACTCTCCCTTCCCCCCATAATAAACGGGGAACTCACCAAGTTAACCACAGAGACGGAGAGGATACTCGTTGATGTTACAGGCACCGATGAGAGGGCAGTTAACCAGGCCCTGAACATCATATGCACGTCATTTGCAGAGGCTGGTGGTGTCATAAGGTCAGTAACGGTGAGGCGTCCTGATTCTGAGTTAAGGCTCCCGGACCTCACACCAAAGGAGATGAGTGTCTCTGTATCAACAGCTTCACGCATAACCGGCATTGAACTTGACGCTGCTGAGATTAAAGGGTTCCTCATGAAGGCCCGTATGGATGCATCCATTGTCTCCCCTGACGAGGTTCTTGCGGTTATCCCGGCCTACAGGGTGGACATCCTCCACGAGGTTGACCTTGTGGAGAACATAGCAACCCAGTACTGCATAGGGAGGATCGAACCCCTCATCCCTGAAGTTGCAACCATTGCAGAGGAGGATAACTGGAACAGGGCCGATAAATTCATAAGGGAGGTTATGGTGGGTCTGGGCTTCCAGGAGGTTATGAGCCTCATGCTGACGAGTGAGGAGAGCCACTACCAGAGGATGAGGCTCGAGGAGGATGAAAGGGTGCAGGTTGCCCAGCCAATTTCACAGGATCGGACCATGATCCGCAAGAGCCTCCTGAATGGTCTCCTTGAATTCCTTGAGGATAACAGGCATGAGGACCTCCCCCAGAGAATATTCGAGGTTGGGGACGTGGTATACATTGACCCTGAAGCCGAGACCCGTACACGTACCGTGAAGAAACTGGCATGTGCAGTCACCCACTCAAGCGCGGGTTTCACCGAGATCAAGTCAATTGCGGCTGCAGTGGTTGAGAACCTTGGATATGAGTTCAGAGTGGAACCCCTTGACCACCCATCATTCATAATGGGAAGGTGTGCGTCCATTGAATCTGAGGGTGAATCATCGAGAATAAGAGGGTTCTTTGGTGAGGTTCACCCCGAGGTTGTGACAAACTTCAACCTGGAGTACCCTGTCATTGCCCTTGAAATTGAATTTGAGGAGAAATGAATAACCAACAATACCAGATCGTGGGGTGTTGTGATCATCCAGTAGAAAAATAAATAAGCGGGTTGGGATTTACACAGAAAAACCTGACCCCAATAACCGTCCTTCAGGGCCTACCAGCAACCGAAACCCTGATCCTCCTGTTTCTTGGTCCGTCAAGTTCAGCAAAGAATATGCTCTGCCATGTACCCAGGTCCATCTTCCCATTTACCACCGGAATCGTCTGGCTCCCACCAAGAAGCACGGCCCTCAGGTGGGAATCCGCATTGTTATCTATTACATTATGGCCATATGAACCGCCTGAAGGCACCATACCTGTGAGCATTGACTCTATGTCCCCCAGAAGCCGTGTCTCATTTTCATTTATGAATATCGCTGATGTGGAATGCCTTGAGAAGACGTTCAGTATTCCCTCCTTTATTCCAGATGACTCGAGGACCCCTGAAACCATGGAGGTTATATCAATGAGTTCAACCCGCATGGAGGTCCGAAGTGGAATCTCCTCTGTATAGAATTCCATGGAAACACCGGTTTTAGTTATGGCCCTATATCAATAAAAGTTTTGGTGTTCGCCTCACCAGATTAGGGTTTTTAGGGGTCCTCCAGAATCAGATATCAATAAAAGTTTTGGTGTTAGCCTCACAGTCAACCTCAAAAAAACTATTTGAGCACACCTGAGAACAGACTGGTAAGCCTGTAGAGGATGCTTTTATCCTGGTAGAAAGCCCTGTGTGGGCATACCTCCATGCAGCAGAGGCAGTTTATGCAGCTTGAGTAATCAAACTCCGGTACCAGCGCCCCGGACTTCAGGGCGTCTGCAGGGCAGCTCTCAACACAAACATTACAGTTCCTGCACCTTTCAGGGTCTATGGCCGGCCTTGACCACCAGAGTTTCATGAGTGCACGTGCAAGGCCCGATGGGAGTAGATCAAGGGTGTAGTATATGTTGGAGGGCCACTTGAAGTCATCAACCGCTTCAGCCTTAAATCCCAGAATCTCTATATCTGAAGGGTCAGGAGCAAGGTTCCTCCTCCGTGCAGCCTCATTCACGGGTACCCTGAATGGGTCCATCCCCAGGAGCAGGGGTATGTAAATGTCAAGTGCCAGTGCATCCTCGGATGCCAGAAGAAGCCCAAGGTCTCTTGGATCCCCTCCTGAGGGACCACTGCCCTCCATCCCCACCACCCCATCCACCAGGGTGAGTGCAGGATCCGTAAGCAGGTAGATCTCGAGGAGCTTCTCGGCAAACTCAGATGGCCCCGGGTGTTCCCTGTGATAATCCGCCTTCCTGAAACCGGGAACAGCACCGTACATGTTCTTGACAGCGCAGGTGAAGATGGTCATGGAGTGGGTCTTGAGTTTGGGTAGGTTGACAACGGCGTCACTGTCCACAACCGGCCTTGAGATGGGGTAACCCTCCCCTCCCATTATGTATGATCCTGCAGCCTCAAAGTTTACGAGTTCAATATCAAGCCTCTCTGCCACGTCAAGTATCCCTGTGGCCCTCCAGAACTTCTCAATATTCCTGAAGGATCCACCTGGACTGTCCCCAACTCTTACCTCCGCCCCGGTGTCTATGAAGAGCTCTGCAACCGCCTCGATAACCACAGGATGTGTTGTGACGTGTCTCTCAGGGGGGGCCGCCATGAGCATGTTGGGTTTCAGAAGGACCCTCTCACCGGGTGATGCGAATTTTTTAACGCCCCCAAGGTGATCCAGGCACTCCCTAACACCATCCCTCACCTCCTCAGGGTCATAGGACCGGCAGTGAGTTACTGATACCGATGGCATGAACTGCTACTCCAGAAAAAGTTAAGAAAGAAATTAAAGTCCAAAGGACTTCATCAGGAGTTCTTCATTGACGAAACCTGCCCTGAAGACCTCACCGGTTCTGAGGTCATTTATGACGACCTCTGCTGGTGCGAACATGCCCTTGTCTATCTTGTAGAAGTCGTAGTCCGCCTCCTTGAATACGTCGTAGAATGGTTTACCGTAGCCCTCAGAGGCTGATGATGGCAGGTTCTCTGCGAGGGATTTTATGTCATCACCCTCCTCTGATTCTATGTAGTAGTAGGTCCTGCCTCCAAAGAGGACGGCGTCATTGGTTTTACCCATGGCCTTAAGGCTGTCAGGGTCCACGGGGGCTATTGGTGCGATACCTGCGGCGTATTTGACCTTGTTAACATCGAAGTGGAGTGCCTCAAGCATCTTGTAGGTACCGTTTTCCACCACACGACCTGAGATCTGTATTGAACCCACGAGGGATGATGTTGGGGCCACGAGTACGTAAACATTCTCCGGTGAAACATCACAGTCCTCTGCAATCTTGTCTGTGACGTCCTCCCCTGGCAGTTTATCTGCTTCAAGTGTGAGAACTGCAATGTCAGCCTCGTCCTGGTAGCCTATCTCCTCATAGGTCTCTGCCGGCTTAAGTGCAAGTGCCCTTGCCGGTCCTGAACCAAGGGCAAAGAAGTCACCAACACTGACTGACCAGCCTGCCTTCTGGGCACCCAGTGTTGAGATGGCCGGGAAGTCTGTCTTTATCTTGACTGATGGTAGGGCGAACCTCTCTGACAGGTCACCGGGTATTGATATGCCCACATCTGCAAGGCCTCCAAGGCACACCGCAGTGTAGAGTTCACCGGCCTTTATGCTACCATCAACGTTAACACCACAGTCTATGACTGTTGAGCCATTTTCAAGTTTATCAACGCTTATTTTAAGGTCATCTGCACCTTCGATCATCCTGTCAACTATCTTTTTTGCCTCAATGTTCACACTAACCATTTTCAATCACCTCTTTTGCTTCTTTGAAGTTAACCTCATATATATGAGCGCTAATGGAGTGGATGGTTATATGCCCCACGTCAACCCCCACCTCCGATGCAACGTGATCTGCAAGGTAGGCGAGGCCGACGGCGTTGGGGAACCATGCCCCGTAGATGTCGTGGCTGCGCCAGAGTGCCGTGGTGAAGAGCCTCCCGTCCCTCACCTTGAAGTCCACAAGGATCATGCACGGGACCTCATCACTTTCAGTATCTATTTCAGGGTCCCATGTGACCATGGTGGCCCTCCGGGACTCTTTACAGTTTTTCAACCTCTCTATCGCCCTATCCACCTGGTCCACACCGAAGTGTGCCCTGAGACGGTTACCATAGGTGTATACGAATCCCTTCCTTTCATCCGAGAGGAACTGTTCTGAGTACTTCTCAAGTTTCTCCCCACTCCAGAAGTACCCCTCTGGGACCCTTATATTGATGAGTGATCTGGCCGGGAGGTGGTAGAAGTCCCCTGACCTGCCTAGGGGGTTTTTTATTGTCACAACCGTGTTCATGACCTCCCTTGTGAGGGAACCCCTTTCATCCCTTATCTTTCTTCCATCACGCATTATCTTCCTAACCAGTTTAAGCCAGCCCTCTGCAATTTCATCGACGCTTATCTCATAGGCCATCTTTGAACCCCCTAAAACTCTGATGCAGCCTTCACCATGTTTCTGAGTTTGGCGAATGCCGCCTCCCTTGGAAGTTTCCTCATTCCACAGTCAGGGTCTATGTAGAGGTTATCCTCCCCGGCTATATCAGCACCCCTTTCAATAAGGTTTTTTATGGTATCGGTGGACTCAACAACCTCAGTTGATGTGTCAACGCAGCCGAATCCCAGTTTTTTATCGCCCCTCCATTTCTCTGCCAGCACTTCAAGGTTTGATGGTCTTCCTGCAAACTCAAGGTCCAGCATATCAACCGGGAATGTAAGGAGTTCCCCAATAACCCCGCTGATGTCACCGCATACATGGAGGGAGACATCCACATCGAGGGCCCCTGAAATGCGTTTAACAGCCCTTCTTGCTGTCCCCATATCCACCATACCCGTTGAAAGGAATGGTTCATCTATCTGTATCATGACCGCCCCTGCATCCTGTAGGTGTTCAGCCTCAACCCTAAGGGCCTCTGCCATATCCATAATTGCCCTTTCCCTCTTCTGGGGGCTGTAGAATCCCTCTATCCTTGAGGCGTGCACCATGGTGGATGGTCCTGTGATTATCCCCTTAACACCCTTTGATTCGTCATCTGTAAGTTTCCTGAGTATGCCCATTGCATATCTGAGATCATGTGATCCTATGGAGCCTGAAGGGGGTGTTATCCTTGAAAATATGATTGATACTCCATCCTTTACCCTCATGCCGCCCATTGCCTCTGCAAAGTGGCCCACCATGTCCCCCCTCACCTGTCCATCTGAGATTATGTCAATCCCTGCCATTACCTGGTCCCTCACGGCAGTCTCTATGGCGGGTCTGCAGGCATCATAGGACCCGAGAAAACTTGAAATTCGCTCCCTTAATGTTTCAGGTCCCCTGGGGGTTGCGGGGTAGCTCCCAACCACCGTTGTGATCACTATATCACCGTCAGTGCTCTGCAACTTCAATTATTCTCTCTATTTCATCCTCATCCACGGGTATCTCTATGACCGCTGTCCCATAACAGGGCTTTGTGTAGGGTATCATCACGGTTGAGCGTTCCTCATCTATGCCAACAGGTACCGGGGGTATTCCTATTATCCTTGCACCCAGTATCTTCTCGCCGGGCCTTATATGGACGACCCTCCTTGCCTTTTTCTCAATGAATGCCGCACATTCCCTGAACCCTGAACGGGTCATGTGGATTTCATAGTCGTCGGACTGCTGCAGGTAGGTCTCTATGCAGAATGACATCATAGCTCCTCCAGGAATCTGTCTATCCTGACCCTCAGTGGGGCCGGGTTGTGGTGTGCCCTCGCAGCTATTATCTCGGCTTCTGTACCTTCCATAACAGCATCAACCAGTTTCTCAAGGGTTTCCGCGTCCCTTTCAAATACTA
Source organism: Methanothermobacter sp. (assembly GCF_030055425.1). Taxonomy (NCBI): domain Archaea; kingdom Methanobacteriati; phylum Methanobacteriota; class Methanobacteria; order Methanobacteriales; family Methanobacteriaceae; genus Methanothermobacter; species Methanothermobacter sp. The sequence goes on from NZ_JASFYE010000001.1 coordinate 172,084, forward strand.
CCGCCAGTATTTCTGTATTAAGTATTCCTGCAAACGTCGCGAGGTACGCGGCGGCGGCATCATTGGGTACAAAACCCACAATGAATTCATAGTCCCCCTCAGAGAGTTCATTGAGGCAGGAGTCGAGGTCGGTTAGGTCACCAGTGTATACACCCTCTGGGTCTGCAACCTGCACAAGCCTTATTGCAGCAGGATTTGCTGTTATTGTAACACTGAACCCCTTCTTCCTGAGTTTATGTGATGTGTAGATTGCCAGGGGAACCTGAACCGGTGACTCCGGGCATCCGAGTATCATCAAAGCCTTCTTCATCTATACACTCCCTGAATACTGAATTATTCCTTCACCCCGAATGAAGTGGCGAATATGAGTGAGCTGAGAAATATGAATGTCATGAGCGCTGTTCCGTTTATTGTCCTGTTTATTATGAAGAGTCCTATGAGTGCCTGGGACATGAAGGCTGCAAGTGCGCCTGTGAGGAGAACCTCCCTTCCAAGGTATGTTTTTGAGCCATTTTCCCTCATATCCCGGTACATGTAGAGCATCCTGAGGCCCATGATAATGATGCCCACACACCAGATTAAAAGGAAGAACATTGTAATGTAACCAAAGTCATATGCCCATCCAAATATTCCAGGCACCATGTAATCTATCACATCCTTCTTGTTGACCAGTATGCCATAGAAGACCGGATAGGGAAGGCCAAAGAAGAGTATCAGCTGGAGTGGCAGTGAAATGTAGCCGTCTGCAAATCCACTTGAGAGTTCACCCCAGTAGGATGACATGGGGTTATGTCCAAGGAGGGTTGTGTTCTTGAGTACAAGTTTGAGGCTCGGGAGTGAAAAGGTTTCAAGCCTTTCTATACGGAGGAGGGGGCTTAAAACAGGCATCTGAAGTATTCTTGAGAGTAACTCCAGGCCCCCGAATCCTGCGACCGCGATGAAAGCGAAGCCAAGAACCCTCTTAACTGTTATGATGGATTTCTGCCTCATTGACTTGGAGATCAGAAAGAAACCTATCAGCAGCCCCAGGAGCCACAGGAGAAGGAATGATCTATGCATGAGGCCCCCAAAAACGGTTATTCCTGCCATGAGAATATAAACGAATCCCCTGAGTCCACCCACCTCAACCCCTGAGTCCTCCATGATTGCAAGGGCTGCAAGGGATGATATGGTAACAAGAAGTGCTATGGGGCCAAATGGGTGCGTGAATTCACTCTGCCCAAAGGACATGAAGAGCGCCACAACATCAAGGCCAAATATTATATTGAATCCTATCCCCAGCACAAGACAGAGGAACAGTATCATGCTGAGGGAAAGGGGTGCCAGGTTCAGCAGGAATATCATGGTCGCATACATGAGGATGCCGACCTCGACTATGAACTGAAGGTGATTCTGTGCTATGAGGGCCAATTTAATCCTCCAGAAATTTATCAGATTATCAGATACATCCTTATATTGGGGGTCATCTTAAAAAGTTTTTCTGGAGCTGGAGCACCTGTTGGGGATAGCAGGGATGCATTCCCAGGGGTCCTTTAGCGTCAGATGAGTCTTCTGAATACCACCATGTCCTCACCGGGGCCATTGTAATCTGCCACCGCCTTTACAGGACCAGCATCAACTGTTTCGCCCTCCTCCACCGCCCTGAACCCATTTTTAAGGTAAAATCTTATCGCCCTCTGGTTCACTGGTTTTGTTATAAGGTATATGACACGGGCACCTCTTTGCCTCACAGTTTCTGTGAAGACCTCAAGAAGCCTTGATGCCACACCCCTTCCCCTGATGTGTGGTGAGACACAGAGAAGATGAATGTATGCCTCATGAGGGTCGTCCTGGGATATGAATCCCAGGAGAAAGCCGGTGATCCTTCCATCCTCCTCTGCAACAAAGGATGTGCTGCTGAAGAACCTTGTGAATATATGGTAGATTGAGTTCCTCTCTGTAACCATGGGGGGACATCTAAATGCCAGTTCCGCTATAGGAGTGAAATCCTCCTCCCTCACATTCCTTAAGATCAAGCAAACCACCAGAGATATTGATGAACTGGAGAACTGTTAAGGGGTTAAGTTTAAATATGAAAAGACTTAATGTATACTGTGTTAGGGCTGGTAGCTCAGGTTGGTAGAGCGTCGCCTTGGCATGGCGGAGGCCCCGGGTTCAAATCCCGGCCAGTCCATCAATACTACTTTTTGTGTCCTGAATCAGCTGCCCCATAGACACTGTCAATTATTATCTTGAAAAGGTCGTCTGTTTTGATTTCCTTAGGACCCTTTCGTGAAACAAGAAGCCTCAGTGCCACGTTGACTATTTCATCAACATCTGTTGACCTGTACATCAGCCCGTTCTCAATGTAGAACCTGTCAACCGAAAGCGGCTTTCCAGGGTAACATGATATGACAGGTGTGCCCAGTAGGGCCGCCTCCCTGTTCATGGTACCCCCAGCCCCGATTACAAGGTCGCACCTCTTCATGAGGCTGAATGTATCAACCGGCGGCTTGATTATGGTAACATTATCATATCCCCTGAAGATCTCTTCCTGTTCCCTGAACCGTGGGATGATGAGGATGTTGGCGTAATCCTTTAGAACCTCCACTATCGGTGTGAGTACAGATTCATGGCAGTCAGCATCCAGGTAGGAGGCCAGCGATGGTTCTGGCCTCATGAGTATGGTCTTCTCCCTTTCAAGTTTCAGGTTCAGGTCCTCGAAGATGTTCTCATTGTACTCAAAGTTCTGGAAGTGGATTATCTCAGATGACCCCCTGTACCTTGTTATCCTGTTGGGGTCAGCCCCTGTCTTCATTATATCCCAGAGGTCAATGACCTCAGGCATGATTATATGATCACAGAGTGGGAGTGTAAGCTTGTTGGCTGCAAGGGCATGTTCATTGTCCAGCACATAGACACTGGGGATTCCAAGACCAAATGTGACCCTTGGAAGCTCTATTGAATGTTTTGAAAGGCCAACATCAGGTTTCTCTTCGGCTATAAATTTTGAGAGCTTGTAGGCTCTCTTGGTACTCTCAAGGAGCTTTTCAGCGAGTGTCACACCGTGTTTACCTATCGAGGTGAATTCAAAGCCAAAGAGGTTCATGAGCCTGTGTATATCCCCGAACTTCCTTGCTGTTATGATCACATCCTCCCCCTCATCCTGGAGGTGGGTGATGATGTCCCTGAAAAACCTCACATGAGGCGAATTTGTAATATCAATCCATACCTTCAAGGGGACCACCATAAAATTTTAATCAACCATGGCATCCTCAATGGCATCAATTATCTCCTGGACGCCTTCACCGGTTTTGAGACTGGTTTTAAGAACCCTTACATCAGGGTTGATATGTTTAACATCCTCAACCATCTTATCAAGATCTGCACCAACGGCATCTGCAAGGTCGGCCTTGTTTATAACCACGAGGTCGGCCTCCCTGAATATGAGGGGGTGCTTCTCCACCGTATCATCGCCCTCTGTGGAGCTCACAACGACGACCCTCATATGTGATCCAAGGTCAAAGTCCACTGGACATATGAGGTTACCAACGTTTTCAATGAAAAGGATGTCCACATCCTCAAGTGGAAGATCCTCAAGTGCGTGTTCAACTAGATGAGCGTCAAGGTGGCATTCCTTACCGGTATTCAGCCCGACAACCGGCACACCATACCTTTCGAACCTCCCTGCGTCAAATTTACTTATAACATCCCCTGCAATGACCGCAACCTTCCTGTCCATGTTCTCAATGAGCCTCTCTATTAGTGTGGTCTTTCCTGACCCTATTGCACCCAAAAAGTCAACTGCAAAGACGTTGGACCTGTCAAGGCGCCTCTGGTTTTTCTTGGCAAGTTTTCTGTTTGCAAGGAGAATATCATTCTGAATTTCAACCTCTGCTATCTTATGCATGGAATTCCTCCTCTATTCCCTCTTCTCAATTTTTATGTTCCTGACGTTGCATTCCCTGCCAGTCTTCACCTGGAATTCATTTCCCCCGCATTCAGGGCAGCTTATGACTGGGGCGAAGTGATCAAGCTCATCAGCCTCAACCACGCCCTCATATCCACATTTGCATTCTATTTCAACCGGGACAACCTCAAGGTTAAAATCTGCCCCCTCAAGTATTGTGCCCTCGCTGAGGACCTCCAGCATGAATCTGATCTGTTCAGGGTTAAGTAGAGTGAGCTGGCCGATCTCAACTGTGACCTCCAGGACCTCCACTGCATCGTTCTTCTCTGCAGCATCGATGACTGTCCTTACAATTGCATCGGCCATGGATAGTTCATGCAACCATTTCACCTCTCTGGTCTGACAAAATTTTATAATTAGAATTAATAGAGTTATCTATATAAAAATTGTTAATCATGTATGGTGATTTTTCATGATAATAGGTTGTTCAGCATCACAGAAACTGGCTGCAATCGTTGCAGATTTGCTTGATGATAGGCTGTGCCCGGTTGAAACCCGTAAATTCCCTGATGGGGAGCGTTACATCCGTGTTAAGGGCGGGGTTGATGGTGAGGTCACCGTTGTCCAGTCGACAGGTTACCCGCAGGATGAGAACCTCATGGAACTCCTCTTCATGATGGAGAACCTTAAGGATCTTGGGGCGGATTATGTGCGGGCTGTGATACCCTATTTCGGTTACGGGAGGCAGGAGCGGCGCTTCAAGAGTGGAGAGGCTGTTTCAGCCAGGATAGTTGCCCGCCTCCTTGAGGCCGCTGGTGCAGATGAGATCATAACCGTGAACCTCCATGAGAACTGCCTCAGCGAATTCTTCACCGTACCTGTAACTGAACTCTCTGCCATGCCCCTCATAGCCAGGCACATCTCATTCCTGGATGACCCTGTGATCATCGCACCCGATAAGGGTGCCATGGGCCATGCCAGGGAGGTCAGCAGCATACTTGGATGTGAATGCGATTACATGGAGAAGGTGAGGCTTTCCCCTGAAACCGTTGAGACCAGGGTGCGGGACCTGGATGTTGAGGGGATGGACGCGGTGGTGGTGGATGACATCATAAGTACCGGGGGTACGATTGTAAACGCCGCTGGAATTTTAAGAAACTGCGGGGCCTCAAGTATAACCGTGTGCTGCGTCCACCCTGTCCTGGTGGAGGACGCCCTGCTCAGGATATTCTCTGCAGGTGTTGAGAGGGTGATTGCAACGGACACCCTGAAATCAGAGGTGAGTGAGATCTCGGTGGCCCCTCTGATTGCAGAGGCAATAAAATAAATTTTTTATTTTGACACTAACGTGGACCCTCTATAAGAGTAAAAAACAATCAGCTACTTCGAAATCCCTTCAAAATTCAAAAAATGGAAAATAAGCCCAGCCCTGAAAAATCAGTGCATGGCTGGCTTCTTCATGATTGATGGTACTATATCACTTATTTTCTGCATCCTCTCAAGGAGGCTCTCCTTGCCCTTACCAATGAGGGCGTGTTCCAGGACGTCACCGAGGGTCTCAACGGGTATTATCTCAACCTTATCCTCATACCTCTTCTCAATCATGACGTCCCCCATGTTGGAGGCAGGTATGAGTACCTTCTTTATCCCTGCCTCTGCAGCCGCCTCTATCTTCCCTGTAACTCCACCCACCGGGAGCACATCTCCACGTATGCTCAGTGAGCCTGTTAGGGCGACTGACTGGTCCACGGGTATCTCCTCGAGGGCCGATATGACGGCTGTTGCCACTGAGACGCTTGCACTGTCACCCTCCACACCATCGTATGCCTGGAGGAACTGGATGTGTATGTCATAGTTTGATATGTCTGTACCCGTGTATTTCTTGATGAGGGCGCTTACGTTCTGAACCGCTTCACGGGCAATCTCACCCAGTTTACCTGTGGCGATTATCCTCCCCTCCTCCTTGCTCTGGGCGGGGGCCGCCTCTGCAGCTATCGGGAGGATGATGCCGCTCCTGTCACCGATTATTGCAAGTCCATTGACGCGTCCAACCTCGCCACCCTCTGATTTGAATACACTGTACTTCTTCTTCTGTACAATGTATCGGTCCGCGATCTGCTGTTCGAGGGTCCTTGAAAGTTTCTTTGCCTCCATCACATCCCTGGTCTCAACCAGTTCCGCGCCACGGCTCTTGGCAATGTCCCCTGCAGCCCTCACAAGACCTCCAAGTTCACGGAGTTTGAGTGTGAGTGAATCCTTCTTACCGGCCCTCCTCTGGGCCTCCCTTATTATCTCCTCTATGGCCTCCCTGCTGAAGTGGGGGATCCTTCCATCCTTTTCAACTTCCTGTGCAACGAACTGGACAAGTTTGTCCCTGTTTTCAGGTGTATCAGGCATTGTGTCCTTCATAAAAACCTCATAACCGTATCCCCTAATCCTTGAACGGAGGGCCGGGTGCATGCCCTCAAGCACCTGAAGGTTACCTGATGCCACGAGAACAAAGTCACAGGGGACGGCCTGTGAGCGCACCATTGCACCGCTGCTTGTCTCGCTCTGACCCGTGATGGAGTACTTCTTCTCCTGCATGGCTGTGAGGAGTTCCTGCTGGGTCTTCATCTTCATTGTCCCTATCTCGTCTATGTAGAGGACCCCCTTGTTGGCCCTGTGTATCATCCCGGCCTCGACCCTCTCATGTGCCGGTGTGCCAAGGCCCCCTGACTGGTAGGGGTCGTGCCTCACATCCCCCAGAAGCGCACCTGCATGGGCACCTGTTGCATCCACGAATGGGGCAACCTGCCTTCCCTCGTTGTTGACCAGGAGCTTGGGCACCATGACGGTGGTCCTTGGCCTGAACTGCTGGAGGGCCAGGAAGACTATACCCGCTGCTATTATAGCTGCAAGGAACTGGTTAACCATGAACCCGAGGACAAGGATGAATGATATTATGAGCATCATAAAGAGGTTCTTCTTCTCATCCTGTGCCCTTGCCCTGTTCTTGTGGTTCATGACGATTTTTCTACCCTCCCCTGCCGGTACAGTGCCTATGAGGGGGTTGTTCGGGTCGTCTATGTTGGGGTAGACCAGTATATCCTGGAGTTTCTCCCGGGGCAGGAGTTCCGCCATTGCCTTTGCCAGCATTGATTTGCCGACCCCGGGTTCACCTATCAATAATACATTACGCCTCTGCTCTGCAGCCTTTTTTATGGTCTCAACTGCCTCTTCCTGACCTATGATCTGATCTATGAGTCTTTCAGGGACATCTATATCCTTTGAGGTTTCATATGAAAGGCTCCTCCCTGATTCCTTCTTATCGTCAGTACCTTCATATGAAACAGATTCTTCAGTTCTGAAGTTTTTAATGGTGGTTTTCATTTCTATTCAAATGCCTCCATTAAGTGAAGTGGTTAAAATAAAATCACAGTTTATGGTTATTCCTTCTGCCTAAAATATTTTACTTACAAATTTTTATTTTAATATATGGTGATGTCACTTATAAAGGTATCTCCATGGGTCAGCGGTTTATCTCGGAGATGAGGGCAAGTGCATTCTGAATAAATTTCTCAACGATTTTACGGTACTTCTCCTCACTTGCCCTGAGGGCCTCCTGTGTCCTCTTCATCTCAGTTATGTCCCTTGCAATGGTGGATACACCTATAATCTCACCATTAACGTCCCTGAGTGGTGAGAGTGAAATAGAAAGCCATATCTCCTCCCCATCCTTCCTGAACCTTCTGGCCTCAAAGTTTGAAACAAGTTTACCGGCTCCCACCTCAGATATAAGGCCCTTGAGCCTTTCAAATTCCTCCTCATCCATGAGGATCGAGACGTTCTGTCCCCTGATCTCGTCTGCACTGTAACCGTATATCCTCTCAGCACCCCTGTTCCAGTCAATTATGGTCCCATCAAGGTCATAGCTTACGATGGCATCCCCCGAGGACTCCACGATGGAAGCCAGCCTTTCGAGTTCACGCTGAAACTTCAACCTCTCTGTCACATCCCTGAAGATTGCCCGGCTGTATTCAACCTCACCATCCCTCATGCGGACGTTGACGTTTCCCTCCACAAAGATCTTCTCACCATCCTTTGTTATGAATGCGGTTTGAACAAGGGGAATGCTCTCCCCGCTCATTACACGCCTGAAGATCTCATGACACTCATCCAGCTTGTCAGGGTGTATCACATCAAATATTGTGAGATTTTCAATGTCGTCCTCGGTGTAACCCAGGGTCTCCATCCAGGCCCTGTTAACATATACGAATCTTCCCTCGGGGTCAACCGCCTGTATCATGTCATTGGCGTTCTCAAAGAGGTCCCTGAACTGCTCCTCCCTTCTATGGACCTCATCCTCCATTCTCCTCCTCTCTGAGATATCCCTGATTATTGAGGTCAGAAAAAGGCCCCCTGCAGTCCGTGCAGGGTTCAGGCTCATTTCAACAGGAAACTCGGTCCCATCTGATCGGAGGGATGTGGTTTCAAAAACCTTTCCTGCGAGTTCGTGCTCTCCCTCCATCCGGTATTCCCTCATCTTGGCGTTGAGGTCATCCCTGAGGGATTCCGGGACAAGTAAATCGACCCTTTTACCCTCAAGAGATGTGTATCCAAACATCCTATCTGCCGCAGGGTTTGAGAATACGATAATGCCCTCAGAGTTAACTGTGATCACCCCATCGGGGCTGTTATGTATAACTGTCTCAAATACTGATTTAAGGTCCTCATCAGACAGTAAAGGGCTTTCAGGAGAAACACCGGACATCCAACCATCTCCACATAATAAATCAAATATACTCAGATAATATTTATGCCGGCAAGGTATTTAAGATTTTAGTGATCAATAGGATCTTAGGATCAGAGCAGCCCAGAAGTGGTGAAGAAATGAGTTCAAAATGTATAATGGTACAGGGGACATCATCAAGTGCCGGTAAGAGTGTCCTTGTGGCTGCACTCTGCCGCATATTCTCAAAGAGGGGTTACCGGGTTGCCCCCTTCAAATCCCAGAACATGTCACTGAATTCCTTCACAACCCATGAGAACAGGGAGATAGCGGTGGCCCAAGTCCTCCAGGCAGAGGCTGCAGGTATCAGGCCGTCATATCATATGAACCCCATACTCCTCAAACCCAAGGAGGACTTCACATCCCAGGTCATAGTCCACGGGAGACCCGCAGGGAACATGAACTTCCAGGAGTACCAGACAGGCTTCCGTAAAACCGCCCTTAAGGCCATAAGGGAGTCCCTCAATTACCTTAAGGAGCGATATGATATCATCGTGATTGAGGGGGCCGGGTCACCTGCCGAGATAAACATGAGGGACCGGGACCTTGCCAATATGGAGATAGCCCATCTTGCAGACGCTGATGTTATACTTGTTGCTGATATAGACCGTGGAGGTGTTTTTGCCTCAATTGCAGGCACCCTGATGCTTCTCGATGAGCGTGACAGGTCCCGGATAAGGGGTGTTGTCATAAACAAGTTCCGGGGAAACCTTGACATCCTCATGCCAGGTATAGAAAGGATTGAGGAGATCACAGGTGTGCCTGTGCTTGGTGTGCTACCCTACGATGAGAGCCTGAAGTTGCCTGAGGAGGATTCAGCCTCGCTTTCAGAACGCAAGTACCGTGGAAGGGGTGATGTGAAGATCGGTGTCATGAGGCTTCCCCGAATATCCAACTTCACAGACATAGACCCCCTTGAGTACGAGGAGGACGTTGCCGTGAGGCTCATAGAGGCCGGTGACAGTCTCGAGGGCCTTGACGCCATCATAATCCCCGGGACCAGGAACACCATAAGCGACCTCATGTATCTGAGGGAAAATGGCTTCGCCGATGAGATCAGGGATCTGAGTCGTGAGATACCGGTATTCGGTATATGCGGTGGTTTCCAGATGCTTGGGAGGAGGGTCGTGGATGAGGGCCTTCAGGAGTCAAAACTGGGAAGCGTGGATGGCCTCAACCTCCTTGACTGCAAAACCACCTTTACAGGCGATGGTAAGATAATATCCCAGAGTGCCGGGGATATCACCGGTGCCGGCCTGTTCTCAGGTATTGCAGGGGAAACCGTGGAGGGCTATGAGCTCCATGAGGGAACCACAGTCCTAGGTGATGTTAAACCCTTCCTGAAGGTTAGGAGGGGCTTTGGTAACACATACACCATGGGATTCGATGGGGCCGCTGAGGGGAACGTTGCTGGTACCTACTTCCACGGCATATTCCACAACTTCAGATTCAGGAGGTACTTCACCAACATTCTGAGGGAGAGTAAGGGCCTTGAAAAGCTTGACTATGTGGACGACCACTTCGATGCCTCAAGGAGGTTCTCAATTGACCGCCTGGCCGAGATAGTCGAGGAGAAAATGGACCTATCCATCATTGAGGACATCATAGAAGGGGATTAGAAAAAAAGGACCCTAATGCATATCCTCCACAAATCCCTTTTTCTTAAAACCTATCCAAAAATTAAGGAATTATCCTTAAAAAATTAGCTTTTTTTATTGGACAGAGTCCAAATCGTTGATTCTATGCTATGAACGGCACCGCGAGTGTTGTAATCACAAGGACCGTCAGGATGATGCCCACCACTATCACTGGAATCCCTGCCCTGGGTATGTCACGGAGCTTAACGTAGCCAGAACCATAGGCCATGGCAACGGTTGGATCAGCCATTGGTAGCATGAAGGACAGCGAACATGCTATGGCAACCGGAACCGCATATATCCCCACCGGCTGATGCTGTGCACCTGCAAGGGTCACTGAAAGCGGAACCAGGATCGCTGATAACGCTATATTTGACATCACCTGAGTTATAAGCACTGCAAGGACCATGAGGACCAGCATGACAAGAATCGTTGATGGATCAGAGCCCAGCATCCTGACAAGGTCATTTATCAGCCATGCGGCGGCACCAGTCTTGAGGAGGGCGCTTCCAAGGGAGAGTGCACCCCCAAAGAACACGATGAGGCCCCAGTCAATATTCTTCTGGGCGTCCTTCCAGGTTATAACGCCGGCGAAGATGAACATCACAGCGGCTATCAGTGAAACCGAGTAACTGTTGATGCCTGTCCAGCCAGCTGTCACCCAGAGCAGAATTGCAAATAGGAGTATCCCGGCGCTGATCTTCTCCTCCCTTTTAACCTCACCAAGTTCCATCAGTTTCTTCCCTATAACTGCGTCACCGTCACATAGGGCTGTGACCTCACTGGGGAATACCCTCATGAGGACAAACCATATTACAAAGAGCATTGCAACTGCAAGGGGGAACCCGAAGATCATCCAGTTGAGGAATGGTATCTGGGTGTAGGCAGCCGCCATGAGGTTGGGGGCTGTCCCTATCTCCGTCCCGAAGCCACCTGCAAGGGAACCGAATGACGCCCCCAGTATCATTGCCTTTGCATAGTTACTCCTCCCCCTCTCAGGCTCAGAACAGCCCATTATATCCACTATCTCCTTTATGATTGGAAGGAGCATGGCAAATGCCACCACGTTCTCAATCCACGCTGAGAGGAGCCCCGTGGAGAATATGCTCACAAAGAGGCCTCTCTCGGGTGATGTTCCAAGTCTCCTTAAAAGGTAGTAGGTGAATCTCTGTGCAAGGCCACTCTTCCTTATGGCCTCAGCCATTATGAACCCACCTATCATGAGGAAGAGTATGGGGTTTGCGAATCCTATAACAGCATTTTCAAAGCTCTCAACGCCTATAAGTGGCTGTGCAAAGAGTATTATGAGGGATGTGACTGCAAGTGGAACAGACTCCGTTGCCCACATTGAAACCGCGAAAACAAGTAAGGATATTGCTGCGTGTCCTGAAGCCTTAAGGCCGGGTAACGGTATCAGATACACTGCAAGTGCAAGAAGAAAACTCAGAATAAATCCTTTCTTTGCATCCGTAATATTACCTCCTCTGGTTGGTAACTGTAAGTTTCCAGTAGCTTATAATTTTTGCCTTATATAAAGAGATTGGCTAGTAATACCAAGCCCCCCAGTTTGCTGACCAAAATCAACCATAGAAGAATCAGCTACAACCTACATCAGAAAAAGATGTGCATGAACACTTAGATATTCATTAAAAGCCATATGACAGCCAGTATTACGGGTTGATGGATAAAGTAAATGGCCAGTGAGTTTTTTCCCAGAAATTCAAGTGTATGGTTTCTCCGTTGGAGCTCCCCCTTCCATCTCCTTCTGTATCCGGGATAGAGGGTATCTCCTGTGAAGATACCTAGAAGGACAACACCAATCCATGGAAGCAGGGGAAAGTAGTCGAGTGTGTAAAATCCAGGGGGCTTCAGTCCGAGCCAGACAAAAAATAAGGTGTCCGCCCTCAAGCCTGAAACCCACACCCCTGCCGCCAGTGCCAGGAGCGCCCCGATAACCGAGGGTAACCTTCTTCCCGCAAATGGGTATGTGATGATAACAGCAGCACCTATGAAGTGGAGCATCCCGAACACTATGAATCCCTCATGGGGGTATATCCATGTGACAGCAGTTATCAGAAGGCCGTAGAGAAATATCCTGATACCCCTCTTAATGTAATGTCCAGTGCACCCAGAACCCCTTCTGGAGTGGCTCAGGCTGAGTGATACACCCACAAGGAATATGAAGAGAAATGATGTCAGCCTTCCGGTTATCCAGATCAGCGGTGAGGTCATATCCAGTTTCACGGCTCCAAGGAAGTTGAGGTCAAAGATCACGTGGTATATGATCATCATCACAACAGCGATGCCCCTCATGGCATCCACCTCATGGAACCTCTCCCTTGACGATGCTACCCCCATGAATAACCTCCATTTATAAATTGTGTGGAGCCCGGTAAAAGCAGTTCCCACTGCAGGAGGACCTCCACAGGGAGTGTTAGGGATAAAAATAGAAAATTTTATATATGATGATTTCAAACCTTTTCTATGCCTACGAATTGCGGCGTTAGTCCAGCCTGGTTAAGACACTGGCCTGCCACGCCAGCGACCCGGGTTCAAATCCCGGACGCCGCATAGCGGTTGTAGTCTAGTCTGGTTAGGACTCGGGCCTTCCAAGCCCGCGACCCGGGTTCAAATCCCGGCAACCGCATAAAAACTGTTTCTGATGCCAGTAACCTGTTAATTCTAGTGTATATGATAAATACAGTGACCCATTAATTCTCAGTTTACACCATAAACCTGTTTCTGGCTGATCTTAACTGTTTATTCCAATTGAAACTCCATAGATGTAATCTGCACCTCCCTCCCAGGGAAAGTGGCCAGCCATATATCAGCTATATATATTAGAAACCCCGATAGTAGAGCAAAGGATAAGTACTTTAATTCTAGATAATAACAGGATCCAGACTAATATTAATGGTGTGATACTCATGGCTGGAATCGTTGGATATGGAGTTTACATTCCATCATACAGAATAAAGGTTGAAGAAATAGCAAGGGTCTGGGGAGACGACCCCCAGGCCATATCAAGGGGACTGGTGGTTGAAGAGAAATCAGTTCCAGGTCCAGATGAGGACACCGCAACAATCTCAGTGGAGGCTGCCCGAAACGCCCTCAAAAGGAGCCAGATAGACCCCTCAAGGATAGGGGCCGTCTATGTTGGTTCAGAATCCCACCCCTATGCAGTCAAACCAACAGCAACAATCGTCGCAGAGGCCGTGGAGGCAACTCCTGAAATGACAGCTGCTGACCTTGAATTCGCATGTAAAGCAGGGACCGCCGGTATACAGGCATGTATGGGACTTGTTGACTCAGGAATCATTGAATACGGCCTTGCCGTTGGCGCAGATACAGCCCAGGGGGCACCGGGGGACGCCCTTGAATACACAGCATCAGCAGGTGGGGCGGCCTACGTCATAGGAAATGAGAACTGTCTTGCAGAGATAAGGGAAACCTACAGTTTCACCACTGACACCCCCGACTTCTACAGGAGGGAGGGAATGCCTTACCCCAGACACGGTGGAAGGTTCACAGGTGAACCAGCCTACTTCAAACACGTTCTTGGAGCTGCAAGGGGTATGATGGAAAAGACGGGCCTCTCTGCAGGTGACTTTGACTATGCGGTTTTCCACCAGCCAAACGGAAAGTTCTACCTGAAGGCAGCGAAAAAACTTGGATTTGAAAGCGAGCAGGTGAAACCTGGGCTTTTAACACCGGTCATAGGTAACACATACTCCGGTGCAACACCAATAGGCCTTGCAGCGACACTTGACGTTGCAGAACCCGGGGCAAGGATACTTGCAGTCTCCTATGGTTCAGGGGCCGGGAGTGACGCATTCATAATAGAGGTCACGGACGAGATAGAGAAAAAGAGGGACCTCGCCCCAGCCGTTTCTGACATCATCAGCAAGAAGAAATACGTTGACTATGCACTCTATGCCAAGTTCAAGGGCAAACTCAGGATGGCTTAAGATGGTGATAACATGAGGGATGTAGCAATTATTGGAGTCTCACAGACAAAATTCGGAGAACTCTGGGACGTCTCATTCAGGGACATGATAACCGAGGCCGGCCTTGGTGCCATAGAGGATGCTGGAGTTGAAGGTGCAGACCTCGAGGCCATGTACGTTGGTAACATGTCAGCGGGTCTCTTCATAAAACAGGAGCACATTTCTTCACTCATCGCAGATCATGCCGGTTTAACACCAATACCCTCAACAAGGGTGGAGGCCGCCTGTGCATCAGGTGGACTTGCCCTGAGGAGCGGTATAATGGCCGTGGCATCAGGATACCATGATATTGTGATAGCAGCAGGTGTTGAAAAGATGACCGACGTTGTTGACCCCACACCTGCAATTGCAACGGCCTCTGACCAGGAATGGGAGGCCCAGCAGGGTGTAACCTTCCCATCACTATACGCCATGATGGCAAGGAGGCACATGTATGAGTACGGTACAACAAGGGAGCAGCTCGCCATGGTCTCCGTGATAAACCATGAAAACGCCTCAAACAACCCAAGGGCCCAGTTCCCAATGAAGGTCACAGTTGAACAGGTCATCAACTCAACCATGGTCGCGGATCCACTCAGACTCCTTGACTGTTCACCCATCTCTGATGGTGCAGCAGCAGTCATACTCTGCCCCGCAGAGATGGCCAGGGAATACACCGATACCCCCGTCTATGTGAAGGCATCTGCACAGGCATCAGGTACCATTGCACTGCACGATAGAAGGGATATAACCAGGATTGACGCCACCGTGAATGCAGCAAGATCCGCATTCAAGATGGCAGATCTTACACCGGGAGACATAGACCTTGTTGAGGTCCATGACTGCTTCAGCATAAATGGCATACTGGCTGTTGAGGACCTTGGATTTGTCGAGAAGGGTGAAGGTGGAAGGGCCTTTGAGGAGGGCATGACCCGAATCGATGGTGACATACCCGTAAACCCCTCAGGGGGTCTCAAGGCACGTGGTCATCCACTAGGGGCCACAGGTATCGCCCAGGCGGCTGAGGTGGTCTGGCAGCTACGTGGTGAAGCCGGTAAAAGGCAGGTTGAGGGTGCTGAGATAGGTATGACCCACAACATCGGTGGAACCGGTGGGACAGCAGCTGTTCACATATTCTCAAGGTAGCCACCACCACCCCTTTTTTCTGCACTAATAAGCTAAATGACTTTTTCAATTCTGTAATAACTCTTTTTATGCTTATATCCATAAAAAACTAAACTGCAATGCCCCTTTTTCTCTCTGAAGGTTCATTAATTCCTTAAACCATAGAATAAGTTCTTACACATAGAAATGAGAAGTAAATTCCATCTTTGAGATTGTCTTAACTGAGAGAGTCCGCAGACTTCCAGCACAGGTTTGTATTTAGAAAACTTAAAAATACTCGAGGTTCAAAAACCTGAAAGTACCTCTATTCTGAATTCACAAGCACATGAAAAGCCTTGTAAAAAAAGGAGTATATTATGGGGGTGCCTACATTGGAGGCATTCCGCCCATGTCGCCCATATCCATGTCCTCATCGGATCCAGAGGATGATGCGGCTATGACGTCGTCTATGCGGAGGATCATCTCAGCTGCCTCTGCAGCGGACTGGATGGCCTGTTTTTTGACTCTGTGGGGCTCTATTACGCCAGCCTCCTTCATGTCAACGATTTTGCCATCGAAGACGTCAAGTCCCATGTAGGGTGACTCCTCGTGGGCAGCCCTGAGGTCCACCAGGACGTCGATACTGTCAAGTCCAGCGTTCTCTGCAAGGGTCTTTGGAACGATCTCAAGGGCCTCTGCAAAGGCTGAAACCGCAAGCTGTTCCCTTCCGCTTATTGAATCAGCGTAGTCCTTGAGCCTCTTTGCAACCTCTATTTCAGGTGCTCCTCCACCTGCAACAACCTTGCCGTCCTCGACTGTTGCTGCAACGACTCCTATTGCGTCTTCGATTGCCCTTTCAACTTCGCTTACAACGTGTTCTGTTGAACCCCTCACGAGTATTGTGACTGCCTTTGGCTCCTTGCATTCCTCAACGAAGATCATTTCTTCGCCTGAGATCTTCTTCTCTGAGACAACGCCTGCTTCGCCTAGGTCGTCCTCACTGAGGTCCTCAATGTTTGTGACGATGTTTGCACCGGTTGCCTTGGAGAGTTTCTCCATGTCTGATTTTTTAACCCTCCTTACTGCAAGGACGCCTGCCTTGGCAAGGTAGTGCTGTGCAAGGTCATCGATACCCTTCTGACAGAAGAGCACGTTTGCTCCTGTCTCGACTATGGAGTTGACCATGTCGCGGATCATCTGCTCTTCCTGTTCAATGAAGGCCTGCATCTGTGATGGGTCTGTTATCCTGATTTCTGCGTCGACTTCTGTCTCTTTGACTTCTATTGGGCAGTTCAGGAGTGCTATTTTGGCGTTTTCAACCTTTTTGGGCATTCCCGGGTGAACCCTTTCCTTGTCGATGATGACACCCTGGACGAGTGTTGAGTCGTCCACGGCTGCGCCTTCCTTCTTCTCTATCTTTATGTGGTCCTTCTCGACTTCGCCGTCTTCCTCAACCTGCTGGACCGCGTCAACTATGAGTTCAGCCAGTGGTTCCCTTGCCTTTTCTGTTCCCTTACCGGTCATTGCGGTCATAGCGACCTTTATGAGTGTGTCCCTGTCGCTTGCGTCAATTGCAATTTCGTTGAGTATTTCCTGGGCCTTTTCAGCGGCCTGTCTGTAACCCATTGCGATTATTGTTGGGTGAATCTCCATTTCAAGGAGTGTTTCAGCTTTTTTGAGCAGTTCACCTGCTATTATAACGGCTGTTGTTGTACCGTCACCGACCTCGTCTTCCTGGGTCTTTGCCACCTCAACAAGCATCTTTGCTGCGGGGTGCTCTATGTCCATTTCCTTGAGTATTGTGACACCGTCGTTTGTCACCACAATGTCCCCAAGGGAGTCAACCAGCATCTTGTCCATTCCCTTTGGTCCAAGGGTTGTCCTGACGGTTTCTGCCAGTATTTTACCTGCAAGGATGTTCATTCTCTGTGCGTCCCTTCCAAGGTATCTGCTTGTACCTTCAGGCAGTACAAGAATTGGCTGCTGTCCCTGTGCCATTTAATCACCTCAATTTTTATTATCATTAGTGCATTTATCAATGGGTTAGAGGTTCTATAAATATTTTGCGGTTAATGTATTTATCTGCTGGAACACTTAAATATGACTGGTTAGAACCATGTTTCAAAGATTAGCTCCAGTCTGCATCTCAGCATTCATAATATTAATTCTATTAACAGAAGGCTCTTGCGCCATCGAAGAAGTTGAGGATCCCCTGAATAGCTCTGATGTTCTCGCGGCAAGCGTCATGGTTTCCAGTTTTATGGAAAAAAATAAGAAACTCCCTGAAAACGTCAGTGTGGGTAACAGGACACTTGACACCCCCTCCTATGCCTACGCCCTCAGCAGGGTACTTACCGGTTCAAAGGCGGTCGAAAACCAAACCGTTAATGGGCCCCAACTGGATATAAGGCGCATATCAGTGAAACTAACAAAAAATCAGTACATGGAGATAGCCTCAAAATTCCGTGACTTAACTGCCAGGACACAATGCTGTCCAGCAACCATCTCCTTCAGCGGTGGTAGGATCGACTTCTACAATATAGTCTATCTCCTATCAAAGATCGGCCGCTACAGACAATTTCATGGAAAACTTCCCTTAGCCATGCAGATCAACACCCCCATACCCATAAATGCATACCGCATCGACTCCAAAACCATCGATACAAGGATAAAAAACCTGAAATCCCAGATCAGAAAAACAATTAACCTCATGAACCTTATTAATAAACGAATCAGATATTCCGGGAACAAAAAAACCATCATGAGGCTTCAGGGTAAACTGAAATACCTTGAAAAAAGATACAGTTATCTGAATGGCCAGCTCAGATACTATGAGGGCCTCAGGAGCAGCCCATGGTACGTCCCAGCATCCCTCCGACGTTACATCAGGTCCACGGCCTACTGCAACATCACTGATCCCAATATAGTTTACCTTGCCAGGGAGCTCTCAGGGAACACCACCCATTCCACTGCACTGAATCTCTTTAGCTGGGTCAGGGACAATATTGAGTACTCCTTCTACTACAGCACCCGCTACGGTGCCTCAGGCACATTCAAGTACAGAACAGGAAACTGTGTGGACCAGGCCCACCTCATGGTTGCCCTTGCAAGGACCAGCGGTATACCGGCCCGTTATGTCCGTGGATACTGCAGGTTCATAAGCGGAAACTGGTATTCCCATGTTTGGGCCCAGGTATGGATAAGGGGTCGTGGCTGGGTGACAGCAGACACCACCCACACCATGAACAACCTCGGACATGTTTATAACTGGAACACCACTGTGTCAGAGGTCAGGGAAGTGCTTCTGGAATATGATCTGCACTGAAACCTTATATCTCCACATGAGATATTATGATCCATGAAAATCATTGACCTGACCCGCAGAATTGAGGATTCCATGCCTGTCTTTCCAGGTGATCCCCCTGTCAGAATAAGGACACTTGAAGATGGAGATTATATTAACTCAGAAATAAAGATAGGATTGCACGCTGGAACACACATAGATGCGCCGGCACACATAAATTACTGTAGTGAGACCGTTGATGGGATAGGCTTTGAAAGACTGACAGGACAGGGCTTCCTTATATCACCCAAAACGGTTAAAATTCCTGATGGAGACATTGCGGTTCTGAGAACCGGGTGGGACTCAAAGTGGGGTCTGGAGGAATACTTCAGAGACTACAAAGGCATTCCCATGGATCTTGCAGAGAAACTGGTTGATCATGGAGTGAAGGGGGTGTGCACAGACGGGCCCAGCGTTGACATGCCCGGGAAAACAGCTGTACACAGACTCCTCCTTGAAAACGGGATCTGGATAGTTGAAAACATGAAGAACACTGATATGGTTCCAGAAAAATTCAGAATGTTCGTTGTTCCACTGAATGTGAGGGCGGAGGCCTCACCAGTAAGGGTATTTGTCGTTACAGACTAACCATCATTGAAGCCCCCAACCATGATACTATTTGCCGTTACAGAGCGATCATCTCTCTATTTTCTCCCAGAGCACCCTTCCATCGTCTCTCACTGACCTGAAATAGCCCTTTCTCTCAAGGTTTCTCAGTATCTGAACCATGTTCTCAAGTTTCATGTCCCTGAACCCTATCTCATTTAAAAAGCCAAGCAGTTCCTCGGCTGTGGATCTTTCATCAGGCAGCAGGCGGTAGATCTGTGACTGGAAGGAGGTCAGATCCCTTTCAGGTTTCTGGGTGAGTGCATGGAAGTACTCCCTGTACCTTTTAAGGTCAGATATGCGGGATTCCTTCTCGGCTATGATTGCATTGAGGTCCTGTATTATTTTATCCTTCTCAGCCATGAGCCCCTCAAGTTCAGCTATTTTTCTTTCCCTGAGTCTAAGGGTCTCCTCAAGTTTCTTAACCCTTCCTGAGTTCTCTGAATTCTCCCTGCACTTCCTGAGATCCATCTTGAGCTTGCTTATCTCAAGCATGCATGCCTTGACAAGAAGCTTGAGCTGTTCCTTTTCTGAATCCCTCATGAACTTCATGGTACCCCTTTCCCTTTAATTAAATATCACTTGGAACCTTAAAAACCTTCCTGAATTCATCCTGGGATACCAGATAGAGTTATATAGCGAAAAAATCTCCATGTATTCCTTAAAATGGGAACGTGGAAAATAAAACAATAAGACCGCCATGAGCATCATTCAAGCCTTTCGAAATTGCAGAGACCAAAACACTTAACCCTTTCCTCCACCTTCAAAGCCGCAATGGCACATAGAACTCCAAGGAGTGCCCCCGCAATGACATCACTGGGGTAATGTAGACCAAGGCACACCCTTGAAACACCAACAAGGGAAGCAAGCAGCATGAAAAGCCATAACCTCCCAAATTTAAAGTAGAGTGCCAGAAAACCGCTGAAAGCGGCCACTGTGTGCCCTGATGGCATGGAGTAGCCGCCTGCTGTTGTGGTGTGCTTCACCCAGCTGAGAACCTCATAGGGCCTTGGCCTTGCAATAACGGCCTTCAGGAATTCACTGAGAAAGAAGCCCATGACAAGGGCTGTGAGTGCAATGAAAGCAGCCTCCTTCTCATCCTCCCCGCCAAAAATGTAGAGTGTGAGGCACAGCAGCACCCAGAAGATCTGGGTTCCTCCAAGGGTTATGATCTGCATCAGTGCATCAAGAATGGGCGAAGTGATTGCTGAATTAAAGAAATAGAGAATGTAGGTATCAATACCCGTAAATGAAAGAAACGGATGCATCAAAAAATAGAGAATGGATACATCGACACCGGTAAATGAAAAAAATGGATGCATCATTTACAGTATCTCATTTATAAGTTCTGCATTCAGGATCGATGCCCCTGCGGCTCCCCTCACAGTGTTGTGGCCTACAAGGACATATCTAAGGCTGTTACTGAATGCCGCATCCTTCCTGAGTCTTCCAACAGTGACTGACATTCCACCATCCCTGTCCCTGTCCATCCTTGGCTGGGGTCTGTTCTCCTCATCCAGGACCACAACAGGTTTTTCAGGTGCTGAGTGAAGGCCCAGTTTCTGTGGGAGCCCCTGGAACCCGTCCATGACCTCCTTTATATCCTCAATTTCAAATTCATCGTCCAGTTCCACAAAGACCGCTTCTGTGTGACCATCAACAACAGGAACACGGTGGCATGATGCGCTCACACCGAAACTTGCAGGTTTAACCACACCATCGTCAAGTTCACCGAGTAGGTGAAGGGTCTCGGTTTCAATCTTCTCCTCCTCGCCTCCAATATACGGGACGATGTTGTCAAGTATCGCCATGGATGGCACCCCACTGTACCCTGCACCTGAAACCGCCTGCATGGTGGAGACATAGACCCTCTTTATGGTGTAGCTGTCATAGATGGGCTTAAGAGTGAGGGTAAGTGCTATGGTGGAGCAGTTGGGATTGGTTATGATGAAGCCATCCCATCCCCTCCTCCTCTGCTGAACCTCTATGAGGTCCAGGAACTCAGGGTTGACCTCAGGGATTACCAGAGGAACATCGGGTTCCATTCGCATTGCACTGGCATTTGAAGCCACGATGTACTTCTCAGCAAATTTTGGCTCAACCTTCCGTGCCACATCTGCTGGAAGTGCAGAGAACAGTATGTCCACATCCCCCACACTTGCAGGGTCCGTTTCAACAACCTCTATATCCCTTACAGACTCAGGCATCTCACTGTCAAGGTACCAGTTTGCAACCTCCCCATAGGGTTTTCCAGCGGACCTTGAAGATGCCGCGAGGGTTGTAAGTTCAAATTCAGGATGATTCTCAAGCATCTCAATAAACCGCTGTCCAACCATCCCTGTTGCTCCAAGAACACCAACATTAACCATAATACCACCCTATCATTTTATTCCAAGCACATCCCCCATATCCATTATCTTTCCGGGTTCTGCGTGTTCAATGAACCTCAATGCCCTTATAACTCCACCTATAAATGCGTCCCTGCTGTGGGCCCTGTGGACTATTTCAAGGCGTTCACCATCACCTGCAAAGAGGACTATGTGGTCCCCCACTATGTCACCGCCCCTCACAGCATGGACACCTATCTCATCACGGGTCCTCTCACCTGTGAGACCGGACCTCCCATGAACCGCCACCTCATCGGGTTTCCTGGATGTGGCCTCTGCGATAACCTCCAGTGCACGCACAGCGGTACCTGAAGGGGCGTCCTTCTTGTGTCGGTGGTGGGCCTCTATGATCTCAACGTCATAATCAGAGAGTACCGGTGCCAGATCAGAAAGTACCTTGAAGAAGACGTTGACGCCCACCGCCATGTTTGGTGAGATAACAGCCCTCACACCTGTCCTCTCAATGGATTCCCTGATGGTTTGCATCTGCTCATCTGAAAATCCTGTTGTTCCAACCACAAGGTTAACCCCTGCTTTGGTCGCTGTCTTTATGGTTTCAACAGCTGCAGGTGCCACTGTGAAGTCAACTAGAACGTCGGGTTCTGTCTCTCTGAGTGTTTTGGCAAGGTCAGATGCGTCGCTTACCTTAACACCCACTTCGCCTGTGGCTGTAAATTCACCTATATCCCTTCCCTTAAGGGGTGTTCCCGGGGCCTCGATTGCAGCCACAAGCTCCATGTCATCCTCTTCAAGCACCCTCTTTATTATTCCAGATCCCATGCGCCCGCAGGCGCCGGTAACCGCAACCTTGATCATCATAACACCTCAGGGATTCAGATGAGTGCCAGTTCCTCAAGTACCAGCCTCAGTTTCTCACGGCTGCTGTCCTGTAGGGGTGCCAGCGGCATCCTGACATGACCTGCAGGCCTTCCCATCATGTTGAGGGCCTCCTTGACAGGGACGGGGTTGCTCTCGATGAAAAGGACCTTCATGAGGCTGTACAGTTCATAGTGGGTTTTCATTGCAGACTCAAAGTCCCCTGAGAGGGCCTCGTTGACGAGGCGGCTCATACGGGCCGGGTCGACGTTCGCCACAACAGATATGACACCCTCTGCACCCATTGAGATCATCGGGAGTGTGAGGTTATCGTTACCTGAGAGTATGATAAAATCATCAGTGCCCTGGTCCATGAGCCGTGATTTCAGCATGGAGATCTTATCCAGGTCGGGGCTAGCCTCCTTTATACCGGTTATACCGTCGAGCTTTGCAAGTTCAGATACCGTGTCAACGTCGATGTCCGTACCTGTCCTTGATGGCACATTGTAGATTATTAGGGGTATCTCCGATGCCTCCTCCAGCATCCGGTAATGTTCAATGAGCCCATGGGCCTGGGGTTTGTTGTAGTAGGGTGTTATCACCAGGGCCGCGTCTGCACCTGCATCCCCTGCATACCTTACAAGGCCAAGGGCCTCCCTTGAGGAGTTGCTCCCTGCCCCTGCAATGGTCTTAACACGCCCGTTAACCTCATCCACCAGTATGTCAATCATTCTCCTCTGTTCCTCATGGGTTATGGTTGCTGATTCACCTGTTGTGCCGGCAACCAGCAAACCGTCAACCCCATTCTCAATTAGGTAGTTTATGTTTTCCCGCAGCCCGGCCTCATCCACCCGGTCATCCTCTGTGAATGGAGTCACCATGGCCACTACTGTGCCTTCAATATTCATTCAAGAACACCCCTTACAAGTTCATACGCCTTTTTACCATCATTCCAGTCAACAAATATAACCACAGATGTCTGTGAGGATGAAATTTCAACTATGTTAAGGTCATTATCCCTGAGGGGCTTGGTGATCTCGGATATTATGCCCGGAGTGTCTATGAAGTCAGGGCTGGATATGGTTATCATGGCAATATCCCTTCCCAGGGAGAGTGAACTGAGGTTATCATCCGCAATGACCACATCATGGAGGAGCCTGTGCGCCTCATCGGCGTCCTTCTTATCAACGAATATTGTAACGGAGTTCTGGCCTGTTGAAATTCCTATGATGTTGATGGAGTTCTCTGCAAGCTTTGAGGTTAACTTTGCCAGTATACCTGGCTTGTTGAGTATCTTCTCCCCCACAACCGCAACCACAGATATTGGTTCAGGGTTGAGTGTTGTTGTCTTGACCATCTTATTCTTTGACGGGCCTATGATTTCAGTGCCCGGGGCTGAGAGATCCCCATGCTCGAAACCTATGATCTTTGCATTGATATCCGGGTCCTTGTATTTCAGGGCATGTGGGTGTAGTACCTGCGCCCCATGGGTTGCAAGATCCCTCATCTCCTCAACAGAGATCTTGTCAAGCTTCTTTGCGCCCTGTAGTTTATTTGGATCCGTTGACATGACACCCCCAACATCGGTTACTATTATAACCTCATCCGCCTTCAGGCAGTGTCCCAGGAGGAAGGCTGTGATGTCACTTCCACCCCTTCCCAGGGTTGTTATGTAACCATTGGGGTCCCTACCAAGGAACCCGCACACCACAGGTATTATTCCCTGGTCAAGGAGTTTGAGGAGTTCCTTTGACTTCTTCTCGGTTGCCTCAAAGTCCACCTTAGCATTTAAAAGGTTGCTGTCGGTTATTATTGGCCATTCATCCATAAAGGGGTCTATGTATTCAGATTTAACTCCAAGTGCCTCTATTGCAGAGGAGAATATCCTTACACTGGTCATTTCACCCATGGATACTATTTCAGCCAGCTGCTTTTCTGTAACAGCATCTTCCATTGCCTCATCAACTATCTGAAGGAGTTCATCTGTTGTCTTATTGATGGCAGATACAACAACAACGACCTTCTTGCCCTTCATGTACTCCTTCACGACAGAACGGGCCGCCTTTTTAATTCGTCTACCATTTCCTATAGATGTACCGCCAAATTTAGCAACTATTAACTCCATTAACCTTCACAACCTTTTAAATGTTGAAAATGGAAAAAAATCAAAATTATTTCTGCTGGCTGATTATCCTTGTAATGTAACCTGCGATCTTGTTCCTGAGGTGTTTTGTGCTGACTGTTGAGAACTCCTCCACAAGTTTCTTGTTTTTATCAAAATCAGATGTGAATTTACCTGGGTGAGTTTCTATCAGTTCTTTCGCGATTCTTTTTACAAAGGAAGTTCTTATGTTTCCCATTTCATTGCCTCCTTAACAGTTCTTTCTGTTCAGTTTTGCTTAGATCCATCAGAATCTTCATCAGCTGTATGAGCTTATCCTCATTGATACCATAGGCCCTGGCGATTCTTCGGGTCCTCTCTATGATCTCAAGCTCCCTCTCAGGGTCGAATATTTCCATTCCCAGGGCAACTTTGGCCTCAGCTATCTCACGTGCAAGGGATGTCCGTGAGGATATGAGGTCAAGGATCTCCCTGTCTATTCTATCTATTTCCCTTCTGGACCTTTTAAGGGTTTCCAGTGCTCTGGATTCGTCCATAAAACATTCCCCGAGCTTCAAAGCTTTAAGGGTCACCGGGATCAGTCAAGCACATGTGTACCCTGGTTATCCACTGATGTTACAGTAACATTGCCCTCAAGGTTCTCCCATGAATCAATGACCTTCCCTGCAGAATCCTCATCAGCCAGCGCCACAAATGCTGGTCCTGTGCCTGAAAGACCCGCTGAGAGGGCACCTGCCTCAAGGGCATCGAGGGCTATTCCCGGATCGAATCCCAGGGATGCACAATAGAGTATCCCGTTGAGTGTCAGTGCACTGTGCACCCTGCCCTCAAGGACCTCCCTGAAGGCTATGTCAACCCAGGGGGCCAGCAGCTTCATCCTCGGGACATCTGATTGTGCAGTCAGTGATTTTCTGTCCGGCATGTATATTAATACCTTTTGATTTTCCATTTCCTTCCTGCAGATTATACGCCTTGCCATGTTATCTGTCACGGTGAGGCCCCCATAGAATGATGCGCTTGCATCATCATAGGCACCAGTCACCGTCACCCCCGCCCTGAGGGATGCGTCAACTGCCATGTTGAGCATCTCACGTCCATCCATGGGTTCCAGCTGAAATTCCTCTGATATGAGTTCAG
The DNA here is from genome assembly GCF_030055425.1 of Methanothermobacter sp. Taxonomy (NCBI): domain Archaea; kingdom Methanobacteriati; phylum Methanobacteriota; class Methanobacteria; order Methanobacteriales; family Methanobacteriaceae; genus Methanothermobacter; species Methanothermobacter sp. The sequence goes on from NZ_JASFYE010000001.1 coordinate 197,882, forward strand.
AAACCGCCATCACGGTGGCGTTGGATGCCGCGCTGCTGCTTGAGAGACCGCTCGCAACGGGTAAATCAGAGGCTGTGACCAACCTCACACCAGTATCAACGCCGTAATGCTCAAGGACCATCTCTGTGCATAGCTCTATGAGTGCTGTGTCTGCACCCTCAAGGGAGATGCACTCTATACCTGAATCTATGAGTTTGGCCTCTGCCCTGACATTGAGGCCTATACCGAATGCTGAGCCCCTTCCTGTTGCAATGGCATTTATAACTGTGGCTGATCCAGGTGCTCTTACTGCTTTTCTCAACCTATCACTCCAAACAGTTCATATACCTAAATTATATAAAACTATTTATATAATGGGTTGTAGTCTAATTAATACAAAACCAGAAAAATTTAGGATGGGAGGTAAATCTGAAGGTCTGATATCATGGACAGAAACGGTAAGATAGTTGCTGGTTTAATTGTGGCACTCTCAATTGCAGGGCTGGTCATGTCAATTTCAGGTCTCATGGGAGGACCTGAGGGTACTGTGGCAATCATACCTGTTCACGGGGCCATAGCCTATGATTCAGCGGGGTTTTCTGATACTGTAAGCCCTGATGACATAAAGAATCTTATCGAGGAGGCCAACAGTGATCCGTCAGTTAAGGCCATAGTCCTGGATATAAACAGTCCAGGAGGGACTCCAGTTGCGAGTGAGGAACTGATGGAAGCCATAAAAAAATCTGAAAAACCTGTTGTAAGCTGGATAAGCGATTCCGGAACCTCAGGGGCATACCTTGCAGCCTCGGCATCTGACAGGATAGTTGCAAGTCCATCTGCATGGGTCGGGAGCATAGGTGTCATACTTGACCTCACAGATCTCTCTGAGATGTACAGACAGATGGGTATAAACAAGTACGCCATAAAGGCCGGGGAGTACAAGGATATGGGTGCGGATTACCGTATGATAACCGATGAGGAGAGGCAGATGCTCCAGTCAATGGTGAATGAGGAGTATGACTACTTCATAAGGACCGTTGCTACCAACAGAAACCTCAGCGTATCATATGTACGTGGCCTTGCAGAGGGAAGGATATTCACCGGAAGGCAGGCCCTGAAGAACCGGCTTGTGGATTATACAGGTGGAAAGGACTATGCTGTTGATGTGGCGGCTAAAATTGCAGGTTTAAGGAACTATGACACCGTAACCCTTGAACCTCCAGGTGGATTCGTGAAGATCCTCTCAGGGATGTTATCAAAGCTTGGATTTGGAGGTTCAGCAAATACAACAGAACACCTCAAGATCTAGATAAGAATAAAAGGATAAGATTCACGGAGTTATTCATCAAATACAACAAAAAAGCAAAAGACCTAAGAAAGAATAAAAGGATAAGTATTTATCCTAAAAGGATTGAAGAATTATATATCATTCTCACGGAGGTTAGGAAATGGTTGTTAAGATAGAGGTTTTCACATCCCCAACCTGTCCCTACTGTCCAATGGCGATTGAGGTTGTTGATGAGGCCAAGAAAGAATTCGGGGACAAAATAGACGTTGAAAAAATTGACATAATGGTTGACCGGGAGAAGGCAATCGACTATGGCCTCATGGCAGTCCCTGCAATAGCGATAAACGGTGTTGTGAGGTTCGTTGGGGCCCCTGGCAGGGAGGAACTCTTCGAAGCCATAAGCGACGAAATTGAATAGATTACTTTTTCTTCATTAAATTTTAAAGGATTTTTCTGATGAAGGATGAGAGGGTATTCGGGATCACCACGGGGACAGCTGCCACTGCAGCGGCCCTCGCATCACTTCTATGTTTAAGGGGTTGTGTGGTCAAAAGGGTCTGTGTTGAAACACCATCAGGAAAAATCGATGTGGACGTTGATTCTGTTGAAAGGATCTCCCAGGACACGGCAAGGGCCAGTGTAATAAAGAGGCCCTATGGAGACCCTGATGTCACAGTGAACCTCAGCATCATGACAGAGGTTCAGATCACGGAAAGCTCTGGAGTTGTAATCAGGGGCGGTGAGGGTGTCGGTACCGTGACAAAACCAGGTCTCCAGGTCCCCCCGGGTGAGGCTGCAATAAACCCCGTCCCCAGGAGAATGATAGAGGATAATCTCCGGAAATACTTGAAGGAGTGGGAGGGGGCGATTGTCACGGTTTCGGTTCCTGATGGGGAGAAAATCGCATCAAAAACCATGAACCCCCGCCTCGGGATTGAGGGTGGAATCTCCATCCTGGGGACAAGTGGCATTGCAAGACCCATGTCCTCCTCAGCCTACAAAAGATCCCTTGCATGTCAAATTGACATTGCAGTCGCCCGTGGATTCAGGGAACTCGTATTCGTCCCCGGTAACATAGGGGAAAGGTTTGCCAGGGAATACTTCAACCGGATTGAAGAGGAGCGGATAATACAGATGGCCAACTTCCCGGGTTACATGCTGGGTGAGGCAGCCAAAAAGGGTGTGAAGAGGATTACACTGATGGGCCATGCAGGTAAACTCATAAAGCTCTCTGCAGGGATATTTCAGACAAAGAATTCCATTGCAGATGCCCGTCGTGAGATAATGACCGCACATGCGGCCCTCAGCGGTGCAGCGCCAGAGGTTATAGAAAGGATCTTCAACCTTGCAACCGTTGAGGAAATGATCAGTGAACTGAAAAAACATAGGCTGAGCGAAAGCGTATTCAACAGTATAAGTAAGTCTATAAAAGATAGATGCTACGAAAAATTCTCTTTGGATGTCGATGTATTAATCTTCAGCATGAGTGGAAGAATACTGAACTCCGACTTTAAAATTCAGCCGAATCATAGATTTGACAGAGGTGACCTATGAAGAAAATTTTGATGGTTGGAAAGTTCCCACCCCATATTGGGGGTGTTGCATCCCATGTACATAATCTCTCTGTTGAACTCAAAAAAAGGGGAAATGAAGTATACGTGCTCACCTATCCACATGATAAAATCAGAGATATTGATAATATAAAGGTCTTCAGTGCGCCAACATTAAATATTAAAGGTCTGAGGGGCCTGATTTTTATTTTTACATCAGCCGTGAAGATTATAAAGATAATAAGGAACTATGAAATAGATATAATCCACGCCCATTATATTATACCGCCTGCTCTGTCATCTTTTATTGCATCGAGACTAACTGGTAAACCATATTATGTAACTCTCCATGGCTCGGATGTCATGATACTATCTTCAAACCCCATTTTAAGACCATTATTCCGGAAAATCCTGAATAATGCTAAGAAGGTTATTGTGGTGACCGAGGCTCTTAGAGATAGGCTTCTTAGGGTTGGAATAGATAGGGACAGGATAGATGTAATATATAATTCAGTTGATACCACCAAATTCAACCCCAATGTTAAGAGTTCTTTCAGAGAGGAAGCTGGGATAGGAAAGAATGAAAAGCTAATTCTATTTGTGGGTAACCTTGTACCCCAAAAAGGTGTCGAGTATCTAATAAAGGCGAAATTCATCATGAAAAACCCTGCAAAGCTTGTAATCACCGGTGGTGGACCCCTATATGATAAACTGAAATCGATGGCAGGCGACGGGGAAGAGGATATCATCTTCACAGGCCCCCGCACAGACGTCAGTAACCTCATGAAAGCTGCTGATGTTGTGGTCCTTCCCTCCATCTCGGAGGGTCTTCCCATGGTTATCTTGGAGGCGATGGCAATGGGAAAACCCATCGTAGCAACGAAGGTTGGAGGAATACCTGCAGTGGTGGATGAAAATGTGGGAATTCTGGTGAATCCCGGATCACCATCTGAACTCGCCAGTGCACTGGATCATCTTCTGGAAGATGATATAAAGAGGAAAAAATTAGGTGAGAATGGACTGAAAAAGGCTCTTAAGTTCTCTAAAATTCAAATACCCTACTAATATTCTTTTATAAGGTTACATGAACGAATTATCTTGTCAGTGATAAAAATGAAGAAATTTAGCCATCTAAATGGAGAATCTGTGCAAATGGTTGATGTGGGTTCTAAGGCAATTGTCAGAAGGACGGCAACCGCTGAAGGTCACATATTCCTCACTAAGGACACCCTGAAATTAATCAATGAAAAAAGAATCGAAAAGGGAAATGTGCTTTCAACGGCCCAGATAGCAGCCATAGCAGCGGTTAAACGGACCTGGGACCTCATACCCCTCTGTCACCAGCTTCCTCTAACAGGGGTTGACGTTGAATTCGATGTTATGGATGACGGGATCACCGCCAGGGTGACTGTAAGGTGCGATGGAAAAACAGGTGTTGAAATGGAGGCCCTTACAGGGGTTTCTGTGGCCCTCCTTACAATCTGGGACATGGTCAAAAGTGTAGAGAAGGACGAGCATGGACAGTACCCTGAAACCAAAATCAGTAATATCAGGGTACTTAAAAAGGAGAAGGCAGAACTGGAAGAAGTGGTTGAATGAAATTTCTGAACCCGGAGCTGCGGAAGATCATCACCGACTGCTACCCATATATAAAATCCCTGAACCCAGCCCAGATGAGTGCTGTTGAGGCCGGTTACCTGGAATCAGATGAAAATTTCATCATAGCCATACCAACGGCCAGTGGAAAGACCCTCCTGGGAGTTCTGGCTGCCATTCAAGCCATAATGGACGGTGGGCGGGTTATCTACACCGTACCACTCATATCAATACAGAACGAAAAGGTAAAGGAATTCAGGAAGCTTGAAAAGCACGGTATAAGTGTGGGTAAGGATCCCCGAACCTCAGACCTGGCGGTGATGGTCTTCGAATCATTTGACAGCCTCACAAGATTCTCATGGAACACCCTGAGGGAGATTGACCTTCTCATAGTGGACGAGTTCCATATGATCGGAGAGTACAGCAGGGGCCCTGTAATAGAATCCGCCATCACAAGGGCCAGAAAACTGAATCCCGCAATGCGCATTGTGGCCCTCTCAGCGACCCTCTCAAATATGGATGAAATAGGTGAGTGGCTTGGTGCAAGAATCGTTGAACACGACTACAGACCGGTACCCCTGCACCGGGAGGTGCTTGACACCGAGATGTTCGGGGCCCGGGACAAGAATCAGGTTGTCCTGAAGATTCTTGAGAGGTCCATCAGTGAGGATAGCCAGACCCTGGCATTCGTATCCACAAGGAGGTTCACAGAATCCCTAGCATCCTACCTTGCAGATAGGATCAAAAAGAAGATCCCGGGGGACCTGCTGGAGAGATTCAATGAAGTGGCAGAGAGGATACTTGACGTGCCAAGGGCCAGCGGCTCACCCCCAACATCCACCTGCCTGAAACTTGCAGACTGCATCAGGGCAGGGGTTGCATTCCACCATGCAGGCCTCTTCAACAGGCAGCGGGAAATAATAGAGGACGAATTCAGGAGGGGCAACATCCTCATGATCACAGCAACTCCCAGCCTCATGTACGGGGTGAACCTTCCCTCAAGGACCGTTGTAATAAGGGACTACACCAGGTGGACAGGGCAGGGCCCCCAGAGGATCCCTGTATTTGATTATGAGCAGATGTCAGGGAGGGCCGGGAGACCCCTCTATGATGACATCGGCTACTCCTACCTCATAGCAAAGAGCCATGATGAGGCAATGGAACTCGAGGAGTACTATGTGAATGGTGAGGTGGAGAGGACCAACTCGAGGCTCCTGGAGAACCGGGATGCCCTCTACAGGCAGATAATCGCACAGGTGGCTTCAGGACTCGCATCCACAACTGAAGACCTTCTTGAATTCTTCAGGGAGACCTTCTATGGCTACCAGATGAGTGAAGGGCCCTTCAGCAGTGCATTTGGCATTGACAGCATTCAGTACGAAATCGAGACCGCCACAGAGTTTTTAATTAAGAACAGGATCATATATCCTGGTCCCAGTGGCTTATCAGCAACAGAATTCGGTCTTCTAATTGCAAAATCCAGTTACGCTGTTGAAACAGCCATAAAACTCCACCAGTTTGCATCTGAAATGGATGAACTCAACATCTACCGCCTCATCTACGAGCTGACAGGGACACCCGACATTCCACTCATACCATTCAAGGGGCGGAAGAGCCACGACCCTGTACGTGAGAGGCTCATGGAACATGGAATATTTGTCATGGACGCCGGTAACACCGAGGCAACAGCAGCAGCCCTCATTGAGTGGATAAATGAGAGGACGGAGTATGAGATTGAGAACGCCTTCAATGTCTATGCGGCATCAACAAGAAGAACCGCATACGAGGCATCAAGGCTCGTTAAGTTCTTCAAGAGGATCTGTGAAATCCAGGGCGTTTATGGTTACACAGGGAAACTCGATGTTCTGGCTGCAAGACTCTACTATGGAGTCAGGGAGGACATCATTCCACTGGTGGTTGGTGTGAGGGGCCTTGGACGTGTCAGGGCCCGTAAGATTGTTGAAACCTTTGGGGAGGACCTCAGACATGTGCGGAAGGATGAATTCAAACGAATCGATGGTATCGGGGAAAAACTCGCCGAGGCCATTAGAGGATATGCTGAGAGATCCGGCCAGCCTTAAAACCATTTTAAGGGATTGTGCAGCGTCCATCAGCATATTTGACATCATGAGAATCCGTGAATTCATTGAGAGGGAATGTGCCCACGTCCCCAGAGGGTACAGGGAGGCCTATATAAAAACCTATACTGGAATTGCTGTTGAAGCTGTTCTTGCTCTTAAGGGCGGTGTGGTGAATATCACTGCAGATAGAAAAAGCCTTCTGAGGACACTGAAAAGATTACATGAGACCTCCAGCCCCCTTATTGTGGTTTTAACTGTTATTTACAGGAATTTTATCCTTTCAGAACCCCTCCACCCCGTGGGAACTCCTTTTCCCGGTGGCTACTCAGTTACAGAGGAAAATGGTACATACTACTGCCCTGTGAAGGATAAGCAGAAGGATAATCCATCAGCGCTGTGTGATATCTGCATTGCAGAGCAGACCCACATGACTCAGGGAGATGACTTCTGATCGTGAGAACCTTTGAAAACCTGAAGGAGGGCCTCAATGATCCTGGCGGATGAGATTCCAGAGAAACTGACAAAAATGGAGCTCCTTGAGATGGTTAAAAAGGAGGCTTCGTCGGTACACATAAAGGATGTGATGGACGCATCGGTTTACCTGAGGGAGGATGCCAGATACATGCCACCAAGGGAGCAGAAGGAATTCATTGAAAGGTTCACCAGGGCCTTCTTCAACAGGATAAGGGATATAAAGAATGATAAAAACATCTACCCCGGAGATGTTGACACTGAAAAGCTGTCTGAATTCATAGGTTTCCTTGATGAACAGTTAAGGCGTGCCAGGTCACAGCCTGAAAGGTGTTTCCAGAGGATCGCCCGTATAATAACCATCTACGTAACCTTTGTAAGGGAGGAACCAGTCCACCCTGTTGGAACCCGCTTCCCCGGAGGCCTGAGGGTTAGAAGGGTGGGTGATGTCTTCTACTGCCCTGTGAAGGACAGGCAGATCAGCACCCCCACCGCCCTCTGCCGTTTCTGTGTGAGCAGGCAGGACCCTGATGTTCCAGGCGGTCATTCATAGAGAAGAAGACCGATACCATCAATGACCAGTGAAAGACCAATCAGCCAGGCAAGGAAAACAGGGTTTCTTACGAATACTCCCAGAATGATGTAAAGGACTCCCAGAACCACAACTGATAGACCTGCAACCATTCCTGCTCTGTGCTCCCTGGAGAATAAACTTGCAACACCTGCGATTATGAGGATTATACCTGTGATGTATATCCAGAATGCTGCAAGGAAACTGAAGAGCGTCACGTTACCTGCAAGGGCAGCTGCAAGTATCACGCCAAGTATTCCCAGCACAACATAAATCACACCTGCCCCTCTGCTAACCTTCCATGCGTTCACGCCAAGAAGGAACAGCCAGAGCGCCAGAAAGAGAACCGCAACACCTGTGAGGACACTCAGTGTGAATATTGAAAACACCGGAAAGATTATCACAAGAATACCCAGAATCAGTGTTAAAAGACCTGGAAGTTTTGTCTCAGACACAATATCACCCCTTAACTTTTTGTATCCCATATATGAATTAAAAACTGATAAAAAAGGATTTAATGGATTTCATCCGCCACCGTCACAGACCTCTGAACCCATATCAATGTCTTCAAAGTCCTCTTTCATCCTCTTAAGCTTTTCGACGGTATCAGTTTTTCTTCCTTTCCCGGATCCCATCTTAAGCTGGGATCTGTCGATTGCCTCCAGGTAATTCGCGTTGTACCATAGATCAGAGTCCTCCAGACGTACCCAACCATCACCATCTTCAACCTTGATGGCTGAGATCTCACCCGTCGTTCCGGTACCTGTGTAACGGACAGCCATGCCAACCGTCAGCACATTCCCGTTTACGTCCTTAACCTCCATTGTATCCACCATCATTCAGGTGAAACTTCATTTGACTCCTCTTCAGGGGCCTCTTCCGCCTCATCAGCGGCTATTTTAAGTATCACATAGTCTCCAACCCTGCTCACGTTGTCCATGCCAACAATGAGTGTCCTCTGTTTAAGGGACAGCTCCCCCTTGGATATTGTAATGGAATTCACAACACCCTTTTCAGGGTCCAGTTCAAGGTCAGAGACCTTTCCTATCTCCATGGCATTCTTATCCAGCACCTTACGACCCAGGAACTCCGTTACCTTCATCTTAACACCACTAACATTTATGTGCATCATGGTATAAAAAATGATTTATTCATAGCACTCCAATATAATAGCATGGCTGCCGTGAAGATATTCCGGGTTCTTGGAATACCCGTTGAACTCGACATCTCATTCCTCATTCTGATGGTATTCATATACCTCCTCACCTACCTTGGTTTCCTATCACTCAACCTTGCTGTGCTCATAACCCTCGTCTTCGTGGTGGTGGTGATACATGAACTGGCCCACTCCTATGTCGCCCTCAGGTTCGGTGTGAAGATAAGGAGCATACTCCTCCTCCCCATAGGAGGGGTTTCAAGGATGGAGGAGATACCACGGGTGCCAAGGCAGGAGTTCCTCATATCCATCGCCGGGCCACTCACAAACATCATAATGGCAGTGTTAACAGCAGTGCCAATCCTCCTGAACCTCACAGGACCCCTCAGACCATTCCTTGGAGATTTCCTGGCCGTGAATCTGGTCCTGGCACTCTTCAATCTTATACCTGCATTCCCAATGGATGGTGGGAGGATACTGAGGGCGATACTCGCTGAACGTGTGAGTTACCTGAGGGCAACCAGGATAGCAGCGAACCTTGGTAAGGCCATTGCCGCAATGATGGCGGTCACGGGCCTCTTCTATAACCTCTTCCTGATACTGATAGGGCTCTTCATCTACATAGGTGCAGAGCAGGAGTACCAGTCAACCCTAATATCCTCGCTTCTTGAGGGGGTGACCGTGGGGGATGTGATGACCCCGGATCCTGTAACACTCAGACCTGACATGACAGTGGGGGAGGCCCTTGATGTCATGTTCAGAAAGAAGCACATGGGTTACCCTGTAACCGATGGGGATGAGCTCGCAGGAATAGTGACGTTCCATGACATATCAGAGGCTGCCAGAGATGTGATGGTGGGTGACGTGATGACCCCTGAGGTTGTGACTGCCGCAGAGGACGAGGAACTCACCTCTGTCCTTGAAAAAATGAACCGCCACCAGCTTGGAAGGCTCCCTGTGATGGGTGACGGTAAACTGAAGGGTATAATTTCAAGGACAGATATAATAAGGACGCTGAATCTTATGAGAAAGGGAATCCAATGAAAAATCATATTAATGACGCTGAATTGAATGAAAATGCCTATCTACCAGTGAACCTTTACGGTGAAGATAATGAGGGAAGCTTGTCGCCGGATAATCGATGATATAATATCAGGTCAAATAAAAACAAGGCAGGACCTTGAAAGGGCTAAACACAGGGTTTGCCGTGACTTTGGGCTTGAAAAATTCATGAGTAACTCAGAAATCCTTGAACATGCTGCTCCAGAAGAAAAGAAATTGATCGAAAATCTCCTCAGGAAAAAACCCACCAGGACAATATCGGGTGTTGCCGTTGTGGCAGTCATGTGCCACCCACATGAATGCCCCCATGGAAGGTGCCTGTACTGCCCTGAAAGTGAAAAGGCACCCCCCAGCTATACAGGAGAGGAACCAGCCGCCCTTAGGGCCAGAATGTACGATTTTCACCCCTACAGGCAGGTCTACAATCGCCTTGAGCAGCTCCACAGCATAGGCCACCCTGTTGACAAGGTGGAACTCATAGTCATGGGGGGCACCTTTCCGTCTCACAGCCTCTGCTACCAGGAATGGTTCATATCCAGTTGCCTTGAGGCCATGGTGGACTTTGGAGCCAGGCTGAGTGGTGTCAAGGTGGATATGCCCAATCACCACGGTTATGTGAAGGTGGATGACGCCCAGCGGTTCAACGAGACATCGCCGGTTCGTTGCGTTGGGATGACATTTGAGACAAGGCCAGACTACTGCCGGGAGGAGGACGTTGACAGGATGCTCAACCTTGGGGTTACCAGGGTTGAGCTTGGTGTCCAGACCATCTACAACTACATCTACCAGCGCATCCGGAGGGGCCACAGCATAGGGGACGTTATAGAGTCCAACAGGATACTCAGGGACTCGGGGATAAAGGTTGCGATGCACCTCATGCCCGGCCTCTTCTCAGACTTTGACCGGGACCTCAGGATATTCAGGAGGATATTCCAGGACCCATCCTTCAGACCTGACATGCTGAAGATATACCCCTGCCTTGTTACCAGGGGCAGCGAACTCTACAATCTCTGGGAGAGGGGACTCTATAAACCATACTCCACAGAGGAGGCCGTTGATCTAATCGTCGAGATAAAGAAGATGATGCCCCCATGGGTGAGAACCATGAGGATACAGAGGGATATACCCTCCCAGCTTATAGTTGATGGTGTCAGAAAGTCCAACCTGGGTGAACTGGTCTACAGGCGCCTGGAGGAGGAGGACATCCGCTGCAGGTGCATAAGGTGCCGTGAGGTGGGTCACATGAGCCGCAGGGGTGTGAGTGTCAATGAGGATGCAGTTACAGTGATGGTTGAGGAGTACGATGCCACAGGCGGCAGGGAGTTCTTCATCTCAGCAGAGGACCCTGAAAATGATGTCCTCATTGGATTCCTGAGGCTCAGGTTCCCATCAGAAAATGCCCACCGACCTGAAATAGATGATAAAACCGCCCTTGTAAGGGAACTCCATGTATACGGTTCAATGATACCCATAGGTGAGCGTCGGGATACCGTTGGACAGCACAGGGGCTACGGTGAGGAACTACTAAGCCGTGCAGAGACAATAGCATCTGATGGGGGAATGGAAAAAATTATGGTCACAAGCGGGATAGGGGCCCGTGAATACTACAGCAAATTTGGCTACAGAAGAGAGGGCCCCTACATGTCAAAAAAGCTTCAGGAGGATTAAAATGAAGGTTGAAACAGCAGAGGAACTTGCATCACTCATAGACCATACAAATGTAAGGGCAGATGCAACTGTTGCTGATATCGAGAAACTTTGCAGGGAGGCCATTGAGTATGGGTTCAGGTGCGCGGTTGTCACCCCAACCAACGTCAGTCTGGCATCTGAACTCCTGAGGGACAGTGATGTCATGGTCTGCTCTGTTATAGGATTTCCAGCAGGTGTTAACACGCCTGCGGTTAAGGCCTTCGAGGCATCAGAGGCCGTGGAAAACGGTGCAGAGGAGGTTGACATGGTAATGAACATAGGGGCACTGAAGTCAGGGCTGAGGGAACTTGTCTATGAGGATATAAGTGGAGTCGTTGATGCCGCAGGCGTCCCTGTGAAGGTTATACTGGAGACAGCCTACCTCACAGACGAGGAGAAGGTGGAGGCATGCCTCATAAGTAAGGATGCTGGTGCCGCATTTGTTAAAACATCTACAGCCTATGGTGGACTTTCAGGTGCCACAGTGGAGGATGTAAAACTCATGCGGGAGACTGTAGGTGATGAGATGGGTGTTAAGGCAGCCGGCGGTATAAGGGATACTGAAACAGCCCTTGCAATGATAGAGGCCGGTGCAGACAGGATTGGAACATCAACCGGGGTCCAGATCATGGAGGGGTGGAGGTAATATGAGAAGAGAGGTTCCTGATCCTCGGAAGCATTCCCAGAGGGTGATCTGACATGAGGATAAGGATAACCGTGGAGGGTAAGGGTTACGCTGAGGCCGAACTTGATGAGAGAAACCCTGAATCTGCAGAGAGGATCTATGAGAGCCTTCCACTTGAGGGCAGGGCCCTCCTGTGGATGGAGGAGGTCTACTTTGACATACCAGTCACCCTCGACTATGAGAACCCCTCTGATACCGCCAGTCCCGGGGACATATCCTACTGGCCGCCAGGGTACGCCCTCTGCATATTCTTCGGGTCAACACAGCCCTACTCCCCGGTGAATCATATAGGGAGGGTGACCAGAAACCTTGAACTTTTCTTCAGTGTTGATGAGGGTGACAGGATAATAATAGAAAGAATGGATTAAATAAAATCAGCGACCCTGAAACGCTAAACGTCCTCTATTTCCCTGTAAAGCGTATCCCTGCTTGCAGGGATCCTTCCCAGGTCCCTCACAACCCTTATTATTTCTTCAGGTTCAGTTCTAACACCATGTGAGGCGCCCGCAGACCTTGATATGTTCTCCTCACCCAGTGTACCCCCAAGGTCGTTGGCACCTGACATGAGGGCAACCTGTGCAAACTTAAAGCCCAGTTTAACCCATGAGGCCTGTATGTTCCTGATAAGGCCCCTGAACATCAGCCTTGAAACCGCGTAGACCTTGAGGTCCTCTGCACCGGTTGCACCTGCAGCCGCCTTTCCCTCACGGTATATGGGGGCCCTTGGATGCATGAATGGTAATGGAACGAATTCCGTGAATCCCCCTGTTCTCTCCTGAATCTGGCGCAGTATGTCCATGTGTTCAACCCTGTGCTCGGGTCCATCGATGTGACCGTACATCATGGTGCAGGTTGTTGGTATCCCAACCCTGTGTGCTGTCTCTATAACCTCAACCCACTCCCCGGTACTCAGCTTTGTAGGGCATATAACGGCCCTTATGTCATCATTGAGTATTTCTGCCGCCGTACCGGGCATTGAACCGAGACCCGCCCTTTTAAGTATCCTCAGGGCCTCTTCAATGGATAGTTCCGCATTACAGGCACCATAGTAGACCTCCATTGGGGAGAATGAGTGGAGGTGCACATGGGGTAGCTCTGATTTTATGGTCCTCACAAGATCCTCATAGAAGTAGGTGTCAAGGCCAGGGTAGAGGCCTCCCTGTATGCAGAGTTCACGGGCACCGTTTTCCACGGCCTTGCGGGCAATTTCAAGGATCCTTTCAGTTTCAAGGTAATATGCGTCCCCATCCAGATCATCCCTCTTAAAGGCACAGAACCCGCACTGTCCCGAGCATATATTAGTGAAGTTGATGTTCCAGTTCTCAATGTAGGTTACCCTGTCACCCGCCTCGGACTCCCTGACAGTGTCCGCGGCTATTAAAAGGGCCTGAAGGTCCCTTCCCCTCACATTCATTAAGTAGAGGGCCTCCTCATTGTTGATTGGCTCGTCCATTGCCTTTTCAAGTATTTTTTCTGTGCGGGTTTTGATATCCATGGTGCCAAACATGCGATTTAGTATCTGGTTCTCCAAGTTTAAAATTTTTGGTTTTGGTGAAATCCATATCCATTTACCCCCATGGGCCCTATGTGGTCCATTAACCCGGCAGAACCAATAAATTTAAATATTAGAGATTACCAGCTTAATTTGGAGGTGAAATTATGGCTGAATTACCAATCGCACCAGTAGGTAGAATAATAAAAAATGCCGGTGCCCAGAGAATAAGTGATGATGCAAAAGAGGCTTTAGCAAAGGCCCTCGAAGACATGGGTGAGGAAATCTCACGCAAAGCCGTTGAACTTGCAAAACACGCCGGCAGAAAAACTGTTAAAGCCACAGACATTGAAATGGCCGCTAAACAGTTATAGGTAGGCCCGATAATTCTACCTATTTATTTTTTCAGGGCCCAGGTGCCCCCTACCAGATTTAAGCTGTTATGATTCTGTGCTGATTCATGGTTTTTCTTTATAAGCTCAGAATAACATAATAATAAGATGAGGTGATTTTTGATGTCAACAATGGATAACCTGAAGGAAGCATTTGCCGGGGAGTCCCAGGCGAACAGAAAGTATCTTGCATTTGCAAGAAAGGCTGATGAGGAGGGTTACCACCAGGTTGCAAAGCTCTTCCGTGCCGCGGCCGCAGCAGAGACAGTCCATGCACTGAACCACCTTGAGGCCATGGGGGCCGTCAATAGCACAGAGGAGAACCTAAGGGAGGCAATAGCCGGAGAAACCGCGGAATTCAAGGAGATGTACCCGGGATTCATAGAGGAAGCAGAAGCAGAGGGTGAGGAACAGGCACGCTGGAGCTTTGACGTCGCAAATAAGGTTGAGAAGATCCACGCTGAACTCTACCAGAATGCCCTCGATAACCTTGGAAGGAACGTTGAGGTGGACTACTACGTCTGCAACTGGTGCGGTAACACCGTTGAGGGTGAGGCACCAGAAAGGTGCGCCATCTGCGGGGCTCCCAGGAAGGAGTTCAGGAAGATAGAATAATTCTTTTCTATCACTTTACTTCTATTTTTCATCAATAACGCCCTTCTCTGTGAAGGTTATCCTGAATGTTGTACCCCCATCTGAAATCATCTCTGCAGTCCCGTCAATCTGGTCGGTGAGGTTCCTTACAAGCTGGAGACCAAGGGATGGACTGCTCTCCCAGTCAAGATCCTGTGGGAATCCAACTCCATCATCACTAACCTCAATCAGAACGTGATTATTACTTCTTTTAACCGATACAGATACGGTGCCTTCGCCATCAGGGAAGGCATGCTTCACAGCATTTGTTAAAAGTTCATTGACGATAAGGCCAACGGGTATGGCGGTCTCCACGTCAACTTTCAGTTCATCCACATCCATATTCAGCCTTATCCTTGAATCTGCAGAGTAACTTCTGAAGACCTCAGATGCGAGTGTCCTTATGTATTCGCCCATATCAATGTTCCTGAGATCCTCTGAACGGTAAAGCCTCTCATGGATCAGGGCCATGGACCTCGCCCTGTTTTCACTCTCCCTGAAGAGGTCCAGGGTCTCTTCATCCTTGGCCTTCCTTGACTGGAGGCTGAGGAGGCTTGAAATTATCATCAGATTGTTCTTGACCCGGTGGTGTATCTCCTTGAGGAGGAGTTCCTTCTCCTCAAGGGATTTCTCAAGCATCCTCTGTGTCCTCTTGAGGTCTGAGATGTCATGAAGGACCACCAGGGCACAGTCCCTCCCCTCCGCATGTACAAGTTTATTGTATATCCTCACAGTGTACTCCCTTCCAAGGGGGTCATTAAGGACAACTTCATATGGTTTAACACTCTCCTTATCTTTTATTATAGCAATTTTTGATCTGAATTCGTCCTTCACATCATCAGCGATGAATTCGATGTCATAGATGGACGTTCCTCGAAGTTTCTCAGGCGCCATTCCAAGTCTTTCTGAAAGTGTTGAGTTGATATCCAGTATCAGAGCGCCATCCAGATCAAGTAGGATTATGTAGTCGGGTGAAAGATCAAATAGTGACCTGTATTTTTCCTCACTCTCCCTCAGTTTCCTTTCGTTCTCCAGTCTATGGGTTATGTCCCTTGAAACAGATACTACTACATTTTTACCACCAATTTCAGTAAGGCGGGAGTTCACCTCAACCGGGATCCTGCGACCGTCCTTTGATATGTAGGTTCTCTCAAACCTTGCAGCCTTCCTTTCAAGGAGTGTCCTCATATTCGCTGAGAGCTCCTCCTCTGTGGGTCCAAGGTCCATGGGGGTCATGTTGAGGAGTTCATCCCTTGAGTAGCCAAGTTTCTCCACAGCGGTTCTGTTCACCTCAATGTAGTTACCTGGCAGTCCATCATCCCTTATCTCAACGATGGTTATTATATCCTCAACGCCATTGAAAACCGCCCTGAATTTCTTTTCACTCTCCCTCAATGCCTCTTCAGCCTTTTTCCTCTCTGAAATGTCCCTTATAACTGCTGTTACAAAGTTTTCCCCCTGGTAATGCCATCCTGTGACGGAAATATCAACAGGGACTCTTTTTTCATCCTTTCTGATGGCCTCGACATCTGTAATCATCAGCGAAATGTCACTATTTATATCCTGAAAGCTGTGCATGTCCCTTTTTTGCTCTGAGATTATTTTATTGATGTGTTTTCCCATCATCTCATCTGCAGTGTATCCAAAGATCTTCTCGGCACCGTGGTTCCATGAAACCACCCTTCCCCTCTCATCAGCGGTTATTATTGCATCCCTTGCTGTCTCCACTATTGTCCTGTACTTCTCCTCGGTCTCACGGATAACCTCCTCTGATTCTTCGACGGATTCTGCCAGGAGTACTGTAATGAGGTTAACAAAGAACATCACGGAAACCCTCAGCAGGTCCTCATAGAAACCCGAAAGAGATGCCATGATGTTTGTTACAATAAGTACCGTGCCCAGTAATGCTGTTACAAGAAATGACTTCCTCTCAAACCAGATAGCTGCAAGGACTATTGGTATGTAAAAGATGTGGGTGAATACAATTTCAACTCCAAGAAACATATGGAAATAGACCGTTGCAGCAACACAGATGGCTGTGAGTGATGCTACAATAGACAGCCGGGTCCTCATATCCCTGTATGACTGTATCTTTTCTGTAAAAGTAAGAGTTCTATTAACCAATGCCCCCACCCTATCAATGAACCTTGTGTATCTGTGTAAAACCATCAATTCCCTAATGGTTTCACATTCAGTTATTATTTAAGTTATCAGATTCACTAAAAAGTTTTCCAAGAATAGTATGTATGAAGTATTAGAAATATATTTATTGTATATATTAATTGAAAACTTCATGATGAAACTCCTGAAAATCTTTATTTTTAACCATTATCATGCTTATGGGATTTAACTGGGCGTTTCAGGTTCATGGTGCCACCCCATGACTGTAAGGAGGCTTTTATTCCAGAATTCCCACCCCATGATGGAAAAGGTTATATATGACTACTTCCATAGTTTAGAAGGAACATGGGCCGGTGGTCTAGGGGTATGATACCTCCCTGACACGGAGGTGATCACGAGTTCGAATCTCGTCCGGCCCACTATGCCGTGGTAGTTCAGTTGGGAGAACGCCAGACTGAAGATCTGGATGTCGCTGGTTCAAGTCCGGCCCACGGCACTTATAACCACCTCTTTATCCAGAAATTCTAATCTATATAGTATTTTTAAGGACATTAAAACGTAAGACAAGTCTCAACTTATTTTACTTGGTTTTAAAAACCTACCGACACTCAAGCAGTTAAAAGATAAAATAAAATCTTACTGGGGCTATTAATCTTCTGATTCTGCTATAAGGTATGTTCCCGTGGCCCTCTGGATCCTCACACTCCTGAAGGATCCAACCTCGCCATCATGTGTAACCACAGGTATGTATGAGTCTGTTCTGCCTATGAAGCCACCCTTCCTTCCCCTCTCAACTATGAGTATGTTCTGGGTGGTTCCGACAAGCCTCTTATTTTCCTCCTCTGTGATCCTCCCCTTGAGTTCCTCAACGGCCTTTGATCGCCTCCGCAGTTCCCTGAAGTCTATTTCATCAAGGGAGGACGAGAGGGCGCGTGGCCTGTGCCTGTACTTTGAGAGGTGTATGAAGCCGGGTCTCACTTCCTCAAGGAGTCTGCAGGTGTCAAGGAAGTCATCCTCTCCCTCAGTGGGGTAGCCAACGATTATATCAGTTGCAATGGAGATCTCAGGAATCCTTGACCTGAACCTGTCAACTATCATCCTGAAATCATCCACAGTGTGCCCCCTCCCCATATCCCTGAGGACACGGTCACTTCCACTCTGAACAGGGATGTGGAGGAAACTGTACACCTTCTCTGACTTGAATGCCTCAACAAGACCATCAAGGTCCCTCAGGACACTTGCAGGGTGCATCATGCCAACACGCACCCTGAAATCACCAGGTATTTCAGTTATTTCTCTTATGAGGTCAGAGAGTCTCTCACCTGTATCAGAACCATATGCCGCAGTGTCCTGTGCCGTCAGCTGAATCTCCCTGCATCCAGCCTCGATGGCATCCCTGGCCTCCTGGACGATGATATCTGATGGGTAACTCTGTATTCTCCCCCTTGCAAAGCGTGTACAGCAGTAGCTGCAGCTTCCACTGCATCCCTCACATATCTGTATGATGTGTATCAGGGGGTTCGACCTCACCCTGGGTACCCCCACCTTCACATCGGATGTGAAACCGGTTATCCTTTTAACATCACCGCGGTATGCGGCACGCACAACCTCCGCCGTTCTCATGAGCTGGTGGGGTCCAAGCCATGAGGCATGCCCTGATATGGATTCAAGTTTTTCTGGGTCTATTTCAACCATGCACCCGGCAACAATGAGACCCTTATCAGGGTGCATCTCCCTGATCCTCTTTATCCTGTTTATAACCTTGTGTTCAGTGGGATGCTTAACATAGCATGTGTTAAGGATTATCACATCCGCCTCATCAATCCCTGTAAGGAGAGCCCCTGCCTCACTCAGGACACCAGCCATGATCTCTGAGTCTGCCTGGTTGAATGTGCATCCAAACGTCTCTATGTAAACCCTGATATTGTCCATTAAGAATCCCCTTTAAAAGTCATCTGTGAAATTCCCGCCTAAATACGGGTTCAGTGGAATTTCCAGCCATGTTCACCTATCAATGGAACAAATGCAACTCCCCCAAGGTTTCTGGATCTGTAATCCCCAGAGGAGAGCCTATCAACAAGAACAAGTTCCTGGTAGAATTTATCAGAACCAACAGGTATTAAAAGTTTTCCCCCCACCTCCAGCTGTTCCATGAGAGGCTCAGGTATGGAGGGTGCTGCCGCTGTCACGTAGATCCTGCTGTAGGGGGCCGCAGGAGGGTACCCTCTACTTCCATCCCCATGTATAACCGTGATGTTATCGTATCCCAGGGCCTCAAGTTTTTTCCTTGCCCTCTCATATAATGAATTTATCCTTTCAACCGTGTAGAGGTGGCCCTCATTCCCTATTATCTCTGCTATGACCGCTGCATTGTAACCGCAGCCGGTGCCAACCTCAAGGACCTTCATCCCAACCTCGAGGTCCAGTAGCTCCGCTATCATGGCGACCATGTGGGGTGCGGATATGGTCTGTCCCTCACCTATCGGGAGGGGCATGTCAAGGTAGGCCCTGTGCCTTTCATCTTCGGGGACAAACTCATCCCTTGGAACCTTCTCCATCGCCCTTCTTACGGACTCAGATTTTATGTAGCCCTTATCTATGAGGTCCTGAACCATTCTAAGTCTTTCATTCATCATTGGACCACGAAACATGTTTATGCAGCCAGATATCACACGATCATGTCTGTGAGGTCCTGTCTGAACCTGAGGTTTACAGGATAGCCATACACTCTCTTAATCTTCTGGGCCGGTACGGAGCCCCTCCTTATCATACCATCCTCTGTCTTTATGCTCCTGATCTTGAAGACGTGATCATCTATCTTCATGACATCCCCCACCCTGAATTCAAAGTCCCTGTCAACCTCAACCTTCCTTGAGTAGACCTCACCATGGAGGTCCACAGATATACCAACACGGGCGGGTGCCTCAAGTGAAACAGCCCAGAGAGTCTTAACATCGGAGGCAGTGGCTTTATCAACCCTCTTGCCACTCTTAAGTTCCAGTGAGGTTATCTCAACGAGTTTTCCTGATACAGTGATTGCATCGCCTGTTGATACCTCCTCATGGGGGTATAGATCCACCTCATCCCTGTAGGAGCTTCCATGCTCACTTATTATTATCCTGTGGCTTTCGGGCTTTTCAATCACAAGGCTATCCCTGAAGACCGTGCCGCATTCTTCACATTCAAGTACAAGGTGCTTGACCTTTCTTGATCTGGACTCATATGTTCTGCTCTTTAAAACCCTGAATGCCTTTGACCCGCAAATCGGACACTGCATCTATTACCCCTCATACACTTTCCTGTGAATTAAATGTTCTCCTATCCTGAACCTTCTTTCAGCGTCCTGATGTAGTGGTTTACAAGGCCGCCGTCCTGGAGTATCGATAACATGTAGTCGTTGAAGGGTTTCATCTCATACCTCTTTCCAGTGGTGAGGTTCTCAATGAAGCCACCCTTGAGATCAACAGAGATTTCATCGCCGTCCAATGCATCCACACGAGCCATTATAACTGGAAAACCGATGTTTATGGCGTTCCTGTAGAATATCCTGGCAAAGGATTCTGCAATGATCGCGGCGACACCTGCATGTTTAAGGGCTACCGGGGCCTGTTCCCTCGATGACCCACAACCGAAGTTGCGCCCGGCCACTATTATGTCGCCCTTCTTCACCTCAGAGGCAAACTCTGGCCTTGCACCCTCCATTACATGGGATGCGAGTTCATCAAGGCTGAAGGTCCGCAGGTAACGGCCTGGTATGATCATATCTGTATCTATGTTATCACCGAATCTCCATACTCTTCCTCTTATAACTTCTTCCATCCATATTCCCTCCTGCACTCAGGATCTAACCACAGAGGCCCCCCTGTTACGGCCGCCTGTTACAAAGGCCTGCCCAGAATCCATTATCTCCAGAACCGCATCCACCATATCATCGGCTTTCCCATCTGTGACCGCGTATACTGCGGGGCCAAATGAACTCATACCCGCCCCTGCGGCCCCTGCAGCCAACATAGCATCTATTAAACTGTCAATCAGTGGGTCCTGAAGATCCCTTTCAACCTTCTTGAATCCTATCTTCTGTATTTCATTAACAGATTCCCCAAAGGCCTCAATGTCCCCTTCAATGACCGAGGGCATCATCTTCATGAGAATTATGTGTGATAGCCTTTCAACCTCCCTTAGGGGTATGGGACAGTATTCCTGGAATATGTTAACCTCCCTTTTCCCTGAAACTGATCTCTCAATGTGGGGTATTGCAACCACGATATTCCAGTCCTCAGGAAAATCATATCTTGCAATAACCGGTGGTGGGGATGCGCGTGAGGCAGATGACGGCAGGAAGTCAGATTTTTCACGCGTACTGTGTCCTGCATCCACTATGAATCCTCCGTCCTCAAAGGAGGCGACACCTATACCTGATGTTCCACCCCTACCAACAATCGCTGCCAGTTCCCTTGCCCTTATACTGACGCCATGGTACTCTGTGATGAGCTTTGCGGCTGCAAGGGATATCTGGGTTCCCGATCCCAGACCAGAGTGGGCCGGGAACATGCTTTCAACCTCGAAGATGAATTTCTCATCACTGCCAATGTAACTGAGGATTCTCTCTGCAGCCGCTGTTATCTTTGAAACATATTCCTCCCTCAGTGCATTTTCCACTTCACCAGTGAACTCCACACTGATTTCATCTGAGGCCTCAAGACCCATAATGAGTTCAGGCTCCCTGAGGGTGATTCCCACCCCTCCATCGAGGCGTCCCCTACTCCCATTGAGGTCTATGAGGGTGAGGTGTAACCGAGACGGTGTGTTGATGATCAATTCAATTACCACTCCTTCGATTATCCTTTTAGAGGTTTTGAGAACTGCTTTTCAACCTCTGCCCTGTGTATTGAGTTCATGGTGCAGAATGGGACTATGCGTCCATCAGGCAGGGCGTAGTGTATGACGCACCTTTTAACCCTCTCAATATCAAAGTTCCATGGGTCCATGAAGTGCATGCATGATACCAGGAGGGTGTTGTAGTGGAATTCTCCAAGGGCACTGTATGATCTCTCCCTGAATACTGAGGTTAGTATGCTCTTTATATCAACAGAATCCGGCGCCTTTGATTTGTCGAGGGTTTTTGGAAGTTCTATTGTTGATTTTGCAATCAATTTGGCCTTTGCTGCTATTCCACCCTTCTCAAGTTCCTCCCGGCCCTTATCGAGTATCTCAAAGAACCTGTCAACATCGATGAACCTTGTTATTGGGATTATTTTTCCGTCCTCTATGAATATGTATGTGGCTGTACCGCAGTGCTGGTGGCATGTGAATGTAACCTGGGGTTCACCCTCAATGGCCGCAACGAAGTCAGATATTGGGCGGACAGATGATGCCGGGTAGAAGTCCTCCACAGCTATCTCTGAACCTGTCTGTTCCTCCACGAGTTTCTGGAAGTCGGGTATTGTTATGCGCTGCTCCTCAACTCTGTCTGCGGGGGTTCTTCCTGCAAAGGACACCGGCTGGAAGTTAACACCCCTTATTATATCGATGTTTTCAATGGCGAACCTTATTATGTCCCCCACCTGGCTGTCATTGAGGCCCCTGACAAGTGTGGGGACCAGCACTATCCCAAGACCTGCCTTTCTGCAGTTTTCTATTGCCTGTAATTTCAGTGGCAGCAGATTTTTACCCCTGGATACAATGTAGGGCTCCTCTGTGACCCCATCGAACTGGAGGTAAACCGTGTTGAGCCCTGCCTCCCTGAGTTCCGCTGCGAGTTCAGGTTTCCGTGCAAGTCTCACACCATTTGTGGCTATCTGGACATGGGTGAAGCCCTCATCCCTTGCGAGTTTAACGAGCTCCACTATATCCTTCCTCACAGTGGGCTCACCACCCGCGTACTGAATGGCAGGGGTGGGTACGGGTCTGTTTCTGCGGAGATTTCTGAGCATCTCCCTTATCTCTTCGTAGGTTGGCTCATAAATGTACTTTGAGACGGCAGCATTGGCAAAACAGATTGGACATTTAAGATTGCATCGATTAGTAACATCAATAAGACCAAGAACAGTGTGGCTCTCATGTTCGGGACAGAGGCCACAGTCAAGTGGGCATCCCTTGAGGGGATCCGTCTGCGGGTTAAGTAGCCCCTCACCTTCCTCATCATAATTTTCTGCCTTATGGTAGACCTCGGAATTGCTCCAGTAAACACCCTCAAAGTTTCCGTGCTCCGGGCATTCCTTCCTTATTAGAACCCTGCCCTCGTCCTCAAAGACCTCTGCATCGACGGGTCTGAGGCACTCAGGGCAGAGACTCCTTGTTCTCTTTATTACCACAACAGTCACCTGTTTAATTTGAATATTAAAATCATTGAATCAGTTCACTGGCAAATGTTATATACTTGATGTATGAAATTACAAACCCATGCATCCTCTTCTTGGAGCCTGAACTGACAGGTTCTTACGGTATCTCAAATTAAATAATTTTGCGAGGTGTACAAGTGAATACCGATATTATCAATATTATAGATGTTCTCTATGTAATATACTTTATGTTACCGGCCTACATGGCAAATATAAGTGGTCTAGTATTTGGTGGGGGCAGACCCCTTGACATGGGTATCACCCTTCGTGATGGCAGACGCCTCATGGGGGACGGGGTAACCTGGCGTGGCACCGCGGCTGGCACCCTTATTGGACTGCTTGTGGGATTAATTCAGGGTCTTCTTTCAGGTTCAGTTATAACGGGAGCAATAACTGGGCTTTTACTTGGATTTGGAGCCCTTATGGGAGATGCTGCAGGTAGTTTCATTAAACGAAGGCTTAAAATAGATAGGGGTAGGCCTGCGCCCATCCTTGATCAGCTTGACTTCGTTGCCGGGGCCCTGATACTGGTATCTCCCCTGAGGGTACTGCCAGTTGATTACATCATCCTTATAATGCTCATCACACTGGTCCTTCATCTTTCAGCAAACATCATAGCATACCTCATCGGTATGAAGGATGTCTGGTACTGATAGGGAACAGACGACCCCCCAAAAAAAGTTTAAGGGTCATGAAAGAATAACCCCACACCATTTAATTAAGATAGAACAGAACTGCTGACCCTCAAAAGTTTAAGGGTCATGAAAAATACTTCATATGCTGATGACCACTCAGGGACCTCATAGACCAGTGCCGGGTAACCCGCTGCAGCAAGTGGCCTTGAGAATAGTCTGGCAGATGAACTCCTGTATCTTGTTTTTCCTGAGACCGGATAGTAATTGAAGCCTTCCCTCCTTAGGCTCTCAGCGATCCGCACTGAGGGTTCATCCATCTGTGGCGTTGCAACATAGAACCCCTCACCATAACCGGGTGCATGGGCATGGGCGATTATCACAAGGTCATAATCGGATTTCATTACATCTGGAAGGATGTGGGTGGCTGCAAGGCCCTCACCATTGGCCCTGCCCCTGCTGTAATCCATGGGACTGTCCTCAACATTTATACTGTAAAGTGCAACCTCCACAGGGAGAAGTGCGAATGCCCTGCTGGCCCACTGGACTGGCGCAATTGAAACCTCCTCCCGTGGATGTATCCCTGTTACAACCGCTATCTTTATGTTCTGCTTCCCGTAATGTGCATAGACATCCTTTGTAACATATCCCCTGGAATCCGAACCGATGGTTGAATAGGCAGATAGGTTCATGATTACAAGGGGGGTTACAATGAGGAGGAGAATCCCGGCAATTAAAATCCTTGATTTCAACTCAACCATCCGTCTATATGTTCTGGAGGTAATCCTCCATCAGGAGTGCTGTGCCGACTGCAGGGGCCACCACACACTCATCCTCCGTCAGGAATTCGTCCATGGTTCTGCATTTAAGGTCAAGAATTTCAGCGGCCCTTTTTGCAAGAACATTCATTCCAAGGCCAGTGGCGATTACCTCATCAAGATTCTCGCGCTCTGAAACCTCTGCGATTCCCTCTGCTATCTTGAGTATCTGCTGGTGGTAGATGTACTCTGACACCTCAAGTATATCCTCTGGTTCGAGGAGTTCCAGATCTGCGCATAGGACACGGGTTATCCTGAGCATACAATCCTCAATGGATTTCCCTGAGCCATCCGGTGTGCTGCAGCTGTAGTCGGATTCCCTGATATTGCCGAGTACCCTGTGAATATCGGCCGTTATTGCAAAAAGTTCAGATGAAACCCTGAACCATTTATCATGCAGGGGGACCCTGTCGACTATCGTTGCCACATTGGTTCTCAGTGTACCCGTGTAGACAAGTTCACCGGTTGATAGTCTTTCGAGGTCATTCCTTCCCCTTGCAGCCTCGAATCCTTCTTTGACGGGTATTATGTCTGTTGTTGTGCTTCCCACGTCCACCATTATGCAGTCGCTGCTCATTGCCGAGGCTATCTGTGAGGTGGCAACCCAGTTGGCTGCAGCCACATCCATGGGGTCCCTGACCGCCTCGGAGGCATCCACCATACCAGAGAGGCTCACGTATGCCACTGGAACATCAAATGCACTCTGGACACTTTCAACTATGTCGATAACTCCCTCTGCCTTGCTTGGGTAGGCGTCCACCAGTTCCGCTGTCATGCACACGCCAACGCCATCAAGATCATCAAGATCATCCCCTGTAAGCTCAATCAGGGTCTCTGAAAGTTCATCACGTTTAAGCCACATGGGGAGGTACCTGAAGTCCACACGGACTTTCTTCATTTCCCCATCGGCTCCAAACTCTATTAATGCCATGTCAGTGTTTGCTCCTCCAATATCAAATCCCGCGATCTTCATCAAGGTCAACTCCATACTCTTAATTCCCCGGTTCAGTCCCCCTGCGGATATCCACAAGCATGCCCCTCGGACCTTTTCTGAAGTATGCTGTCCCATTGAATTTAACACGCTCTGGGAGTTCACCCATAACCGATTGAAGGACCATATGTCCCAGGTTTCCCTCTGAAATCCTTCTGAGGCCTATGTAGGGTGTCGTGATCCTGGAGTTTATTTCAACAACATAGGGTTTATCTGCAAGTATCATGTCCACACCAACATAGCCCCTCAAACCCTCAATGGATTCCACAGCCCTTCTGGCAACCCTGAAGGCATCATCCATCATCCTGTGATCCACAGGGGTGACGCCCCCATCATACTCCAGTGAATCCCCCCTTATGATGATATTCTGCCTGTTGAGGCTCAGTGGAAGTGCTCTTTTTCCATCGGAGAGCAGGCTCACGCTGACGCTTTCGCCCTCCACAAATTCCTGTATTATCATATTCTCAGGGATTTCAGGGAGGTTCCCTGGCTCAAGTATCCTTATACCCTGGCAGGCAACACCATCTGCGGGTTTTATGAGAACCTTTGATGGTAGTTCTCCAGGATCATCCCGTTCATAGGTCTTTATTAGAGGAACCGCACCCTTGAGGACCCTGTAGGTCATCCTCTTATCTGAACATATGCGGACCGCCTCACTGCCTGAGCCGAGAAGAAGTACCCCTGAGTCCTCAACCAGTTCTGTGAGTTTATAGAGTTCCATATCCTCTTCTGCTGCGATGAATATGCACGCATCAAATCTATGAAGGTTTTCTCTGAGCCATTCCCTGAGGGAACCTGTGATGATTGTTGGCCTGCAGTTGGATTGGATTTCAATATCAGAGAACTTCTCAGAGAGAAGAAACTCAATTTCAAAGTCCCTGAAATCAGCCAGAAGAGCCTCAAGCATTGAACGACCCTCAAGGAATATCTCAGGGTCCTCAATCCCTGAGGCAGTAGCATATTCAAATACAAGTAGTTTCAAGGGCGCCCCACACCCCGGAATACTATGCCATGTTCTCTGAATTCTTCAGGGTCCAGAACGGGTCTGGTGCAGATGAATATCCCACCAACTATCATCTCAGGGGTTATTTCAAGATATTCAGAATGATCCGTCATGAGAACCACACAGTCAGATTCAAGGGCCTCCTCAAGTGAGACAGGTTCAACACCCATCTCCATTATCATGTCAGGGTCAACATGTGGGTCGTTGACAATGACCTCAGCCCCCTCTGATATGAGTGCTGCCACAAGGGGCCTTGTTGGTGTCTCCCTTGCATCTGCAACGTCGCCCTTGTAGGCCACGCCAAGGATACCCACCCGTGACCCTGCAAGGTCCCGGCCAGCTGATTCAAGTGCATCCCTTATGATGTCAAGGACATGGAAGGGCATTGATTCATTGACCTCCCTGGCTGTCCTTATGAGTCTTGCTGATACACCATGTTTCTCCGCCATCTCAACTATGAAGTAGGGGTCTATTGAGAGGCAGTGGCCCCCCACACCGGGTCCTGGGGTGTGGAGGTTCACCCGGGGGTGGTGGTTTGCTGCCTCGATGGCCTTTATGGCGTCTATGCCTAGTGACTCGCATATAACTGCAAGTTCATTGGCGAGGGCTATGTTGGTATCCCTGTAGGTGTTCTCCATGAGCTTAACCATTTCTGCTGTTATGATGTCATCCACAACTATTACCTCGCCCCTTGTGACCTTACTGTAAAGTTGAGCGGCCATCTCTGCACTTTTCCCATCTATGCCCCCTATGACCCTTGCGTTGTTCTGCATTTCATGGAGTGTGTTGTTTGGAAGGGCCCTTTCAGGTGTGTATGCAAGTCCAAAGTCCCTTGATGCGCGTAAACCTGTTTTTTCAAGTATGGGGAGTACCACGTTCTCGCAGGCTCCTGGAGGTACGGTGCTCTCTATAATCACAAGGTCGCCCTTCTTAAGACCCTCTGAGATGGTCTCTGTCGCGGATATCACAGCAGAAAGGTCAGACGTATTGTCGCTGTTAACAGGTGTCGGTACCACCACAACCATTACGTTTGATTTCCCTGCAGCGCTAACACCATCAGCAGTCGCCTTCAGTTTACCTGATCCAACAACTTCAGCCACAAGTTCATCAAGGCCTGGTTCCGGGATGGGTGATTTTCCTATGTTGACCTTATCCACCGTTTCTTTGTTTATATCAACTCCGGTAACATCAAATCCCGCCCTGGCAAAAAGTGCTGCTGTTGGAAGACCTATGTGTCCAAGGCCAAATACTGCTATTCTGTAATTGTCCATGTCAATTCCTCCATCATCTGTACTCAATCAAAACATCCTTATCCTTTAGTTTCAGTGTATGTGAAGGAAAAACAGGTTCTCCTCCAGCATAAACCATCCTTATAACTGCATTATTCCTTTCAGCGAGCTCAGCTACTGTAATATTCTCATCCACATGTATAAGCATTCTTGATGGTGCTTCCATGACCTCTGTGGGTGGTTTCATTGTGAGCCTGCCCTCCCTGTGTAGCCGCAGGGTCTCATCCAGTATCCTCTCTGAGGCGTGGCCGTCACCGTAGGGGTTCTCTGCCCTCATCATTCCCTCTCTGAAATGAGGGTCCTCAAGGAGTCTCCTGGCTGTTGTGGTTATCCTGTTCTTATCAGCACCTACAAGTATGTTACCCCCGGCCTCAACAGTTTCCGGGCGTTCAGTATTGTATCGCAGGGTTAAACAGGGTACATTGAATGTTATGGCCTCCTCCTGGAGTCCGCCGGAGTCCGTGAGTACCATGAACGAGTTTGAAAGTAGAAGAAGGAAATCAAGATAACCCATTGGCTTTTTTAATGTGACGTGCTCCGCCTCGAGCAGTCTGGTGTAGAGGCCAGATTTTTCCAGGTTCTTCCTCGTCCTTGGATGAACCGGGAAGACTATCCTGAATTCATCAAGCTCAAGTATGGCCTCCACTATTGATCTGAGCCTTTCAGGGTTATCCACATTTTCTGCGCGGTGAAGAGTCAGCGCAACAAATTTTTCATCCCCCTGAAACTCTGAGAGGATATCTGATTTCTTTGATGCTATTTCAATATTCCTTAGGCAGGCGTCAACAACCGTGTTTCCGGTTACAAATACTGTCTCTGGATCGGCACCCTCCATGAGGAGGTTAATGGCAGATTCCTCGGTGGGTACATAGTAGAGTTTTGAGCAGACATCTGCCACCATCCGGTTTATTTCCTCGGGCATGGTCCTGTCAAATGATCGGAGGCCCGCCTCCACGTGTCCAACGGGTATGTGGAGCTTCACTGCCGCAAGGGCCCCTGCAAGGACAGCGTTTGTGTCCCCCTGTACCATCACGATATCGGGTTCCTCCCTCATGAGGACATCCTCTATACCCCTTAGCATCTCTGCACTCATGGCTCCATGGCTCCCTGAACCTGCACCTATATTGTAGTCCGGTGATGGGAGTTCCAGGTCAATGAAGAACTGGTCTGACATTTCATGGTCATAGTGCTGACCTGTGTGTATGAGTGTGAAGTCAAGGTTGCGCCTTTCTATCTCATCTATGACAGGGGCCATCTTTATTATCTCTGGCCGCGTTCCCAAAACAACTGCAATCTTCATGTTAACCACTTGAAAAGTCTCATTAATGATTTCTTCTTCTCTGAGCCCTGTATTCAGTTATTACCCTCAGAAGATCCTCTTCTTCTCTTTTCTTTCTCTTTTCATTTAATCTGTGTTTCCATTTTTTAATTTCTCTATTTAAATCTTGAGTTTTAACTGAGCCGAAATCATCATGTATCTGAATATCAAGGGATTCCCTGGATATTACAGGCACTTCAGCCTCCTCGAAAACCTCAAGGGCCTGGTGGGACATTCTGTCCTCTGTTATAATGGCACAGGGTTTCAGGTCCATTAATATCCTTGCAGTCTGTGATCCCCCGCCCTCGGAACTTCTGAGGAGAAGCACGTCACCCCTCTTTATCTTCCACCTGGAACAAGCACTCCTTATACCCTCCCTTGTGAAGCTATCAATTATCTTCACAGGTGAGGTGTTTTCCAATGACTCCATATCCTTTATCTGAAGCAGTGAATCAAGATCCCTCTCAAGGGCTTCCCTGCGTTCCCGCTCCTTCGTGTATTTCCTCTGAAGCTTTTCAATGACCTTGAGTTTATGTGATAACTCCCGGTTAAGTAGAAGGTCCCTTGAATATTCATACTGTAACCTTTCAAGCTTTGACTCCAGCTTTGACTTCTCCTTCTCGAGTTTGCTTATCCTTTCCTTAAGGGACCTCCCCTCCCTTTTGAGTTTTTCAATTGTCAGCCTCTGGTGCCTTATAGTTGAACGCTGAGTCCTTATGGTCCTCCTGAGTTTTTCAACGTCTCCATGGGATTTTTCATCCTCAGCTGAAAATTCGAAGGATTCTGCCTCATAACCCCCCTCCATAGGTCCAGAAGAGATTTTATCTGCCTCTTCCAGTTCTTTAAGTGATCTTATTGCTTCTGCAGCTGGTTTTCCCATTATAACCAGGCCCTTGACCTCAAGGGTTTCCCCTGCTGTGAGGCCAGCCTCCTCAACCTTCCTCTCAATTTGTCTCAGTTTCTTTTCATAATGCCTGTAGGCCCTCAAAGCCGCTGCAAGGGCGTCCCTTTCATGGGAGTTTTCCGGTGAATTCTCAGATTCCCTTAGAAATTCTGATACCAGTTCATTCTTGAATGATACTGTTAAAACCTTCTCCGGAGTATATAATTTAGCGTTGAGCATTGAAGCGATCCTTTTAACCGCTCCGGGAGGGGGGTATACGTCCGATGCGACAATTATGGGTTTCCCATGTTTTATTATCTCCTCTATTATGCTGGACCTTGAGGCCTCCTTCATGCTTCCAAGGTAGAGAAGTCTCCCTTCCAGGTCGAGGACTGCCAGACCAACCGTGAGGCCTGGATCAACACCAACTATCGTTAGGGGTTTCGCAGCACCCCTATCAGGATTTTTATTCTGCTGCAGATTATGATCCTCCAGAATTATCGCTTCCCTGGTTACCTATATTCTATAATAAATTATTTAGAGTTTTGGATAAACCAGAGAGGAACCTAGTCAGAGTCGCCTATATGTTTCAGGGAATCTCCCATGACCCTCCTTACCATTGACATGTCACGGTACTTCCTGAATTCCTCCTCAAGTAGGGATCTGAAACGTTCAATGGCATATTCATCATGCCTGAGTTTTATCTTAACCCCATATTTGAGGT
The DNA here is from genome assembly GCF_030055425.1 of Methanothermobacter sp. Taxonomy (NCBI): domain Archaea; kingdom Methanobacteriati; phylum Methanobacteriota; class Methanobacteria; order Methanobacteriales; family Methanobacteriaceae; genus Methanothermobacter; species Methanothermobacter sp. The sequence continues at coordinate 228,647 of NZ_JASFYE010000001.1, forward strand.
CCATGAGGATGAGGTTCTCAGGGGGTGCCGGGTCTATGAAAACCCTTTCTTCTGTATCCAGAAGTTCCGAAACATCATCTGGAGATAGTTCCCCCTCTGAAACCAGGAGGAGGACCCTCACCATTTTGCGTACCATCTGCCAGAGGAAGCTTTCACCGTAGACGTCCACCAGGATGGAGTTATCATCTTCTGATACCCTTACATCATTTATCCTTCTTATAGGATTCCTGTCCCTCCTCCTGGAGAAGTTGCTGAAGTCGTGGGTGCCTCTGAAGTGTTCAGCTGCCTCGGCCATTGCATCGATGTCCATGGACTCCCCCCTGTGTAGAATATAGCGGTAGTGTCTCTCAATGGGGTAGCGCACCTTGAACGGGTACATTACAGATGCCCAGGCAAGGACCTTTATGTCAGGTGGGAGGAGGTCATTTATCTGGTTCACATGGATCTCCTCCTCTGTAAAGAAGCTCACAAAATTCCCCAGTGCATGGACACCCCTGTCAGTTCTACCGGCTATCTGGAAGCGGGACTCTCCAGGACTTCTGATTACGCCAGCCTCTTTCAGGGCATCAAGGAGTTTTCCCTCCACGGTGGGGACATCAGGCTGTCTCTGAAACCCGTGATAATTGGTACCGATATATGCAACCTTAAGTGCTATCTTCTTCATGTTAGATCCCCCTGAAAATGTTAAAGAGCAGTGGACTAATTCGTTATTGATGAATATGCCTTATGAAGCATGACTACTAAAATAACCATACGCTCCTTTCTATATAATCTGCGTCAGCGATATCTGAACCATGATATCATGCCATGTTTTATATGTGATCCTCAAGTTATATTGATTATATTTTGATGATTCACTAACTTTGGGGTACAGGTATGCGAAAGGTCTGGGGTTATCTAAGTATCATAACTGCAACGGTTTTCTTTGGTATGTCAGCAACCCTTGATAAGATAATGTTATCTGAGATGCACCCCATAACCATCGGGGCCTACACATACCTCATTGCGGGTATTTTTCTTTTCATGGTGAGGCAGTCACCCCTCAAGGAGAACATACTTGACGTGCTCAACAGAAGCGGTGAGATAGAGAGCAGAATAACCGGAAGGGATTACCTTTTACTCCTGCTCACAGCACTCCTAAGCACGGTTATTGCACCTGTACTTTTCCTTACTGGTCTTGGTGAGACAACAGCAGTTAACGCATCCCTCCTTTTAAACATTGAGGTTCTCTTCATCATCATCCTCGGCTACCTGATTTTCAGGGAGACGCTCAAATTTAAGGACTTCCTTGGAATAATGCTTCTTGTAAGTGGCGCCGCATACCTCGTCAGTGAGGGTGAGTTTCAGAGTCTCTTCAACAATGTTGTGGTGAGCGGTAACCTCCTTGTTATCCTGGCCGCCTTCTTCTGGAGCCTTGACACAGTCCTCAGCAAATTTTTAAGCAAAAAAAGAGACCTAATCCTTCTTTCAGGTATTAAAAGTTCTGTGGGGGGCTTTTTACTCCTGATTATCATGCTGATTCTTGGTTTGAGCACAGCTCTTCCGCCGGAAATGCTCCCCTATGCACTCATGGTTTCGATTTTCAGTATAGGCTGCTCATTCATCCTCATCTACATTGCAGTAAGGGAGATAGGCGCGGCGATGGTGGGATCCCTGTTCCCTTTATCATCACTATTTGGGGCCATATTTGCGTTTTTAATCCTGAATGAACCCTTTTCAGCCATGCAGGTGGTTTCTGGAATTGTGATGCTCACCGGGGTTATAATTCTCTACTGGAACGGCATGAAAAAATAGGTCAAGTTTGGAGCTCAATCTAGAAAAAGCATAAAATTGATCAGATTCTGGCCCTCACATCAAACTGGCAGAAGGAGTAGCCATTGGTCCAGCAGCGCCTCTCATATGCATCAACCCTTCCCCCAAGTATCTCAGAGAGGGCCCCCGCTATTATACCAGCCTCAAAGAAGCAGATGGGGCGTCCAATATTTGGAAGACCCGAGCACTCGATACACTCATAGACCCTTATGTCCATCGTGAGGTGCCGTCCGTCCCCCTCTTCAGATATCACGTCAAGTATCCCGAGTTTATGCTCCAGCATTAACTCCCCAAGTGATCTGATGTCATCTGCAAGGCCCTCCTCTATGAGCGCCCTTCCAAGGTTCATGCCACCAATGTATGAGACACCTGCAGCTGACCCGGCGATTATATCCGGGATATTGAAATGGCCAAGACGGAAGCTGGATACATACTTGTCGTCCTCTTTGAAAGCTGAAAAATACCTTCTACTCGGATTCAGGAGGTCTCTGAACTCTATATTCTCCTTCAAGGGGCCCCTTGGACCCATAAGAGTTCCATTTCCTGTTTCAGACTTGATTTCATTGTCTGTGATCCTTCTGTATTCCCTGATGAGGGCCCTTAAACCGCTCATTGCAAACACCTACTTATGTCTTAATATATGTGGGTGAAATTCTTAAATATTTTCAGTGGAAAGTGGGTATTAGAACAAGAGGATTCAATGGATTTTTCTGATAGTCCTCTTAACATTACATTGCATCCGTGATTAATATGACCTTCAGAAAGGATAGAATGCTCATAATTCCAGCTGTTGATATAAGAAACGGTAAATGCGTCCAGCTTGTGCAGGGAAAGCCAGGTACCGAGCAGGTTGTGATTGATGACCCTGCCGGTGTGGCAGAAAGGTGGGAATCCCTGGGTGCTGAGACCATCCATGTGGTTGACCTTGACGGTGCCCTGGATTCAGAGAGGAATACCGATATCCTTAAAGAAATCACAGAAAGGGTCTCTGTTCCACTCCAGATAGGTGGGGGAATAAGAAGTAAGGAATATGCATCTGAACTCCTGGATATGGGCTTTGAGAGGATAATACTCGGCACCATGGCCATTGAGAACCCGGAGGTTATAGGGGATCTCTCAGGGGAATACGGTTCAGACCGTATAATGGTCTCACTCGATAGCAGAAACTCAAAGGTCGTTATAAGGGGATGGACAGAGAATATAGAACATACAGCAGTGGAAATGGGCAGAAAACTCCAGGAGAAAGGGGCTGGAAGTATACTCTTTACAAATGTGGACTTTGAGGGTCTTCTCTCCGGATTTGATCCAGAACCTGTGATTGAGCTTGTGAACGCCGTTGATGTGCCCGTTATTTACTCAGGGGGTATCAGCAGCATTCAGGACATCGAGGATCTCCAGAAAACAGGTGCCGCTGGGGTTGTTATTGGCTCAGCGATTTATAAGGGCAAGATAGACTTCAGGGAGGCCTTAAAATATCAGGAACTGAAATGAACAGATCCGTTGATGAGCGAACTGAAATTAAAACCGTCATGGCAACAGGCACATTTGACATAATCCACCCGGGACATGGATTTTTCCTTGAGGAGGCAAAGAAACTTGGTGGAGAAAACGCCAGACTGGTGGTTGTACTTGCAAGGGACTCCACGGTAAGGGCACGTAAGAGGACACCCATCATAGGTGAAAGGCAGAGACTCGAAGTTGTAAGGATGCTAAAACCCGTTGATGAGGCCCACCTTGGCAGTGAAACCGATATGTTTGAGATAGTTCACAGATTGAAGCCTGATATAATCGCCATAGGCCCCGATCAGAAGTTCGATATCCATGAACTGAGGGATGAACTCAGTAGAAGGGGCCTTGAGTGTGAGGTTAGAAGGGTGGGCAAATACAGAAGATCCGAACTTGACAGTACCTGCAAGATAATAAAAAAGATACGGAAGATGGAATTTGATGAGGATGCCCTGAAAAACTGCTAAAAAATAAAAAATTGAATATTTGAGATTCTAGAATGGCAATTCAGCGTAAACACCCTTTATGAATGCGCTGGAGGTGTCCCAGTTTTTTATCGTGCCGAGCGTGTTTGAGAAGCTTGTTGCGTCTGCGTCATACCATTTTCCGTTGATATATAACTGTCCCCAGACGTGTCCATAGGTGTTTCCGCTTCTAAATACGCATTTACCATGCATGTACCTTGCGGGTATGTTTGCAGCCCTTGCAAGAGCAACCAGAAGATGTGTGTGGTCACAGCAGTTGGCTGACCTCTTCTGGAGTGTCTCAACCGCACCGTTTCTTGTATTGTAGTAGAAGCTGTAGTCTATATTATCCCTGACCCAGTTGAATATGCGGACAGCTTTCTCATAGGTTGAAGTGCACCCTTCAGTGAGGTTAGAACTTAGAGAAGAAATTTCAGGATCCGAAACCTGGCAGTTTTCTGTTTCCCTTAGGTAATCACCCATCTCAGCATATCCGATCCGCGTAACCTTTCTGTAGCGTGTCTCTGTAACCCATCTGTAGGTTTTACGGTACTTGGTCACATAGGTGTAGCTGTAGACGTACCGTACCCTGTACTTTCCATTCCTGTAGTAGTACCTCTTTATGGGTGTTTTAACCTTCAATGTGTAGGGCTTCATGTAGGAAACCTTCACCCTGACAGTATACGGGACATACTCGTGGTAGGTGTAACTCACTGTTGTTGATGGAGATACCTTTGTGTACGCAGAGGTACTGGCTGCTGTGCTGTTAACCGTTGCATTGGATGTTATATTTGAATCAGCTGCACTCACATACCCTGCAGGCAACACTGCCACCCCGAGAAGTAGCAGCACTGCAAATATCGAGTGACGCTTAATTTTACCGCCTCCATTGTGGGGGTAACTCCTCCCCCGTGGACATTCAAGAATTCTATGCCATGCCATTTATAAGTTTTTGGTCCATTCAAGCAGAATACAACCTTATTTAAATGCATTCCACCAAATTAGTAATAGTTAATTAGCAAAGGTGATTGACGTGATCAGTGCGGGTATTATTGGAGCCAGCGGATATACAGGTGGTGAACTCCTCAGATTACTCGAGAACCACAGTAGGGTGGAGGTGGTGGCTGCAACCTCAAGGCAGTACAGGGGTCTTCCTGTATCGCGGGTACATCCCCATCTACAGGACACTGACCTGAAATTCGAGGATTCCATGGAAAAGATGGACGCAGATATCGTTTTCACGGCCACACCCCATGGAGCCTCCATGAAGATCGTTCCGGATCTGATAGAGAGGGGCATGAGGGTTGTGGATCTCAGCGGGGACTACAGGTTCCGGGACACCAGGACATATGAGGAGTGGTATGGGATCAAACATGAAAAACCCATTGAAGCGGTCTATGGTCTTCCCGAGATTCACCGGGAGGCGATAGAATCTGCAGATCTTGTGGCGAATCCCGGATGTTTTCCCACAGGTGCAATACTTGCATGTCTCCCCCTGGTTTATGAGAAGCTTGCTGACACCTTCATAATTGATTCAAAGACAGGTGTGAGTGGTGCTGGGGTGAAGCCAACCCCCCTTACCCATTACCCTGAATGCAGTGACAATGTTACCGCCTACAACGTGACAAGACACAGGCATACGCCTGAAATAAGACAGGAACTTTCAAGGTTCAACCCTGTGAGGCTCAGCTTCACCCCACACCTTGTCCCGGTAACCAGGGGCATCCTCACAACCGCACACGCCTTCCTCAGTGAGGACCTCAGTCAGGATGAACTCAGGGAGATATTCCAGGGTTTCTATGATGGAGAACCCTTTGTCAGGGTTGTTGATAGGATGCCAGTGCTCAGTGCTGTGAGGGGTTCAAACTTCTGCCACATAGGATGTTTTGAGGTGGATGATAACCAGAGGGCCGTTATAGTCTCTGCCATAGACAACCTTGTGAAGGGTGCCTCAGGTCAGGCCATACAGAACATGAACATAATGTGTGGATTCAGTGAGGTGGAGGGCCTTGACTTCCCTGGAATGCACCCATGACCTCTGGATTCCAGGTAAATTATTAAGGGAACAGAAAATTATATTATAAATAAATGGATCAGATTATCTGTTAGGTGATGAAGCTGAGTGATACAATGAAGACATGTGTGATCTACTATTCACGCACAGGAAACACTGCAATGGTGGCAAAGACACTTGCAGAGGAACTGAATGCTGATCTAATTGAAATCAAGGATCTTAAGGATAGAAAAGGATTTTTAAGTAGTTTTAAGTCCTCAATAGATGCTTTGAGGGAATCAAAGACCCCGATCAGTCCAGAAAGGGTTGAACTCTCAGAATACGATCTCATATACATTGGCACCCCAACCTGGGCCGGTAAGCCCGCACCTGCAGTGATAACCTTCATTGACAGGGCCGACTTCATGGGAAAGGACGTGATACCCTTTACAACCATGAGCAGACAGGGTGGTGAGGGGGTAATTGAACGCATGTCTGAAAAGATAAGAGCCCGCGGGGGGCGTATAGTGAATTTCTTCATACAGAAAACCGGTGGAAAGGAGCTTATCCAGGTAAGGGAGGATACACTCAAGATTATGGCAGAAAAGGACCTGAAGATATACAGCTCCAGATGATGAACTGCCAAAGATGATCAGGTGATAACATTGATTGATAGGATGTTCAGATCATACAAGCCGCTCATAGCAATACCTGCAGCCATAACACTGCTTGCCCTTCTCCTTGTGGTTTTCCATGGTCTCAATGAAAGCGTGGACCTCAGGGGTGGGGCGCTCGCAGACCTAACCCTCGAGAAGAGCATCAGCGGTCCAGAACTGGAATCACTCCTCAGGGGTGAACTGGGCCTGGATGATGTGAAGGTGCTCTCGGTGACAGGGGAAAGGGCAACGGTACAGTTCGGTACCGATGTGGATGTTGTCAGGGTGAATGAGGCCCTTAAGGGAACCGCAACCATAAACAGTTACAAGTCGGTCGGACCCGTCCTGAGCAAGCAGGCGCTGAATCAGATATACTGGGCCGTTGGATTCGCATTCCTCTTCATGTCAATCACCGTCTTCATAGTATTTCGGGATCCGATACCATCCATTGCTGTTATCCTTGCAGCAGCTTCCGACATCATAATAGCGGTTGGTGGTATGTCCGCCTTTGGAATACCGCTCTCACTTGCCTCAGTCGGTGCCATACTCATGCTCATAGGTTACAGTGTGGACACGGATATTCTCCTCACAACCAGGATCCTGAAACAGAGGAAGGGGGACATAAACCAGAGGGCTCTTGGGGCCCTAAAAACAGGCCTCACCATGTCCATATCAGCCCTAGCCTCAATGACAGCCCTGTACCTGGTCACTGTCTTCCTTATGCCTGAGGCACAGGTCCTGAGTAACATAGCCGCTGTGCTCATAATAGGACTCCTTGCAGACATCATAACCACCTGGCTCATGAACCTTGGAATTCTAAGGTGGTACCTGGAGGTTAAAGCATGAACAGGAAGGTTTCAAAATTCCTCAAAGATTACAGGGTTATACTCCTCCTCGTCCTTGTTGCAGCTAGTATAGCTGCGGTGTCAACCCTGGGGATCCAGCAGGGTCTCGACCTCAAGGGGGGTTCACTCATACAGATACAGCTTGAAAAGCCGGTGGATGCTGCCACAATGAATACAGTGACAAGCGTTCTGGACAAGAGGCTAAACATATTCGGTGTCAAGGACGTGAAGGTGCGTGCCAGTGGCGATCAGAACGTTATAGTTGAGATTGCAGGTGTCCAGCCTGATCAGGTTGCGGACATAGTTGGGACACCCGGTAAATTTGAGGCCAGGATAGGAAACGAAACCGTCCTCACAGGGGCGGACATTGTGAGTGTCCAGGCACCCATAATCACAGCCAATGAATGGGAGGTGCCCTTCAAGCTTTCAACTGCAGGGGCTCAGAGGTTCGCCGAGGCTGCCAGGGGCAAAGCAGGGCAACCAGTCAACATGTACCTGGATGACCGTCTGATCACCTCCCCTGAGATTTCACCGGAGGTTGCAACAGGAAAGCCGACCACGGACGTCCGTATAACAGGGGCTGAGAACAGCAAGGAGGAGGCTGAGGCTCAGGCCAAGGAGATAGAGACACTCCTGAAATCAGGGTCTCTTCCTGTGAAGGTTAAAATTGTTGGTGTGAGCAGTGTATCCGCTGAACTCGGAAAACAGTTTGCAGAGGGTGCACTCATCGCCGGGCTCCTCGCTGTCCTTGCAATTGCCGTCATACTCATAATACGCTACAGGACCCCCATCCTTGTTGTGCCCATCTTCATGACGACACTTGCAGAACTCATAATCATACTGGGTGCGGCTGCTGTTATAAGGTGGAACATTGACCTTGCGGCAATAGCAGGTATACTGGCAGCCATAGGTACCGGTGTGGATGACCAGATCATCATAACAGACGAGGTGCTGGCAGGTGAGGGCAGGAGAACCAGACGTAAGTTCAGGATAAAGGACGCATTCTTCATAATATTCGCATCTGCAGGTACCCTGATAGCCGCAATGCTTCCACTGGCCTACGTGGGCTTTTCAAGGGGTGCCACGGGTATAGGTCTCCTTTCAGGTTTCGCATTCACCACCGTCCTTGGGGTGCTTATAGGTGTGTTCATAACAAGGCCGGTGTATGCAAAGTTCATTGAAACCTTCAATCTGGGTAAAAGGTGATCTGAAGGTGGGTATGAGATGAAGAAACCCTTTGAACTGCGGGTCAAACCAATAAAGAACGGGACGGTTATAGACCATATAACCGCCAACAGGGCCCTCAATGTACTCAACATCCTTGGATTACCTGATGGGAGGAGCAAGGTGACGGTTGCCATGAACATGGATTCATCCCAGCTTGGCTCCAAGGACATTGTTAAGATAGAGAACAGGGAACTTGAGTCATCAGAGGTGGATCAGATAGCCCTGATAGCCCCGCGGGCCACCATAAACATCATAAGGGATTACAAGATTGTTGAAAAGGCCAAGGTGAGGCTTCTGGATGAGGTCAGGGGCATCCTGAGGTGCCCCAACCCCAACTGTATCACAAACAGCGATGAGGGCGTTGAGAACAGGTTCTATGTCATATCAAAGGAACCCGTGATGCTGCGATGCTATTACTGTGAACGCCTCATTGAGACCGAGGAGATAGAATCCCAGTTTTAGGGTGATTCCATGAGAGAGATTAAGGTATCTGCACTGGTCATCATGTTCCTCTTTCTTGTATCGCCTGCAGCCGGTGCTGTTTTTGTAACCGATTCATCCCATGCCATTATAACGGCACCTGCAGCGGCACATACAAAAAGCGGACTTGTGGTGAGCAGTTACACTCCAGAGAAGTCCGTCCTCAAGTATGTTAAGGGGATGGACACAGTTGTTGTTGGTGACGTTAAGGTTAACGGGACCCGTATCCCTGCAAGGACATCCTCCCTCTCACGTTACTGGAGCAGAAGCAACGTGGTTGTCCTTGGAACCGGGTCAGACATCTCAGCAGCCTATGCTGCAATAAAAAATGATGCGCCCCTCCTTATAAGTGGAAAAACGCTGCCATCAGCCACCAGAACTGAAATAAAACGTTTGAAGCCCAAGAAGATAATCATATGCGCCCCTGCATCAGCCATACCCTCATCATCACTGAAGGGCCTTGGCATACCCTACCAGAGGGTTTGGTATGGCAGTGATTCAGCCACACTGAGCGCCCTTCAGCCAAAATCAGGACCAAGGGTTATGGCACCCAGGTCGCTTCTCCCAGTGGCGATGACGCTCTGGAGATCAGGCGTATTCTCCACATCCACATCAGTTAGAGTCAATGGAACGGTTCTCTGGTCATCAGGTTATCCAACCACATCCGTTATAATGAACCGCTACGCCTCAGGTACGCCGGAGACCATATACATGAGTTCAGACAGGCTGAATGGTGTTAATGGAAGAACACTAATGGAATCCATAAAGGCAGAGATAGCAGGGTCAGCCAGGGTTATAATAGATGAGAGGTCACCTGCCCCCGGGGAAGCCGACCGTGCCATTAAGAATGCCCCCCCAGGCTCTCTTGCCGTTTACATAGCGGCTGCATGTCCCGGGACGATGTACAGTACCATCTCAGGGATAAAATCAGGTTACCTCAGATCATACGCATCCAGGCTCGACGGCGTGGCCTATGTGAACTACGGTAGCCTCAACCTTGAGAAGACCAGTTACCTGTCAAGGGCCTGGGATGATAACTTCTCAAATGTCTACTTTGCAGGTATCAGTAAACCCTCAGAGTACCTCAGGAGTGCAGGTATTCTCCTCCTGGAACCAAAGGTTTTACCCCAGAGCCAGCAGGTCCACTTCACAGCAATGAATCTCATCGACTACGCCTACTCTGCAGATGGCGAGCACATGAGGACCGTGAATTCATCAGTTTACATCGCAAGGCATGAGATCGATCCAACCACTCTTTCAGCAGATGCCCGCCGCATAGTCAGTGGTAATACAACCGAAATGTCCCGGGAGGAGTGGGTCTACCTTGCATCCCAGTACATAGCAGGGCTTCCCATCAGAAAGAACACAACTGCAATATCAGACGCCAGTTCATCAAGCAACACCTACACTGGGACACTCACAAGGTCTGAGTACCGTGATGCTGCAAGGAGGGTCTATGAATTCGCAAAGACCAACAGGAGGCTTCCATCCTATGTTTCAGTGGGTGATAAGAAGCTTGGAAGGGACGAGTACACACTGATGTTTGCACAGATAATCCAGAACCACACAGATAAGAGCAAGATGGTGTTCCCATCATCTGTTAAGGTGGGTGAGAGCCTCATTGAAACTGTGGTCCAGTTCATAAAGGACCTCATAACATAGATGTGCCAAAAACATCTTTTTTAATTTAAAATACCCTTTTCGGCTCTTTTAATTTAATATGCTTTTTCTGCAAAATATAACGGATATGGATAATGTTCCAAAAAAGGAAGGAACAGATTATTCCCCCACAGCAGATGCCTCTATACCTATAACTTCGGCTCTGGGGAGTTCCACAATAAAATTACCTCTGTTAAGAGGCCATTGAACACCCAAATTATCTTCCCTAGGTATGGTGACCTCATTCAGATGATGCTGTTGTACTTAAGGAAGGCTATCATCTGGGTGTAGGATTTTGTAACACTACCCGATGCAACTGAACCATGGGGTGACCTGACCTCCCCTGTAACTGCAGGGATACCTGCAAGGTTGCAGACATCCTCAAGGGCTCCTGGATAATCCTTACCTGCCACCTGTGATGGTATGAGGGCTGATCCACTGTAGCGGCTCATATATGATGCCATCCTGTAGCTCTCATAGGTTGGTATCCTTGTGCAGAGAATCGATGTTTTCCCTGGCACTCCACCGGGCCTTGTTGAGTGGAAGTCCCCCACGGCACTCACACCCCTTGAAGCAGCCAGCTGAACTATCCTGTTGGATGGTGTGCCCCTAACATTTGCAATGCTGTTGGGGTTCTTACCATTCCAGTACCTGGAACTCCGGGCAGTGGACGATGGTATGAGGAACGGTACAACGTAGACCGTCCCGTTTATCCTTTTACCTGCAAGATAATTTATGAGTTTAACAGCGGCAATTGAAGCTGGAAGTTCATTTCCATGGACACCTGCAACTATTATAACCTTCCTGCTACCATTTCCAAATGTGAACATTGGAGTGCCCTTTTTTGCAGCCTGAAAAACCTCTGATGTTACAGGTGTGCGGGGAGAGTAGTTCCTGATGTAATAGTTCTTTGATACATCTCCCCCTGTACCTGTATAGATGATCTCGGTTTTGAGTGCTGAAACCACGGGCACAGATGAAAGGAGGAATGCGACTGTAACAAGAATGGTTAGAAATTTCAACGGTGCTTTTCTCATAAATCCTCACCTTCCCTACCATATATTCAGCATCATATATTGGTTTTTGGTTCCGAAAAAACTTAATAAATTTGTCTTCCTTAACGTCCAGAAAATAAAAATTGTGAACTGGTTAAAAAAGCTAAAAGTTATAAATAAGATGCCAGGTGCCTTGCAAGGCGCCTTGCAAGTGCCATGAGGGTGAGGATCGGCGGTGCCCCTGGTGCCTCAGGCAGAACACTGGCATCGGCCACAAAGAGGCCCTGAATTGATGTTTCAAGGTTCTCGTCCACAACATCCCCTATGGCCGCTGTACCCCCAGGGTGGGCTCCCCGGGGGCGTGTGGATCGTAGGGTATCTGCCCTTACACCCGCCTCAGATAGAACCGCCCCTGCAAGGGCAGCGCCCTCAGCGAGATACCTCACATCCCTCTGGGTGTGGTGCTTCACAACCCTATCAGCCTCCACACGGCCGCAGGCCTCATCCCTTATCTTGACCATGAGCCCCAGGACGTCAACCCTATCCCTCTCAGGAAAGAGGAGGGTTGAGAAGTGGGGTGAGAGTATGAAGCCGTCCATTTCAATGAGTGCATTCATCTGGACCTCATCACAGAACCCGATCCCATCAAATATGCCCCCCACCGTAACGAAGGTGTCCATGAAGAACTTTCTCCCTGCATCAATACCTGCCCTCATGAGGATCCTGGGGGTTTCAACTGCCCCTGCTGCCAGGACAACGGTTTCATCATGGAAACTGCCTGCTGAGGTTTCAATACCCCTGACCTTCCCCCCCTCCAGAATCAGATCCCTTGCCTCTGTCTCCTCAACCAGTACAGCGCCATGTTCAATTGCCTCATCCATGAATTCCCTTGCAGACCACTTGGCACTTTTGGGGCAGCCAAAGGAGCATTTACCGCATGGTCTGCATTTTTCGGCCCTTATGAACTTTGGCATCCTCCTTATTTCAAGCCCGAGGGACTCTGCCGCATCCATGAGGAGTGCGGTCCCCCTCCCGATGTGTGTATCAGGGAGTTCCCGCACATCAAGTTCCCTTTCAATGGCATCAAGATCATCTGTTATATCAACACCATAATCCTTCAGCGTGTCCTCAAGGACCCTTACGGCGTTACCTGCTGCCACCAGCGTCGATCCGCCAACGCAGCTTGTTTTGAGGATGTCAGGGTCATCTGAACTCTCATCGTAGCACAGAAATGCATCCCCATCCTGAACGTAGGGGCCCCTTTCTATTACGGTAACATCAAATCCTCCCACTGCAAGTTCCCTTGCAAGGGTTGCCCCTGAGGCCCCTGAACCGACTATGAGAACCATCAATTCACCTTTTCTTCAGGATCTGAAAACCGGATCTGGTTTCATTCAAATAGCATTATGGCCCTTGTAGGGCATGAGTTCACACAGAAGCTGCATCCTATGCACTTCTGGTCGTCAATCCTGATCTCCCAGTCGTCCTCGATGCATATGGCGCTTACAGGACAGAGTGAGACGCAGGCCCCGCAGTCCACGCACTTCTCCCTGTCCTTTTTTACCACCCTCATTGCGGGGTGAACCTCAATTCCAGCGTCCTCTATGAACTCTATTCCCTTCCTCTCCTCCGGACCGCTTATCTCAACGAGCATCTTACCCCCACGGGGGGTGATGTTGGCACGGAGTATGTTGAAGTCAATGTCGTACCGCTTTATTGCCTCTGAGATTATGGATTTGTTAACGATGTTAGGTGAGAATTTAAGCCAGGCCTTCATATTGACTCTCCCCTATTCTCCAGTTTTCCTATCAGCCTTGAAATATCCTCTGCTGTGATTATACCCTTCACCCGGTTTTCCTCATCCACTATCGGTAAACCAGATATGTTATATTTATCTATACGTCTTGCAACAACGTCAACTGGTTCATTTTCCCGTGCTACGATTACCCTACGGGTCATTACATCCTTAAGGCTTTTCTTGCCCCTTGCAACTGCATCTGCGATGTCCCATGATGTCACAATACCCCTGAGGATACCCTGGCTGTCAACAACAGGTATATGGTTTATGCTGTTATCAACCATCTTCCTTGCCACCTCCCTGAGGTCGTCATCCTCATGGGTCATTATGACGGGTTTGCTCTCGAGTTCCCTCACCATTATTGAGGGTCTCCTTATTTCCAGTGGCCTTGTGGAATGCCCCCTTGATGGTAGGGGTTTCACCGGCTCTGTGAGGAGGAAATCTCCCATTTCAATCCATGATTTCAGTTCCTCTGCAATCTCCCTCGCCTTTTTAAGTGATGAAAGTGGAGATGTCGGGACCTCAACACCATTTATTTCAATTTTACCTGATCTCAGCTCCTTATAGTTTGTTTCCATGACAACTGGCCTTGATCTTCTTGGAACACCGTAGTCTATCACCCTGCAGACTATTTCCTCATCTGATATTCCTGTTGCCGCCGCTATATCCTCATTGAGCACTGGGATGGGTATCCCCGCCCCAACATAGAGTGTAGGGCCGTACCTTGGCATGGTCGCCCCCCTCACGTATTCAGGGTCCATCTCCTTCATATCACCCCTTACCATGAGGGTCCCTGCAGCTGAAACAGGAACACCATTATTTCTATCCACATCCGTTGAGTGCTGTGTACCCTCCCCGATTATATGGCCCTCTGCACCGCAGAGGAATATCTTTGTGCCCACCCCTATCGTCTGGAAGTAGGGGTCGTTGAGGAGGGGGCTCAGTTCCCCTGCACTTGAATATGTCACATTACCGTAATTTGGGAGGAGTGTTCCCATGTAGGTGTAGAGGGTCTCCTGGGTTGAATTGACGGCAACTGCATAGTTCTGGTAGCAGTTTCTGGGGTTCACCATTACCGCCTGGTTTATTGTATCAAGGCTTATGAGGGTCTCCACACTTTTTAATGGGTAGCAGTCGGTACCGTAGGCCTCTGCAACCAGTTCTATCTCCTTTCCCCTTATGAGGTCCTCTATGACATGTGAACCTCCATAACTGAGGCCTATCTCAGGGTCCCTGTTTGGCTGTGTTGCCCCTATGTAGGCGTCCACAGCTGCAAGTCCAGAATATGCCTCCACACCATTCAGGTACGTCTTCGACATCTTTATTGGTGGATCAGAGTGACCGAAGTTGATGAAAGCGCCTGATGAACACATAGCACCAAATGTACCGGTTGTAACAACATCAACTTCCCTTGCAGCATCTTCTGGTCCGGTTTCAGCCACGATTGCTGTCATCTCAGCTGCGGTTACGACGACAGCATCCCCATCCCTGATCTTCTGGTTTATTTCCTCAATTGTTTTCAATATATCACATCCGGTGCTATCTGTAAAATGAACTGATTAGTTGGTATATGGGTGTTCATTTAAATATTTATCTAATCCACTGAATAATCCCGATCTAAAGAATTACCCCTCCCTAAAACCCAATCCATCAAGGCCACACACAGCAATAACTTCCTCATGCAAGTATATGCAAACCATAAGGCCCCGCTGACCACATCCTCATAGACTGCAAAGGCAAGAACCGCCAACATGCAAAAGAATCATAAGGCTCCACCAACAGATAAACCTAAAGAAACTTCTTGAAGGCTGATGGGAAATGGATATCGATATGGATCATCTGGAGAGGGTAATCAGCGGTATAGCTGAAAAGGTAGAATACGCGGACATAAGGGCAGGGACCTCATCTTCAAGTTCAATTATACTCAAGGACGGCAATGTACAGGAGGTCAAGTCAGGAGAGGCTGCAGGGTTCAGGATAAGGGTGCTTAAAAATGGTTCATGGGGATTTGCCTTCACCGACGAACCAGAGGAACTGGAGGGAATGGCACTCCATGCTGTTAAGATGACTGAATCCCTCAGGGGTGATGTTGAGGTCGGTTCACTGCAGCCCCAAAACGATAAGACAACCATTAAATCATCAAGGATGCCCTCAGATGTTCCAGCAGATGAGAAACGGGAGCTTGTATTTGAGGCCCACCATGCGGCATCGGTTGATGGGGTTGTGAGCACCACCGTGAGCTACGTTGATATGGAGAGTTCAACCGTTTTCCTCAACTCTGAGGGATCCTGCATAGAGATGAACGATTCAAAGGTTGCTCTGTTCCTCAATGCCGTTGCATCCGACGGTACCAGCATCCAGTTTGGCCATGGTAGCTGCGGCGGTACAGGAGGATTTGAGATACTTGAAAGAGAGGACATCGAAGAATTCGGGCGCAGAACAGGTGAGAAAGCGGTGAGACTCCTATCAGCAGATTCACCACCCTCAGGGCGCTTCCATGTAATAACAGACCCTGAACTTACAGGTGTCTTCATACATGAGGCCCTGGGGCATGCAGCAGAGGCTGACCTCATACTTCAGGGTGACTCAATCCTTGAGGGCAGGCTCGGTGAGAGGATCGCCTCAGAGTCAGTGACAATAGTTGACGATCCCACCATTGATGGTTTTGGTAGCTACAGCTACGATGCAGAGGGTGTGGAGGCATCAAGGACAGTTCTTGTGGAGGACGGCACCCTCAGATCACTCCTGAATTCCAGGGAAACAGCCTTCAAGCTTGGACTTGAACCATCAGGAAATGCACGTTCAGCCATAGGGGACCAGCCCATTGTCAGGATGAGCAACACATTCCTTGAACCAGGAGACCTATCATTTGATGAACTCCTTGAGGATGTGCGTGACGGCATTTACCTGCGGGGTTCAAGGGGAGGTCAGGTTGATACAGGCAAGGGAATATTCCAGTTCAATGCGGCTGAATCATTCAGGATAAGGGATGGTGAGATATGTGAGCCCCTCAGGGACGTTTCACTCTCAGGAAACGTTCTTGAGACCCTCATGAACGTTGATGGTGTTGGGTCAGACTTCAAGCTTGGGATTGGCTTCTGCGGCAAATCCGGACAGAGCGTCCCTGTGGGTGATGGGGGGCCCCATGTGAGGACACTGAATGCAATGGTTGGTGGAACATGAAATCCATATCAAGAGAGGAGGGAAAGCTGCTTATTGAAATTGCAAGGAGTGTTATTGAGGAGCACCTGCGCGGCTCCGAAACCTTCAGATTACCAGGAGATCTTCCTGATAAATTCAGGGAGAAAAGGGGAGTATTCGTTACACTGGAGAAGAATGGTGAGCTCAGGGGATGCATAGGTTACCCTGAACCTGTAATGACCCTCATAGATGCCCTCATCGACGCCGCCATATCCGCGGCCACACGTGACCCCCGGTTCCCGCCTGTTGAGCCTGAGGAACTTGATGAGATAGAGGTTGAGGTCAGCGTCCTCACACCACCCACCCCCATCAGGGTTGAGAATCCTTCTGAGTATCCCCAGAGAATAAGGGTTGGTGTTGATGGCCTCATCGTTGAGAGGGGATGGGCTAGGGGCCTTCTCCTGCCACAGGTTGCAACAGAGTGGGGATGGGACGCTGAGGAGTTCCTCTGCAACACCTGCATGAAGGCCGGACTCCCACCTGACTGCTTCTATGACCCCCAGACAAGGGTTTACAGGTTTCAGGCCCAGATATTCAGTGAAAAGGACTACAGATAAATCCAGAATCATACCCCTGAGGTTCACCACACATAGATACATATCCAGAGTTATTAATAGAGAAGAGTGATTTTCATGATAATACCAACAGTTCCAACAGCAGATGAACTCCTTGATAAGGGATTCAGGAGGGCTAGAAAGGCCGCATCCCTCAAGAGGAGTTCAAAGATCCCTGGACAGAAAAAGGCCAAGATCATTGAATCCACACGCATCCAGACAGCATGCCAGGTTATAAGGGACCGTCTGAAGATGATCATCCAGCGCATACCCGATATAGAGTCACTGCCGGAATTCTATCAGGACTACATCGATGTAACAGTGGGTGTGGACGACCTCAAAAAGTCCCTTGGAGCACTTAATTGGGCTGTCGGAATACTCAATCAGCTTGAATCAGATTACATGAAAAAAATCAAACGTTCAAAGCCATCGGATGCATCAAATCTGAGAAGAGAGGCCTTTGGTAGGATATCATCAGTTGTAAGAAGAATTGAAGGGGACCTTGACTTCCTTGACTTTGCAAAGAACAGACTCAGAAACATGCCCACTGTGGACTTCGATGCATTCACGGTTGTTATAGCGGGCTTCCCAAATGTGGGGAAATCCACACTCCTCAGGACACTGACAGGTGCAGAACCAGAGGTTGCTGATTACCCCTTCACCACCAAGG
This sequence comes from Methanothermobacter sp., assembly GCF_030055425.1. Taxonomy (NCBI): domain Archaea; kingdom Methanobacteriati; phylum Methanobacteriota; class Methanobacteria; order Methanobacteriales; family Methanobacteriaceae; genus Methanothermobacter; species Methanothermobacter sp. Next base: position 246,507 of record NZ_JASFYE010000001.1, read on the forward strand.
GTATACAGATAGGCCACCTTGAACGTAAATGGCGGAAAATTCAGGTAATAGATACACCGGGGCTTCTTGACCGGCCGGTTGAGGATATGAACAACATTGAACTCCAGGCCATGGTTGCCCTTGAGAACATAGCCGATGTCATACTCTTCATATTTGACGCTTCAGAAACCTGCGGATACACGCTCGAAAACCAGTACAGCCTCTACCTTGGCATAAAGGGTATCTTTGAAACACCCATCATCACGGTTTTCAACAAGATGGACCTTGCAGAAAATGTTAAGTATCTGGAAGAATATATTAATATGGTTGAGGAACCACTGATGGTGTCTGCATTCCAGGGCAGAGGGGTCTCCGAGATAGTAAAAAAACTGGAGGGTTTATATGAAAAAGAAACTGGAAAAACCCATGACAATGTTTGAGAAAAGAAGATTGATGGCTGAGAAGATGATGGAGGATATGATAAAGAACATGAGGGAGATGCAGAAGGAGTTCGAGAAGAAGATATCAGAGTACACCGAGAACATACCTGAAAAGCTGAACATGGACGTCATAGAGACAGATGATCAGATAATCATAAAGACGGACCTTCCCGGTGTTAAGAAGGAAGATATAAACATAGAACTCACAGAAAACACTATATCCATCTCTGCAGTCTTTGAAGAGGAAGTTGAGGTCCAGGAGGCCAATTTCGTCAAAAAGGAAAGGAAGTATGGTGAGGCAAGAAGGGAGATGAGGCTCCCTGAAAAGATAAAGGTTGAAGAGGCCAAGGCCAAATTTGAAAATGGTGTCCTTACAGTTGAACTCCCAAAGGTGGAGGTCAAAAAGAAACAGGTCCTCAAGGTGGAATGAACCACCTACTATTTTTTTGTTGCCACTGAAACTTAGGACTGATTTTGCTGGCCAACTAAAGAAAAACCAGTTCACATTACTTTAACAGTTCACATTACTTTAAAGAAAGGAATAATTCATTAGTATCTGACCTTGCCGATATGCCTCGTGCTTCCAGGATCCTCACCATTGAAGTGGGCAAGGTAGTATACAAACCACTCAAGGGGAACTGCAAGCACAAATGGTGAAAGCAGTGAATTGAGGTCAGAGTAATCAGACATCCTGAATACTATATTCAGTGCTCCAAGACTTTCACAGAACCTCAAAGCCCTCTCTGTAAGCTTATCACCCGGGAAGCCTGACTCAAGGAATATCACCGGCACCCCCTTCTCCACCCTCTCAATGAGTCCATGCCTGAATTCGCCTGAATACAGGGGACAGGCATGCTTCAGGGCGCCCTCCATGAGCATGGTCATGGCAAGCTTGTATGCCAGTCCATAGTTTGGGCCGCTCCCCATACAGTAGAATATATCCTCCCCTGCATGCTCCTCTGCAAGACCCCTGCAGTCATCCTCGGTGTCCCTGAGGAGCCTCCCGATCTCATCAGGTAGCTCCTCAAGTTCTGAGAGTAGCTCCTCAGATAACTCATCGGTGTGCATCTCAAATAATATCCTGTAGAGGGCCAGAAGCTGTGTCATGTAGGTCTTGGTGCCAAGTATGGCCTCCTCTCTGCCGCAGCGGGTTATTATGGTATTCTGGGACTCAGAGGCCATGGTACTTTCAGGTTCATTTGTGATAGTCACCGTTTTAAGTCCAAGTTCAGTGGCCCTTCTAAGTGCCGCGAGGGTATCTGCTGTCTCCCCGGACTGGGATGTGAATATAACCACAGAGTCCCTTTCCTCAATCTTTCTGTGGTAGTAGAATTCATAGCCGGTCATGACATCAATGTTAAGATCATAGTTCATTGCAACTGCATCCCTTGCACTGTAGCATGTTGATAGTGAACTTCCACAACCAACAAGGTATATGCGTCTGCAATCAGCAATATCATCCGATATCCGGGACATCCTGCCCCCCTCAGCCTTAAGGGTCCTTTTAAGTGATCCTGGCTGTTCCATGAGTTCTGTGTACATCCGGTACTTCATTTCATCTCCCCAAAAGTTTTTCATAATCCTCTGCTATTCCAAGGGCCGCCTCTGCAACTTCAACTGCATCCTCCCCTGTGAGGACAACCATTGGCTCCTTGCCCCATGTTCCCCTGTGGTATATGACATCAGGGGGTGATTCTGAATTCCTTATGGCCTCCTCAACACCCCAGGGTATGGTGCCACCCTCGACCTCCCGCACCTCTGGGGGCTCCCGGCTACGGTCATATGCTGAGACCACCATTCCATGGTCCTCACAGATATCAATTATACTTTCATCAAATTTAATATTAAGTGCGCTTCTCTTCCAGGAAAAGTGCCTGTTGAGGGCTATTATGAAACGGGCCATGTGAGAAGATGCCCCGAATTCAGGTTCCCTGCATGCGAAGGCCCTCCCACGGAACTCGGTGATTCTGCCAGGTACCGCCACAACATCCTCGATGCCGCGGGGATTTTCCCTAGCCATTACAAGGTTAGACCTCACCTCAGGTACGAGAATCCCGAAGCATTCAGAGGATGATAGCATCTCAAGGGCCAACTTAACGTTCTCTATTTCCATGATATCACTCAAAGAGAATATTCCAGTAAAATAGTTATAGGGAGACCATTAATTTATAACTATAAGTTTCGAGGTGTCAGTATGGAGAAGATGAAGGAATTCAGGGGTATAAAGGAACATCTCGGTGTATTCCGGGAGGCTGTTAATGATGCTGATAGGATAGGCTTTGCAGGTGTACCCGGGGTCTGCACACCATTTGCCAAGCTATTTGCATACGCCTCAAGGGACAAGAACAACATATTCATACCCAACACGGACTTTGAAAGGGCAAGGACACTGGAATTAACAGATTACGGTGTTGAGCTTGGTGAAATGGAATCCGAAAAGGTTGATGTCCTCGTGCTGCTGGGGGGACTCTCAATGCCAGGTATAGGTTCAGATATTGAGGACGTTAAAAGGCTCGCTGATGAGGCCCTTGTTGAGGGCGGGATGCTCATGGGAATATGCTACATGGACATGTTTGCAAGGGCTGGATGGTACGACCTCCTGGATTTTGACTGTGTCATAAACGCAGATATAGAGGGTTTTGTCCTCAGAAGGTGATATGTATCGATTTGAAGAGAAAACATCAAGATAATGGGACATCTGAGGGCGCAGGGTACACACCGGAATCCAGTCTGATGGCCCTTGATATGGTCCCCGGCCAGCTATATGAGACCCTGGTTGTAACATGGGATGAATTAATGAGGGGGAATGCCGCCCCCATCGGAGTCCTCTGCACCGGTGAGCGAAGTGTGACCCTCTACCTGTATCCCGGAACCCACACACTTGAGAATATGCTCAGAAACAGAAAATTCACGGTAAACGTGACGCTGGATCCCCTCATCTTCACCGAGGCCGCCCTGGGTGATCCTGGCGATGAGATGTTCTCATCCCACAGGGGATACCTTCACCTCCAGGGTGCCGATGCATTCTTCACCGCGGAGGTTGACTCCGTTAAGAAGGTGGTAAGGACTGACCGGTACGGTGAAACAGAGATCCAAATCGTGAATGCCAAGGTCCATGAGATTTTCAGGGGTGAAGATTTCAGAATCGTCCTCAACAGGGGAATATATGCTGTTATAGAGTCACTAATAAATTACACCCGGTCCGGCTTCATGGACCCCCATGACCTCATGGGCCGGATCCGTGAAATGAACAGGGTTGCAAGAAAGGTTGGGGGACCCCGTGAACGGGAGGCCATGAAAAGGATAATAAGGGAACTTGAATCGAAGGGGTTTAAGTGACCAGTCACTGATACCTTCAGAACAGAAAACCAGGGCCCCAACAATCACCCAACAATAACATCTACGAACCGGAATTCATCCACACTGAAGAGACCCCTATCACTTATTTTCAGTTCAGGGATAACAAGAAGCGAGAGGAACGACATTGTCATGAACGGCGCGCTCAGAGTGCAGCCAAGTTCATGAACAAAATCATTGAGGTCCTCCATCAGGGATGCAACCTCCACTGCATCTCCATCTGACATTAAACCTGCAACTGGTAGTTCAAGGATCCTTTGATCATCATCTGAAACAGCCACGAGCCCCCCACCTGTTTTTCTGAGCATATCTACCGCCCTCTTCATGAGTTCTGAACCCGTGCCCACTGTGATGACGTTGTGTGAGTCATGGGCCACAGTTGATGCAATGGCCCCCTCCTTAAGTCCAAAGCCATGAACGAATCCATTGGAGATGTTACCCTTACCATAACGATCCATAACCGATACCTTAAGTACATCCATGGAGGGGTCAGGGGCTACGAAACCATCATTTACCCCAAGTCTCTTCTGTAACTCCCCTGTCACTATCTGGCCATCGAATACATCAATTACCCTGACAGTGACCTCATCATCATCTGATTTCACCTCAAGATCCTCTGCAGTGAAGTCAACGATGTCAAGGCGGTTCATCTTCCTGTGACTGGTTTTAGGGGCTCCCCGGTATCTTCCATTCTCTGCAACGACCCTTCCATCAATGTAGACCCTCTTAACATTGAAGTCCCTTAGGTTATCAACCACCACCATGTCAGCTGCCCTTCCAGGTGCTATAGCCCCTGTGTTGAGGTTGTAGTGATCTGCAGGGTTCAGGGTAGCCATCTGCACGGCTTTAACAGGGTCAACACCGTATTCAACAGCCCTTCGGAGTATCCTGTCCATGTGACCCCCCAGGAGGTCTGCTGGGTGGATATCATCTGATACGAGGAAGTCACAGTCGACGGCTGCAAGATCCCTGAGGTTCCTTGCACTGGAGCCCTCCCGCGCCATTATCTTCATTCCAAGTCCCCTCTTCTCAAGGGCCTCTGCGGGACTCACACATTCATGTTCTGTGGATATACCGGCCCCTATGTATGCACACAGTTCATCACCTGATAGGAGGGGTGCGTGGCCATCCACCGGCTTATTGAGTTTCTTTGCAGCATCTATCTTCTCCAGTACCTCCACATCGCCTGCTATAACACCAGGAAAGTTCATCATTTCGCCCAGTGCCACCACAGAGTCCCTTGAAAGGAGATCCTCTATCTCCCTGGCTGAGAGCTCTGCGCCTGATGTCTCAAAGGGTGTTGCAGGTACGCAGGATGGTGCAGTGAAGTAAAATTTTAGGGGTGTTTGCGAAGCATCCTCCAGCATGAATTCAACACCCTCAACACCCATAACATTGGCTATCTCGTGTGGATCAGAAACAACAGCAGTGGTGCCATGGGGGATTGCAGCGACTGCAAAGGATGATGGGGTGAGCATTGAGCTTTCGATGTGGACATGGGCATCCACAAAACCCGGGAGGATTATATCGGTGAAGTTCCCCTCCACCCTCCGGACACATTTTATCACACCACCTGAAAATTCAACCTCAGCAGGGTATATATCCCCTGTGAAGACGTTGAGGATGTTTCCCCTTATCATTTAAGCCTCCAGGATGTTCATCTTAGCGTTGAGGAAGTTCTCCATCATCTAATCCAGGTTGTTCATCTTTTTTAGTTCATGAAGGAGTATGGGGATGAACGCACCCACATCTGTAACCACGCTCACAGCCTGTGAACTGCCCCTGTCAGAGAGCTTCGTGACGGTTGCCGGGTTTATATCAACGCATATTGTCTTTACACGTGATGGGAGTATGTTGCCAGTGGCTATTGAGTGGAGCATGGTGGCTATCATAATGACCATGTCGAGGTCCTGCACGTACTTCCTCATCTCATTCTGGGCCTCCATGACATCGGTTATGACGTCAGGAAGCGGCCCGTCATCCCTTATTGAACCTGCAAGGACAAATGGCACATCATTCTTTATGCACTCATACATTATCCCTGAAGTGAGGACTCCCTTTTCCACCGCATCCCTTATTGAACCTGCACGGTTTATCTCGTTTATTGCGTTGATGTGGTGCCTGTGACCCCTGCTCACGGCCTCACCCCTCTCAAGGTTAACCCCGAGTGAAGTGCCGTAGAGGGCTGACTCTATATCATGTGTGGCAAGGGCATTGCCTGCAAAGAGCACATCTATAAAGCCCTTGCGTATCATCTCTGCAATCACAGGTGCAGAACCCGTGTGCACGATTGCTGGACCCCCAACCAGACCTATCTTACCCCCTCTCCTTTTAATATCGGTTATCTCAGAGGCTATCTTCTTTATGGTGGTAACAAGGGGTTTTTCACTTGAAACATCGCTGCCCATGAATTCAAATACCCCCTGCTTTCCCCTGGGCCTCTCGGGTGGTACCACCTTTATTCCTTCCCTTCCAACAACAACCAGGTCCCCCTCCCTTATGTCCCTGATGGGTTTGCACCGGGCAGTTTTTGACTTGGGGTCAACGACTATCATGCAGTCCATCTCTATCCCCTCAACCTCCAGCCATTGGCCTCCATGGTAAATGAAGGTCTGATGGTTGGTTGTAGAGTAGAAGTCATCAGGGAGAACCCTGTCCATCGGGGCCCTTTTCAGCTCAACCTCCCTTATCTCTGCTATGGAGGCCCCTATCTCGCTGAGTTCATCCAGGATCTGGTTGAGGAGTGACGGTGTCTTCGCCTCAACCAGTATCCTTGCATGGCTTGGATCAGATTTTCTCTTTCCTATTTCGATTTCAAGTATCTGGAAATCCCCGCCCATATCCATTATTATATCAAGGGCCCTGGGGAGTATGAGACTGTCAATTATGTGACCCCTGAGTTCCACCTCTCGAGTATTCATGATTAACACCACCGGCATTGATAATTAAATGGTTGGCCAACAAAGTATATAAAATCTGCTGGGATCAGAAAGGGAATCCTGTCTTTTAGATGCTTTAAAGAATTATAAAATTGTCAGAAGGTCATAGATTATCTTGGCCGCATTCACAGATGTCTGATCCCCAAAACCAGTTGAGGCAACCTCCACCACATCAAAACCAACCACTTCCTTCCTGGAGAGAACTTCAGCAATATCCTCGAGAACCCATGGCGTGAGACCGCAGGGTGTGGGGTTACCAACGGCTGGTGCATATGCAGGATCAAGTACATCCATGTCAACTGAGATATATACAGGGTCTCTGATACCCTTGAGGGCTTCAGATACAGCCTCAGGGTTTCGCATTACCTCATGGGCCATTATGCATATTATACCGTTCTCCCTTACAAATGCAGCCTCATGAGCTGATGCCGACCGGACTCCGATCTGTATGACCTCTGCCCCGATTTCATGAACGCGCCTCATGACTGTTGCATGTGAGTACCTCTCGCCTGCATAGCGATCTGCCATATCCATATGTGCATCGAGGTGGATAACCACTGGGGCTCCATCCCGGGATGTGAGTTCCTCGACCACAGGGAGTGTAACTGTGTGCTCACCGCCGAGGGTGATGGGTTTGAGGCCCAGATCCAGCACCCCACCTATGGAGTCACCTATGAACTCTGCGGTTCTCTGGAAATTACCCGGCACCACATCCACGTCACCGAAGTCGAAGCATTTAACGCCTGGCTCTCCTGAAAACCTGAGGTTATATGATTCAAAGCTGTAGGATGCCTCCCTCACCGCCAGGGGGCCGAAGCGTGTCCCTGGAACATAGGTGGTTGTGGAATCAAAGGGGACCCCCAGTATTCCAAATGAAAGTTCAGGTATCCTCTCAGGGTCCGTTGTTGAAAAAGCAAATTTTAGGGGGTCTTCTGTATGTAAAAGCATTCAGATCAAAAACCTGATTTTATCAGATTGTAAAAAAGGAGTTTGTGGGATTATCCCTTGGTCCTCATGAGTTTCCTCTGACCGAGGGCCTCTATGTATTCCACCTCAATACCCTCAACCAGCTGGTCGCTCAGTTCATCAGGTATGGGTGTTTCAAAGGTCTCATAGGTTTCAAGGTCCATCAGCTGGACATCTCCCCCCATTATGGCAAGGACCTGAGCTGTCCTCTTGTCGATTATTGGTATGTCAACCTTTGAGTCAACAGGCTTAACAAAGCTCCTCTTCTGGTTGTCAAAGATCCCAACAGCCTCAACACGGGCCTTTGCTGATCCATGCTTGCCCGGAGATGATGTTGAGATGTTTGTAATCTTTGATGCCTCACCATCAATGATCACGTACTTTCCAACCTTAAGTGTCTTAACTTCAACCACTTTCTTTGACATTAATCTTACCTCCTGTTAGAATGAGTGATATGAGACAGATGTATATCTATTAATCTGGTGCACATATATAAAAGCTTTATAGGAATCAGTACCTTTGAATTGTGTGATTGAATTGAATCTGATAAGAAGTGATTGAGATGAAGGTTGCTATAACATCAGGTAGCTCTGAAGGGCCCACCAGGCTCAATGCCTTTGACAATGCACTCCTTGAAGCTGGAATAGGTGACGTGAACCTCATAAAGGTTTCAAGCATACTCCCCCATGCCACGAAAATAGTTGAACTTCCACCCCTTGAACCAGGGTCCATGGTGAACTGTGTGCTCTCATATAAAATATCAGATACTCCCGGTGACCTCATATCCGCCGCCATAGCAGCTGCAACTTCAGATGAGTTCGGATGTGTCGTTGAGAACTCTGCGGTTAACAGAAAACCTGAGGATGTGAGGGAAGAGGCCATCTCAATGGTCAGATACATGATGTCTGTGAGGGGACTTGAAATAAATGAATTAATAGTAGAAGAAACAAACCATGTTGTTGAAGAGTGTGGGGCTGCTGTATCAGCGCTCATCTACCTTGATTGAACTCAAGAAGGGGGTTGAATGGAAGAATCAGACATCTACTACTGGAAGAGCATCGCAGTTAAAATGGCCGAGCAGGTTGAAAAGGCTGTTGCTCCCCTTGTAGGAACTCCAGATGCCGGGGAGATAATCAAGATGGGGGCCGATGGAACACCCACAAAACTCATAGACCTGGTGGCGGAGGATGAGGCCATAGGTGTGCTTGAGAACACCGATCGGCCAGTCACCATAATAAGTGAGGAGATCGGTATTCTCCACATAAACCAGGAGCCCCCTGATGAACCCAGAATAATCTTCGTTGTGGACCCCCTTGATGGTACAAGCAATGCCATAAGAAACATACCCTTCTACGGGATCTCTGTGGCTGTTGCGGAATATATCCCTGGAGGCGACCTCCCCTCCCTCAACAATGTCGTTATGGGTTTCGTGAAGAACTTTGCAACTGGAGACCTTTACTGGGCAATAAGGGGTCACGGAGCCTTTTTGAATGATAAAAAAATCTGCGCATCAAGCCAGAGCTCCCTGAATCGGACTTCACTGGGGGCATTCATCTACGGCACGAGATTCCGGAGGGTTGATAGCATCTGCAGGGTGATCCGCCGGATGCGCATTCTGGGCTCCGTGGCCCTAGAACTCGCATATGTTGCAAGCGGATCATATGATGCCTTCATGGACCTGAGGGAGAATCTGCGAATAGTCGACATAGCCGCATCCAAGCTCATCGTGGAGGAGGCAGGTGGTGTGGTGACAAATGAGAGGGGTGAATCAATAGACGGTCTCCTAAATGTCAAGGCAAGGACCTCACTTATCGCTGCAGGGAACATGGAACTCCACAAAAAGATAATGCAGACCCTGGAGGTCATATGATGCGTATAGGTATAATAGCCCGCTTTGATGTGCCTGAAGCCGTTGAACTTGCAGGTAAGGTGGCCTCATTCCTTCTGAACAGGGGTGTTGAGCTTAGCGTTGACCTCAAGATCACAGAGGAACTTCCTGAGCTCCGTGAATACGGAAAGGACATCAGGGACATGGAGGTCGACATGATACTGACCATTGGGGGGGACGGGACAATACTCCGCACCCAGAGCCTCATAGAGGGTAAGGAGATACCGATACTTGGAATAAACATGGGCACGGTCGGTTTCCTCACGGAGGTCGACCCTGAAAATGTCTTCTCGGCCCTGGAGGATGTTCTTATTGGCAACTATGCTGTTGAGAGGAGAACCCTCCTCAGCGTGTACCATAACGGTGAACTTCCATCAGCCCTCAATGAGGTTGTTATGATGACAAGGAAGCCCGCCAAGATGCTCCATATAGAGATATCTGTTGACGATGAGGTGGTCGAGGAGCTCAGGGCGGATGGTATAATCATAGCAACACCCAGCGGTTCAACAGCCTATTCCATGTCCGCTGGGGGTCCGATAGTGGATCCCCGTGTGGAGGCCTTTCTTATAGTCCCTATCTGCCCCTTCAAGCTCAGCGCCAGGCCACTGGTTGTCTCCAATAAAAGCGTCATCAGGGTCAAGCTCCTGAGGAAGGGCAAAAAGGCCATCGCGGTGATTGATGGGCAGTACGAGGAGGAGATCAACCACATGGAGGAGGTTGTATTCAAAAAGTCAGATCACTGCGCCCACTTTGTAAGGCTCAGTAAGGACTTCTACAGGAAGGTGCGTGAGAAGCTAATAGAGGGGGGTATAGACTCAATAAAGAGTTAAAGCTGATTCTAAAGGCCTTTGTGGTCCCAATAGTTAACCAAAGCCATTTAACTGGACTAATGTTATACAGATGACCAGAGATCTGAAAAACATCTCAAAACCAAAAGGTTATACAGATGACCAGAGATCTGAAAAACATCTCAAAACCCCTTGTTGTTGACCTCACACATGGTGGAGTTACCATTGCCCGTGAACTGAAAAAAATATCGGGCCATGTCCTGGCATGGGACATATACGGGACACTGAAGAGCTCTGACCATGAAATGCTCCTTGAAATGGGCATCGATGAGGTCGATGGTCCCGTTACTGGATCCACTGTAATAGCGCCTGTCCACTGCCCGGTTAAAGCGGATATAACCCATCATGAGATAACAGGCTTTCTGCTGGGCCCCTGGAAGGAAGCACGTGGGATACCCGTGGTTGAGGTTACGGGGGTTAAGGGTAAGACCAACACGGTATGGATACTCAGAAAGATCATGGAGAACCTGAACCCTCTCATCCTGAGCAGCCTGGGGTCCTATGCGGGTTCTGAACTCCTGAAGAGGGATATAAGTATAACCCCTGCCAGTATGATTGAGACCGTGAAAGTCGCCGGTCCCCGTGATTATGGTTCAGCCATCTTTGAGGTTTCCCTTGGTGGCACGGGGCTTGCAGATGTGGGTGTGCTGACAAATATAGCCGAGGACTACAACATAAGAAGGGGCACATCAAGGGCCAGTTCCGCCAAGAGGCAGATATTCAAAAGCAGAATGGTCTGCTGCGACCTTCAGGCATTCAACAGGTACTACCGGAATTTTGGGGATAAAACAAACACATTCTCGGTTGACGCCGGTGCCAGTGTCCATGCCACCGATATAAGGTACGGCCTTGATTCCACGGTGGCCAGTGTCAGTGTGGAGGGCCTTAAAACCATTGATGGTGACCGGATCAACACAGAGTTTGGAATTGAAACATTTGCACCTGCAGAGCATCACCTATCAAACGTCCTTGCCGCAGTCAGCGCCGCACTTACACTTAACCTTGATGTGAATGACATCCAGCAGGGGGTTAAGGACTTCCAGGGGATACCTGGCCGCACATCAATCAGAAAAGTGGATGGCACCTGCATAATAGAGGAGGTGAACCCTGGTCTGAATGTGAAGGCCGTCGAGTACACACTGAAAATGGCAGAGAACCTCCCTGACCCTGCAGTGATAATAGGTGGAAGATACGGGGTTACCTGTGAGGATATAGATGAGGACAGACTCTCTGGAGTTCTCAGAGAATTCAGTGACCTCAACATCATGTTCACTGATGAAGTGGGGTACAGTATAATGAGAAAAACCCATAAAAACAGCCCCTACTTTAAGTCCCCGGATGATGCCCTGAAGGCTGCCCTTGAACATGAAAACGTGATCCTGATTTACAGGTCAGAGTACCGTGACCTCTCAAGAAGATGATAAGTAACGCAGTGTATGTAGTCAGAAATTGGATTTTTTTAATAACCGTGACTTTTTAAAAACTTATAAATAGGATGCCATAAATTTTTCAAGTGATTAACGTTTACTGGAGATGATTCATTGATAGCTGGAACAAGGGGGAGTCGCCTTGCACTGGTACAGACGGACCATGTCATTGATATGCTCAGCGAAATCTGCGATGAAAAAATCGAAAGAAGGATCATAAAGACAAAGGGTGACAGGATAAAGGATTCCCAGCTTTACAGTATAGACTCAAGGGGCCTCTTCACAAGGGAACTTGACATAGCAGTCCTTGAGGAGGAGGTTGACCTTGCTGTCCACAGCCTCAAGGACGTCCCCAGTGACCTTGACCCTGAACTCGTGATTGCAGCTGTTCCCCCAAGGGAATCCCCCAATGAGGTTCTTGTATCCCGTTTTGACTGGGATGAGCTTCCCCCCGGTGCTAAACTTGGAACAAGCAGTCTCCGGAGGGAGGCATTCTGCAATCATCACCAAAAAAATTTTAAGATGGAGCCCCTAAGAGGAAATATAGATACGAGGATAAGAAAGGTGATGGAAGGGGAGGTCCATGCGACCATAATGGCCGAGGCGGGTTTAAAGCGTCTCGGACTAGAAAATTACATTAAAAAAAGATTCACGCTGGAATACTTCACGCCCGCCGCTGGGCAGGGGGCCCTGGCGGTTATAACAAGAAGAGACAGTGAATTGAGGAAATCAATTGAGAGGATAACCCATTACCCATCCCAGCAGGAGGTCACAGCCGAAAAGGCTCTCCTCCTGGAACTGGGTGCCGGGTGCCAGTGCCCACTTGGGGTTATAGCAAGGGCCTCCAGTGGAGAGATCAATCTCTACGCTGTTCTTCTAACAAGAGATGGTGAGATACTCAAAAGAGTCAATATTAAAGGATCTCTTGACAAAGCAGAGGATATCGGTAAAAAAGCTGCCAAAGAAATGGAGGATTATATTTGAGAAAGATAAATGTGGGTGTAATCGGCGTTGGAGCCATGGGTTACAACCATGCCAGGGTTTACTACCGACTTAAAAATGCGAATCTTATGGCCGTATCCGACATAATGAAGGGAACACTCCAGAAGGTTGCCAACAAGTACGATGCTGTCGGGTATGTGGATTACGAGAACCTCCTTGAGATACCGGAGATAGAGGTAGTCAGTGTCTGCGTGCCAACCACCCACCATTACCGTGTGGTCATGGACGCCCTCGAACACGATAAACACGTTCTTGTGGAAAAGCCCATTGCATTCACACTTGAAGAGGCCAAGGAGATGGTGAAAACAGCCCGCAGGAAGGGTTTGAAGCTGGGGACAGGTCATGTTGAAAGGTTCAACCCTGCTGTCCAGAAGGCGAAGGAGTTAATTGAGAATGATGTGATAGGGGACGTGGTTTCCGCATCTGCAAAGAGGGTAGGGCCATTCCCCCCAAGGATAAAGGACGTTGGTGTCACCATTGACCTGGCGATACATGACCTTGATGTCATGCACTACCTCTTCAGTGAACCCGTGGCAGAGGTGTACGCGGTCATGGGGAGCATACTCGAGAAGTGTGAGTATGAGGACCATGCAGAGATAATGACAAAGTTCAGAAGTGGGATCACAGGGATGCTTGAGGTTAACTGGCTAACCCCCTACAAGAGGAGGAAGCTCGCCATCACAGGAACAGATGGTATAATAAACGTTGACTATATCGATCAGAAACTGGATGTGTACGGAAAGTTCGCCCAGGACATCCAGATCAAACATGAGGAACCCCTCAGGAATGAAATCAAATCTTTCCTCTCATCGGTTATCAACGATGAGGAGCCTGAGATAAGCGGTGAGGACGGCATATACGCCCTCAGAACTGTACTTGCAGCCATGAAATCTGCGAGGGAACACAGGCCCGTGAAACTTAACGGTGATATTTGAGGTGCTTGTAATGGAAAATGAACTTATAAAGAAGGCCAGGGAACTGAGGAAAAGGGGTTTTACGACAGGGGAAATTGCAGATGAACTGAACGTATCAAAGGATACTGCCAGGTGGCTGACGCTTCAGACCGCCAGTTCAGTTTCCCCGAAAGAGGTCCCTGTGGATTTTGCCATTAACTGGGAGAGCCTCGGCGGCAGTTCATCCCGTATGAGGTATGTTTCGGCTGCAATGGCAGACATGGCACTAAAGTACGGTGTTGCAGATGTTGTGCTTGGTATAGCTATAAGCGGCATACCATTCGCCACCCTCATGGCAGATGTTATGGGGGCTGAGACAGGTCTTGAAACATCCCTTGCCGTTTTCCACCCTGTGAAACACCGGAAGGATGAGGGGGCAGAGGGCGCCATAAGCAGCAACTTTGCAAAGGTGAAGGGCAAGAGGGTTGTGGTTGTCGATGATGTGATAACCAGCGGGAGGACCATAGGTGAGGTTGTAAGGGTCCTCAGGGAGCAGGGAGCCAAACCCCTGGCGGTCACAGTCCTCATAGATAAGAAGGGGATCTCTGAGGTTGATGGTGTGCCGGTCGAGTCACTCATAAGGGTCAGCAGGCTTGGCTGATAACCACTCCAATCTCATTTATCCCAAACCTGACCTAATCATCCTGACTTTTCTTATTCTCTGAAAGTCTGAGATTTTATCCTGAAAACCTTTTCTTGGTTTTTCTGCCCGTTTAACCTTTTAAATGGTTTTAAACCTCAGAATATCATCCCATCCAGTCAAATGTGTCCTTCAGGCACCTGTATACTCAACTCCATTTTTTAGATGAATTCAGCGATCTCCCTGGCGCTGGCTGGCGGATCAGATGATTGATTAAAAGATTACCACAATATCATCCAATTTTGAATTACCTTTTCAGATAAAATTGGTAGATATCGATAAGATTTCATTTAAACATAGTTAATACTATGTCAGGTCATTTATATGAAACCGGTTTTTTGAAAAATGTCAAAATTTTAAGGGAAATTTTTTCTGCCCTGAAAAACCTTTTCGTCCATGGTGGAATTCTTCCGGCGCTCTGGGGGCCATCACTTCTTCTGGCATCCTGCGCCCTTCTTGAAGGACATTGCAGACCCATAACCGCATTGATATCTTTTACGCTTCCCCTAACAGTGTACGCCTACGACTACCTTGCAGACTCCAGAGTGGATTCCCTCACAGACCCCCGGAGATCCCGTTTCAGCGAGCGGTGGGGTAAATCGATTATTGCATCATGTGTAGTCACACTTATCGTGCTGCTTGGCATATGCAGGGACCCTCTCATGACAGGTCTCACCGTGGTTCTTCTGATAGCGGGGATCCTCTATACAGGATTCTTCAAGAACCTCACAAGAAGAATCACAGGCTTTAAAAACATCTACCTGGGCCTCATATGGAGTTCATGGGCCATTATACCCGTAGCTCCCCATGCCCTCACAGCATCGCACCTCGTGGTGTTCACATTCATTTTTCTGAAGGTATACGTGAACACCGCCTTCAGTGACTATAAGGACGTTGAATCAGACAGGCTGCAGGGACTCAGAACACTCCCTGCAGTTTACGGTGAAAATGGAAGTTCAGTTATCCTGCAGGTTATAAACGCCTCTGGAGCGGTTGTTCTGTGTGCAGGTATCATCCTTGGACCTGTGCCTGGTACTGGTGTTGCTGCGGTGATCCTTGCCATCTACACTGGACTTTACCTGCACCTGAAGGGGGAGATGGATATAAAAAGAGCCACACTCATTGCGGACCTGGAGGGTCCCCTTCACCTGATACTTATCCTGGGATCCTTAAGGTTCCATTAACCCTCTGAATGCTCAGGGACGGTATCTCAGTATTGCCCCTATACCCCCAAAGGCCCTCAGGAGCTGCATACCCTCCTCTGTCTCTGTTGATATGATCTCAACCTCGGTTCCAACCTCCTCGGCCATCTCAACCAGGTCATCGATCATATCCCTCCTGTCTGAGAGCCTCATCTGATCGTTGCAGGATGGACAGGTTTCGGTGTCCGGTAGATCCTTACCTGTCTTCTCCATGCTGTGACCGCATGATGCGCACTCATAGGTTCCCCTCTGGTATTTAAGGTCCTCTGAGAGAAGGAGAACCTCAACTGCACCCATCTGGAGGTGCTGGCGAACCTCCCTCTCACCATAGGATGCAAGTCCCTCCTCATTTATGAGTTCCCTCAGGAAGCGCTGAACCAGTTTCTTCTCCCTCATCACATCAATTTCACTCAGGACGTCCATGGACTTGTCGATGACCTCCCTGATACCGAATTCCCCTGTGTATGAGGTGTCCACGGTGGTTATAACCTTCTTTTTGAGTTCATGGTGAAGGTAGTCCCCGTTGAGGAACTCCTCCTTGGTGTGGCCAGGGCCCCCGAGGATGATGCCCTTGAGGTCCTCTATCTGGAGGAAGGCCTCGTTCATGTGCTCACCTATCCTCTTGAGGAACTCGTGGGCTGCCAGGTCTATGAGGCGGTCGAACCTCCTCTGGGACTGACCACCTGCCTTGTGCTTACCTGGGACCCCACTTGTGAGGGTCTTGAGGATGTCTATCCTCTTACCCCTGAGGGTTGCGATGGTCGCCTCCTTCCTGTCAAGTACAGCCAGACCATAGGTTTCCTTCTCCTCAAGCATCTCCCTGAGGGGTTCAAGGTAGAACTCTGAGTTGCAGTGGTATATGTAGGTCTTTATGGGTTCAGGTGGCTCGAAGACGTAGGTTTCCATCTTCTCTGTACCGGGGCCTCCCCTGGGAACCATTCCCACGAACATCACGAGGCCCTTCTCAGGTGGTCTCGGGAAAAGCTTCAGCCTCTGCATTATAACCTCAATTGCTGACTGCACATTCTTCTTGGTCTGCTTGCTCTTGATGTTGGCGCTCTGGCTCAGCTCCTCCCGCATATGCTTTGCAACGTCACTGATCTGCCTGTCAGGGGGTATGTACACTGATACAAGTTCCGTCCCCCTTCCCCTCTTATCTGAGAGTTCCTGGAGGGTTCTCTTGAATTCGAAAAGCTCCTTTGATGATGGTTCACTCACTATGAATCACTCCTCATGAAAATGATAAAATAAACTGTAACTGTATATGGGGCGGGGTAATTATAAAGTTTACTGGATATCGGGAGAAAAGATATAAGTGGATTCAGCCATAACTGGAAAGGAAGAGTCAACTAATTTTCACGGTGGATCGTTATGAGAATTGTTATTACCATTGGAGGATCAATCCTTATAAGTGAATTCACAGATGAAATGTTCAGGGCATACGCCGATATTCTGAATTCACTGAGGAATGAACATGAACTTTTCGTGGTTGTGGGTGGTGGAAGGCCTGCCCGTGATTACATAGGGGTTGCAAGGAAACTGGGGGCGGGTGAGGCCCAGTGCGATGATATAGGAATCGATGTCACAAGGTTGAATGCAAGGATCCTGATAACAGCCCTGGGTGAAAGTGCGTACCCATCTGTACCTGAAAACTTCAGGGAGGCCGTCAGGTTTGCAGCGTCGGGCAGAATAGTTGTGATGGGTGGTACAGAGCCTGCCCACAGCACCGACGCAGTTGGGGCGATACTGGCTGAAACAGTTGGGGCCGACCTCATGATAAACCTCACATCGGTTGACGGTTTCTATGACAGGGACCCCCGGAGGTACCCAGATGCAAGGTTCTACCCCGAGATCAGCGCCAGTGATATGCTGGAGCACCTCAGTGAATCCGGTGTTAAGGCCGGTACCTACGAGTTTTTTGACCATACAGCCCTGAAGATGATAAAGAGGTCAGGGATAAAGACCATCATAGCCAATGGCAGTGACCCTGAGAACCTTCTGAGGGCAATCGATGGTAGGGTAGGAACCACTGTTATCCCTGAATGAATGTTGAAGATTAAATTCAAAAAATGGAGGTAAAGAGAATGGTTGAACCGCACAAGCACTGTCCTGTATGCAGCACCCCCATACCCATGGATGAGGTAACCTGTTCAGAGAGGTGCCAGGAGATCCTATCAAAGAATCAGCAGAGGGTGAGAAGAACAAGGACAATCTTCTACCTTGTATTCGCACTTTTCATTGTGGTGTGGGTTGTGCTCTCCATAAAAAGGTAGCTGATTTTATTCGGGTGGCTCACGGTGACCTCAGCACCGCCACCCCATAAACAACAAGTATAAGACCAACTGCGACACCCACGAAGGCAGGGTTGAATGAGAGCGCCCCCATAAGGATGTATATGACCCCCAGGATGGCGCTGATTATACCAGCATTTCTTTTCAGGTAACTCTGGGAGCCCGCTGCAAGTATCAGTATCGCCGCAACAAGCAGGAGGATGCCTGTAACGTAAAGCCAGACCCCGGCAAGCTGATTTATGAGGAAGACCCTGAATACAAGCATGAGGCCGACTGCAAGGGTTATAACTGCAAATATCATCCAGAGTATCCCCACCTCCATGTACCTCCTGGCCATGATGGCATTTGCAAGCATCCACACACCAAGGCCCGAGAGCACAAGACCCGTAAGTATGCTTATGGCTGTTACACCTGAGATCGGAGATACAAGAAATACAATACCGAGAATAACCGAGAGGAGACCCATCCATTTTTTCAGCATCATCTCACCGGTCTGTTATTATGTTCATCTGATTTTATATATTTTATGAAATTTTGCCGGATTTTTACATAAACCTCAGGATCATCCTGAATTCCGTAGCAAGTAGAAAGCCATGTAAACCTAAAGGATCATCCTGAAGCCCGTGATAAGAAGCAGGACTATAAAAAGGTACCTTATGTACCTCACGTCAATCCTGTGGGCCGCCATAACACCAAGACGTGAGGCCGGGACACTCATGAATGCAATGGCCGTGAACTGGACCAGGTTAACATATCCCACAGAAAACTGGCCCCCCGGTCCGCTCAGGAGATAGGAGAGTGTACCCGATGCTGCGGTCATCGCAATCACAACCGAGGATGTCCCGACAGCTTCAAGAACATCGAAACCTCCAACCAGCACGAGGAGTGGTACGAGAACAACCCCTCCACCGATGCCAAGGAGACCTGAGAGGAAACCGGCGATGAAGCCCAGTGAAATGGCGGCATTCCTCTTCCCATGGGAGGGTGAAATCCTGGACGAGAGGAGGAGCTGCAGTGAAACAAGGATCAGGAGCAAACCGAATACCGCCCTTAGAACCCCCGCAGGTGATGAGGTGGCAGTCAGAACCCCCAGGATGCTCCCGCATACACCGAGAGCCCCCATGGGTATGGCCATGCCTGCATCAACACAGCCCCTCCTGTAATGTGAGTAAGCCCCTGTGAGGGCAGCTGGGAGAATAACTGCAAGGCTGGTTGCAAAGGCCGTTCTTATTGCTATATCCTCTGGTGTGCCTGAGGACTCCATTAAAAAGAAGAGCACCGGCGCTATTATGAAGCCTCCCCCGACACCCAGAAGGCCCGTTGCAAGTCCTGCCACGATACCTGTGAGAAGAAGTGCCGCAATATAGACTGGATCCATCTTATAACCTGAGGTGTTCAATCATCAATCATTACCACGATTAATTTATAAGTGACAAGATCCATATCTCTCCCTGCTAATTAAATTAATTTCTTCTGGTGAGTAACTTTGAGATCAGACAGGTTCATGGCAGCCGGCATAATCTTCATTGCACTGGCAATCACACTCTTCACCACAGACATCCTCGACCCCATAATAACACCATTCACACACGTATTCCTCATGGGCTCCTCAGAGGGCAAGGATGTGATATTCTTCACCATAATGGGTACCATGTTCCTCCTTGCACCCCTCTTCAGGGAGGGTGGAATTTTTGGCCCTGAATGCCTCGATAAGAACACCTACCTCTACATCTCGGCGATCTTTGCATTTGCAACATACCTAACGGGCCTTGCAGTCGAATTGGCACTCCGCCTTCAAATGGGGGTATCACCATTCACGACCTTCATATCAATGAGTCCGGCTGCCTCAACGAGCCTGACCCATTCCCATGTATTCAAGGCAAGCCTCAGTCCCCTCACCGGGCTTGTGGTGCCTGCCTCATCAGGCATCCATACGGGTTCATCACTGGCAGGTCACATCCCATTCCTTCTGCCGGTTACAATCATCTCAATCACACTGATATACATCCTTGGGCTTCTCTCAACTGGGGACAGAAGGGATTTCCATGTGGCGATAGTCATATTCGCCACAGCATCAACAATAATAGGTATAATAGACGGGGGACTCCTCTCAACCCCCGCACTTGTCGGGCTATCCGGGATTATAGGTATGAGCGCCCTCAGGGTTCCCTTCAGCCCAGGGAACCTTAAAATCCCGGCCCTCATAATAGCCTCACTGGTGGTTCTGAGGGTGCTCCTTGGAATCATGGGGTCAGTGACCGGGTACTATGAGGTCACCATCCTTGAGCCATCAGGTACCCCCAGCTTTGAGGGGCTTCATGTTCTCTCAGAGGAGAGAAAGGGTGATAGGCTGGTACTGAAACTTTCACCGGATCAGAACGAGATGGTGCTCCTTGATAGGTTAACCCGCCGCCTTGATGGCAGATGCAGCGGGTTCTTCATGACATGGAACTTCTTTTCATTCTTCTGAAGGAGGATAAGGATGAAGCTCAGTATAATCATACCGACATACAATGAGGAGGAATATCTGCCGGCTCTGCTTGAGAGCATAAGTGAACAGGACTTCACAGACTACGAGGTTATAGTTGCAGATGCAGACTCTGAGGATAACACGAGAAAAATTGCAGAGAAGTACGGCTGCAGGGTGGTTGAGGGGGGTATGCCCGCGGTCGGTAGAAACCGGGGGGCTGAGGTCGCCAGGGGAGAACTCCTCCTCTTTCTGGACGCCGACCTTGTCCTCACCGACGGGTACCTCAGGGATGCTGTGGAGGAATTCGAATCAGAGGACCTGGGAATCGCCATAACCCAGATGATACCCCTCTCAACCAGAAGGCGTGACAAGATACTCCACGAATTCGCAAACAGATTCATGATACTTGTTGAATCCATTAAACCCCATGGGGCGGGCTGCTATGGAATAATCACCCGTAAGGAACTTCATGAAAAGGTTGGTGGTTTCGACGAATCCCTTGACTTTGGGGAGGATACCGACTACATTGAGCGCATAGGTAAGATAAGCAGGTTCAGGGTTCTGAGGAAGCCAAGGGTTCTGGTATCCATAAGGAGGCTTGAAAAGGAGGGCCTCAGGAACCTGGCATTCAAGTACACAAAGAGCACGATATATGACTTCATGGGAAAGAAGGTGAGTGCAGGTGACCTCAAATACGAATTCGGGCACTCCAAGAGGAAGAGGGTTCTCTACTCTGTCTGCGGTGAGGGGATGGGACACGCCATAAGGAGTGGAGTGATCCTGGATAAGCTCACAGAGGACCATGATGTCCTCATATTTGCAAGCGACCGTGCCTACAGTTACCTGAGCAGCAAATTCGATAACGTCCATGAAATATACGGCTTCAACACTGTATATGAGGATAACAGTGTAAATGACATCAAAACATTCGTAAAGGCCATGAAAACATTCCCCAGGGACCTCAAGGAGAACCTCAAACTCCTCTACAGGATAGCGAAAGATTTCAGGCCGGATGTTGTTGTGTCTGACTTCGAGTTCTATGCCAGTGTGATAAGCAACATGCTCAGGATACCCCTAATAAGCATAGACAACATGCACGTCATAACCCAGTGCAGGATAGAGTACCCTGAGAAATTCAGGCGGGACAAGATCAAGGCCGCGGCTGTTGTGAGATCATTCATTGTGAGGCCCAGGCGATATCTAATAACCAGTTACTTCTTCCCTGAGGTTAAAAATCCCGAGAAGGTATCCATGTATCCCCCTGTCCTGAGGGAGGATATAATGAACCTTGATCCTTACTATGGGGACCATGTGCTGGTCTACCAGACGAGCAGATCAAACAGGAGGCTCATTGAAATCCTGAAGAGCCTGGACAGGAAATTCATCGTATACGGCTTTGACAGGGATGAAGTGGATGGAAACCTCACCTTCAGGAAATTCAATGAGGACCAGTTTTTCAGGGACTTTGAGTCTGCAGCTGCGGTTATAACAAACGGGGGCTTCACTCTGATAAGTGAGGCCCTCTACCTGCGAAAGCCAGTCTACAGTGTTCCTGTTAAGGGACAGTTCGAACAGATACTCAACGCGGTGTACCTTGAGAAGCTGGGCTACGGCGAATTCCATGAGGAGACAGAAAGGGAGACTCTTGAGGGGTTCCTTGGGCGACTTGACATCTACAGACGGAACCTTGAGGACTATGATGGGGGTAAAAACGAGATAATAGATGCACTTAAGAGGGCAATAGATGAATGTTCAAGGGGATGTTAAACTGCAGAACCGTTCCTGAAGGTTCTTTAGCCGTTTTTCTTATTTTTAAGTTCTGAACCGATAAATTTGAAAAAAATAGAATTTTAATGTCTATGAAAATCCATGATTTCAGAACTGGTATGCGGAATATAAAGAAAATCTATTCTGAATTTCACAAAAAACAACAATAAGAAATATCCTGATAAAACCCATTAAAAATTGTTCCTGGTGTAACTAGAGTGTCACACCAAGATCAAGCTGCTCTGTGAGCTCCTTGTACCTGTTCCTTATTGTCACCTCGGTTACACCTGCAACCTCTGCAACGTCCCTCTGGGTCTTGCGCTCCCCTAGGAGGACCGATGCGATGTATAGGGCTGCTGCTGCAACACCGGTGGGGCCCCTGCCTGATGTGAGACCGTTCTCCATTGCCATCTCTATGATCTCAATGGCCTTGGACTGTACCTCCCCTGAGAGTCCCAGTTCACTTGCGAACCTTGGCACGTAGTCAACAGGGGATGTTGGCGGCAGCTTTATGTTGAGTTCCCTTGTTAAGAACCTGTAGGTCCTTCCAACCTCCTTCTTGCTGACCCTTGAGACCTCTGCAATCTCATCAAGTGTTCTGGGGACATTGCAGCTTCTGCATGCCGCGTATAGTGACGCTGCAACCACCCCTTCAATGCTTCTTCCCCTGATGAGTTTGTTCTCAACGGCTCTCCTGTAGACCATTGATGCGGCTTCCCTGACGCTTCTTGGTAGCCCCAGCCTTGAGGAGTCACGGTCGAGTTCGCTCAGGGCAAATGCGAGGTTTCTCTCTGTGGCCCCTGAGATCCTTATCTTCCTCTGCCATTTCCTGAGGCGGTACCACTGGGCCCTGTTCCTTGCTGGGATGTCCCTTCCGTATATGTCCTTGTTTCTCCAGTCTATCATGGTTGATAGACCCTTGTCGTGTATGGTGTAGGTTATGGGTGCCCCCACCCTTGTCCTCTTGTCACGCTGTTCATGGTCAAAGGCCCTCCATTCTGGACCCATGTCAACCAGGTTATCGTCTATGACAAGACCGCACTTTCCACATACTATTTCAGCCCTTTCGTAGTCGCCCCTGAGATCCTCGGAGCCGCACTCAGGGCATTTTGTTTCCTTCTCTATTTCAGAAACATCAGACCTCATTTTCTCCTTCGTTTCCTTCGCCCCCATTTTTTCACATTCTTTATACCCACGTATAAAGTCTCTCCAGCTCGGTTCTCAAACTTTTCAGGTTTTATTGCACGAACTGGTTTTACTGATATGTATGGGTTTCGTGTTGGACCGAAGATGTCGTGCACTTTCCCTATCATTCTCCCTTCAGAAGTAAAAACGGGTGCTCCAAGCTGCGGTGTTCTGGTGGAACGTACTATGATTCTTCCCTTGCTGGAGACATGTGAAATATTCCCTAAACTCTTCATAATTCACCGAAAATTTTATATAGTGTACTCTTTACCTACTACTATATAAATGTTTCGATAATTTTATATTAAAATAGTGCTTGATGTACAGGGATGTGCATGGTTTTCTGGAGTCAATCCCCAGGGGCTATTATGTATTTCCCGTAGTACAGCGCCGCAAGAAAACCTATAATGGTGGGTGCAAAGTAACTTGCGATTCTATCAACCACACTGGCAGCCATGACATAATCAGCCCCTATCCCTGCAACAGCAAATAGGCCCACAAGTATGCCCTCCCTTAGTCCAAGGGATCCAGGTAGGAGTGGTAAAAGTGATATCAGGATCCCCACTGTGTAGATTATTATAAGGGGCACTGCAGGTGGTGAAACCCCAACCGCCAGGAAGCAAACATAGAGGCGGCAAACGTCAAGGGCCCACATTCCAAGCGAAACAAAAAAACCGGCTATAAAGACCCTCTTATCAGTTATCGCTGTTGAAAAGCCCTCACTGAACCTGTTTATATAGAATATGACCCTCTCATGTATTCTGGAGAATCTGATATCACCCTTCCTGAACCTGGAAACCCACTCCACAGCTCTTCTCACAACAGATAGCGCAAGCCTCTGGGCAATATCGCGGTTCATTCCAGCATAGATTGCAGCTGAGAAAAATGCAATTGTGAAAAAGATCAGAATACTAACAACAACCCTTGTCCAGATGGATATGCTCCAGGTCATTATGAGGACCGCTGAGAGAATGGATATAACCGCAAAGGGTATGAACTCAAAGACCCTGTCTGCCGTTGAAGACGCAAAGCCTATCTCAAATGGGATCCCCTCAACCTCCCGCAGGAGGTATGCCCTCAGTGGCTCGCCACCTGCGGCCCCTGGGGTTATGTTGTTACCGAAGATGCTTGCAAAAAGAAGCATCATGAGCCTGGAAAATGAGGGGGCATCATCAACCAGGTTCAGTATAAGCCGCCATCTCACCGTCCACAGCACAAGTATAAGTGCTTGCAGGAGAAAGTTCAGTGCAAGAAAATATGGGCTGGTCCTCTCAAGGGCCCTCAGAATATCCCCAAAGCCTGCAAATAATCCTATAATAAATATCAGGACAGCAACAGCAATGAAGGAGAGAATTATGGTACGCTTATTCTCCCCTATGTAAGCAAAAACATCCCTCTCTCCCATGGAAACCCACTACTTCAATCCAAGAATCTCAGAAAGGGTGAAGCCCTCGGCAAGTTTCTCCTTGATGGATGATTCCTTCTTTTTGATCTCCATTGCTGCACGAACAACTTCAGGTACAATTTCAGCGGGAACAGCGACCACTCCAGATTCATCTCCAAATATGAGGTCTCCACTCTCAACTCTGACACCATCGCACTCGAGGGTCACTTTGAGCCCTCCCTCTGCGAGGGGTTCGCCGGCGCATGGGACATAATTCCTGGAGAATACCGGGAAATCAAGTTCAAGAAGTGCATCCCTATCCCTGCAGGACCCGTAGATCACAGCACCCGCTATACCCTTAGCCATGGCGGTTTTTGATGTGAGCTCTCCCCAGACAGCCATATCATCGCCATCAGTCCCTATGAAAACAACATCACCTTTACCTGCAGCGTCTATGGCCATTACAGAGGTCCCCCAGTCACTGCTTGATGTGCTTGCGGTCACAGCCCATCCGCAGAGCCTGAGGTTGTTAATGGGCTTTATGGAAGGTATAACCCCATTTATACCGGCCGCCGCCTTAAGTGCATCTGAAACCTGGGGGGCCGATATGTCAGAAAGAAGCCTCAGGGGATCCCCTGGGCTGCGGAAACTTCTCAGGCGTTCAATGGGCTTTATGCCTTTCATGGCCATATAATCAATCCTGGGGAGTTGTAACTTCTTCTACCATGGTTTTTCCAGCTACAACTTCGTCAACGCTGTGAATGGAGCCCCCATAACTCTCAATGGCCCTTGTTATCTCATCAAAATCCAGGTCGTTTCCCTGAATCGTGACCTTGATGTTCTCTGTCTCCTTATCGATTTCCATGAGGGTTATGTTAACACCCTCAACGCCCCTGAGTTCACTCAGGTACTTGGCATATTCAGGTATTATGGGTTCGTGTGGTTTTAGTATATCCAGAACAATTCTTATAAGGCCCTTAGCCACCATCTTTCCTCCATGATTCTTTAAAATGATATGGGTATTATGATAGAAAGGATATTTAAATATAGTCCCATTCCAGAGCGGGGCATCTGTGATTATTTTATATATCAGTATCTCCATATAAAATATAGATATTATCAAGCTACTGAAAGGGCTTAATATGTCTCTTATAAAGCTTCAGCAGATAACCCATGAAATAGATGAACTTAAATACCAGGGAGAACTTGGAGTACCCATTCTCATCGAGGGCCGGAAGGACGAGGAGGCCCTGCGGGAACTGGGTGTCGAGGGACCCTTCATAAAGGTTTCAGGTTCCATGATGGGACTTTCTGAAATCGCCCTCCGGGCAGCAAGTGCCTCGAGGGTCATCATACTTACAGATTTTGACAGGAAGGGCAGTGAACTTGCAAAAAGATTGTACACCGATATACAGAGCCTTGGAGCGAATCCAGACCTCAGAATACGGCGAAGACTTATGGGAATGACCAGAAAATACATCAAGGACATACAGAGCCTTCCATCATACATCGAAAGGCTGAAGCTGGAGGTATGCCCGTACCCCCTTGATAATATCTGAAACTGTTATCATCATATTTTTCAATTTGATAACCAGTTCATTCCTCAAAGGAGGGTTTACATGGGAAAAGAAGAAATAAGTACAACCAAATACCTCATTCACGCTCAAATTAATGCTAACGGAATCGTTGAGAAACCTGATGTTGTTGGGGCAATATTTGGACAGACTGAAGGTCTTCTCAGCAATGACCTGGATCTCAGGGAACTCCAGAAAACAGGTAGAATCGGGAGGATCAAGGTCAACATCACATCAAGGGGTGGTAAATCAAAGGGGGAGATAATCATCCCCTCAAGCCTTGACCGCGTTGAAACCGCCATCCTTGCAGCTTCCCTTGAAACAATAAACCGTGTCGGGCCATGTGAAGCCTACATTCAGGTCACAAAGGTTGAGGATGTCCGTGCGGTTAAACGTAAAAGGGTGGTTGAGAGGGCCAAGGAGATATACGCCAGTATGATGGAGGAGGTTACCCCTGAAAGCCTCAGAATGATTGAAGAGGTCAAGGAGGCCATGAGGGTCCATGAAATCACAGAGTACGGCGAGGAAAAGCTTCCAGCAGGGCCCAACGTTGAGACCTCAGACGCCATACTTGTTGTGGAGGGAAGATCCGACGTCCTCAACCTCCTCAAGTACGGTATAAAGAACGCCATTGCAGTTGAGGGAGTAAGTGTACCCCGAACCGTTGCCGAGCTCACAAAGAAGAAAACTGTAACGGCCTTTGTCGATGGTGACCGGGGGGGTGAACTCATCCTCAAGGAGCTCCTCCAGGTGGGGGACATAGACTACGTCACAAGGGCCCCCAAGGGCAAGGAGGTGGAGGACCTTGAGAAGGATGAGATCATGATGGCCCTCCGAAACAAGGTGCCGGTTGAGCAGTTCTACCATGACCTGGGGATGCAGAAGGAGAAGAAGAAATCAGAGGACAAGATGGTGCTCCTCCGGAACATCCTAAAGGAACTTGAGGGGACCGGAAATGCTGAGATACTGGATGACGCCCTCAACATACTGAAGGAGGTCAAGGTTGAGAACCTCTACGATGAACTCAGCCGCGTCAACAACCACCCCTACGCAGTGGTCTTTGATGGCGTGATAACACAGCGCCTTGTTGACCTCTCATTTGAGAAGGGACTCAGATACCTTGTGGCTGTGAGGAGCGGGGACATTGTCAAGAAGCCCCACAACCTCAAACTCATAACAGGCCACACCTGAACCCATAGAAGGCATCAAAATGTATGTCGACATGAACCGTGAGTACCTGAAGGATATAAACACAACAGAAGACGTTAAGATACCTGAAGACCCCCTTGAGAGGGTCATAGGTCATGAGGACGTCATGCCCATGATAAAGATAGCTGCAAAGCAGAGGCGGCACCTGCTTCTCGTGGGGCCACCAGGTATAGGGAAGTCCCTGCTTGCACAGGCAATATCATTTCACCTCCCTGAACCATCAGAGGAGATAACAGTTGTTCACAACCCTGAAAGGCCTGAAAGGCCATTCGTTGAGGTTAAAAGCCGTAAGGAAATAGAGGATGAAATTCTTGAGATTGAAAGAGCTGAGGGTGAACTCATAGATCCCCACAGTGTCCCTGAGGCTGTTGCGGAACGCCTGGGATTCAAGTGCATACACTGCGGCGAGTACAGCAGCGCCTACAACAGCATCTGCCCAAAGTGTGGCGGTGATAAGTTCTCCCACATTAAGGCGAGGAGGAAACACATAGGAGACCTCCTAGGGATGTTCGAGATGAGTTCAGGAAGCCTCAACGTGCCCCAGAAGAGGGTCACAACCACCAGGATCATGGATGGTGTTGAGGAGGTTGTGATATACGAGAGGGTTGGCGGAGACAGCATCAAGGTCCTTGATCAGAGGGCCCTTGAAAAGAGGAGGCAGATGGTTGAAGAGAAACCCCGGAACGTCATAGTCCCCCTTGAGAGGAAAACCTTCATTCAGGCCACGGGGGCGAGTGAAACCGAACTCCTGGGTGATGTCCGCCACGACCCCTACGGGGGACACCCTGACCTGGGTTCCCATCCCTATGAACGTGTTGTTCCTGGTGCAATCCATGAGGCCCACGAGGGCGTGCTCTTCATAGACGAGATAGTCCACATAGCAGGCCTTCAGAGGTTCATATTCACTGCCATGCAGGATAAGACATTCCCAATAGTCGGAAGGAACCCCCAGAGCGCCGGGAGTTCAGTTAAGGTTGATGAGGTCCCCTGTGACTTCATATTCGTGGGAGCCTGTAACATCGCTGATCTCCAGTACATACTCCCCCCTCTTCGCTCAAGGGTTCAGGGGGAGGGCTATGAGCTTCTCCTGAATACCACCATGCCTGATACCGATGAAAACAGGGCAAAGATCGCGCAGTTTGTTGCACAGGAGATAGAACTTGATGGGAAGATACCCCATGCACGGGCTGCTGCAGTGGAGCTCCTTATTGAGGAGGCAAGGAGAAGGGCAAGGGTAATTGATGACATGGATGATGCCCTCACACTCCGCCTCAGGGACCTCGGTGGTGTTGTGAGGATGGCAGGGGACCTTGCGGTGATGGATGGCAGCGAATACATCGAGACCAAGCACATGGAGGTTGCAATAAGGAAGGCTGTTTCCATTGAGGACCAGATCCTCAGGAGGTACAAGAGCTATGAGAAGGCCCTTGAAAAGGACCTCTCAAGTTCACAGAGGATGTCACATCAAAGTTATAACAGTGAGAACATAGACCGGAGCTACATGTGATACCCCACTGATCCGCAAGATTTAAGTGGACATTTAGGGTAGATACCATGAACATGAAGAGAGAGTCAGAGGAAAAACAGGGTCTTCTTGAACGCTACAATTTCCCGGAACTCATTGAGGACTACCTTGTGGAACTTGAAATCAGGAACTACTCCCCCAACACCATCAAAACCTACAGGTCAATTGTTAAAAATTTCTATGAATTTCTGATGGAGGAGGATAACCTCTACGATGATAGAAGGGTTCTGAGGTCCTTCAAGAGGTACATACAGTACCTTAAGAGGGAGAAGAACGTCACCCAGAACTATATTTATCTCGTTACCGTTGTTATCAAGAAGTTCTTTGAGTTCAGTGAAATAGATTGCCTCCAGGAGGTCAAGGCTCCCAAGAGGACGAAGTCCCTGCCCAAGTCCCTCAATGAGGATGAGGTTATGAGGCTCATAAATGCCGTTGAACTCTCAGATGATGGTTCGGCCATTAAGAGGTTCATAAAGACCAGGGACAGACTGATACTCTCGCTTCTTTATTCTTCAGGTCTCAGGGTCTCTGAGCTTGTTTCACTCAGGGTCAATGATATTGACATAGGTGAGCGGACAATAAGGATAAGGGGTAAGGGTGATAAGGACCGTATAGTCCTGTTTGATGAGAGCACAAGGGACCTCCTTGTGGAGTACCTCCTGGGGAGGATTCATGAAAGTGAGTACCTCTTCCTAAACCGCTTCGGGGATCCCCTCACACCGAGGTACGTCCAGATGATGATAAAGAAATACGCCCAGAAGGCAGGTATAAACAAGAAGGTGACCCCCCACATCCTCAGGCACTCCTTTGCAACCCACCTCCTCAAGAATGGTGTGGACATAAGGGCCATACAGCAGCTTCTGGGACATTCAAATCTTTCAACCACCCAGATCTACACCAGTGTGGACATGCAGACGCTTAAAAATGTTTATGATCGTGCAAAGCTTCTTTAGATTCAATCTTATTTTTACAGTGGGTTATCCTCCGTGAGTGCTATTTGTACCGAAAGTTATATAAGTTGCAACATCAATGTATCCATAGATTTGAATATATTGATCTGGAGGTTAAAGGTTGTTACAGGAATTTGCCGATTATGTAACCTACAATCTCATTGGGCTTGAACCTGCATCACACCTGGGAAGTGCCGTTAACTTCTTCATATACGACACCATAAAAATATTCATCCTCCTTGCAACACTCATATTCGTCATATCATTCATAAGGACATACATACCACCCAACAGGGTCAGGGAGATCCTTGAAAAAAGGCACAAGTATACAGGGAACTTCATTGCAGCCCTTGTAGGTATAATAACACCATTCTGCTCATGTTCTGCGGTCCCACTATTCATAGGGTTCGTTGAGGCTGGCGTGCCCCTGGGAGCCACATTCTCATTCCTCATATCATCACCCATGATAAACGAAATAGCAATAGTGCTCCTACTGGGACTCTTCGGATGGCAGATAACCACATTCTACATCATATCAGGGTACATAATAGCGGTAATCGGCGGTGTGCTCATAGGAAAACTCAAAATGGAAAGCCAGCTTGAGGACTACGTCTATGAGACACTTGAGAAGATGAAGGCGCTGGGCACAGCAGATGTTGAGCTCCCTAAACCAACCCTCAGGGAAAGGTACATCATAGCCAAAAACGAAATGAAGGATATACTCCGCAGGGTCTCACCCTACATAATAGTCGCGATAGCCATAGGGGGATGGATACACGGCTATCTACCATCCGATTTCCTGCTGCAATATGCCGGTTCAGAAAACATCCTCGCAGTCCCCATGGCCGTACTCATAGGTGTCCCCCTCTATTCAAATGCAGCAGGGACCATACCCCTCATATCAGCACTCATAGAGAAGGGAATGGCCGCAGGAACCGCCCTGGCACTTATGATGTCAATAACAGCCCTATCCCTTCCTGAAATGATAATCCTCAGGAAGGTTATGAAGCCCAGGCTCCTCGGAACATTCATAGCAATACTCGCAGTCTCCATAACACTTACAGGTTACCTATTCAACCTGATAATATGATTGAGGTGATAAGATGAAGATACAGATATACGGTACAGGATGTGCAAACTGCCAGATGCTTGAGAAAAATGCAAGGGAAGCCGTTAAGGAACTGGGAATAGATGCAGAGTTCGAGAAGGTAAAGGACATGGACGAGATACTTGAAGCGGGACTCACAGCCCTCCCTGGACTTGCAGTTGACGGTGAACTCAAAATCATGGGAAGGGTCGCCTCAAAGGAAGAGATAATGAAGATCCTCTCCTGATCCACTTTTTATGGTGAATTCAATGGTCAAGGAAGAAAAGGGTTTTGAGGGTAAAATAAAGGCCATGATCTCCTCAAGGGCCTGTGCATGCCAGACAGGTATCCTTGAAAAGAAAAAATCAGGACTCAGATATGTTAACTGTAAGGGATGCGGCAAACTATTCAAAACCGACAGGGACACAGATTACTGTATGGACTGTGAAAGAAAAATGAAATGAAAAATCATCAAGGGAACTGGCTTTTTTAATGTCCTTCTGGATTTCAGAGACTAATAAAATTATATATGTGACACCAGATGAGGTTCTTACGACCCTTGAAACCAGGGAGCAGCCCATGAACATCCCCTTTCAGCACCAAGATCCCGTAATAACCATCATAGCAAACTCAAACACTTTAATGATAAATTAAAGGCCTATCCCGAAAAAATCTGGAGGTAAAAGATGTATAAAAGGATACTGCTTGCAACAGATGGATCCGAATGCTCAATGAAGGCTGCGGAATACGCCATTGAAACCGCCAGGCAGAACCAGGCAGAACTCATAGCACTCTCAGTTACTGAAACAAAGGCGCTCCAGAATCTCCCGGTTGAAGAACTAACAAGGAAGGTTACAGAACTCTTCAGAAGGGAATCCGAGGAAGCTCTGGAGAAGGTCGAGGAACTCGCAAGCTCCATGGAGGGTCCTGTTAAGGTTCGGAAGATGGTTCTTGAGGGCCAGGCAGCAGACACCATCCTCAGGGTAGCTGATGATGAAGATGTCGATCTCATAGTCGTTGGTGCATCAGGAAAGCACGCCCTTGAAAGGTTCATTCTGGGGAGTGTCTCAGAGAAGGTTGTAAGGCACGCTGCCGTCCCTGTACTGGTTGTTCACAGCAAAAAAGATTGAAGACAGGTAATCGTTATGATGACATGTTCAGCAGATAAACCAAGCCCTGAACAGCTTGAGAGACTTAAGGAAAGGCTTGAAAGGTTGCCTGATGATGACAAAATAGAAAGGGATGTAAATGCCATTAAGGCCCTCGCAGACCCAACGAGGCTCAAGATAATCCATCTTTTATCTGATGGTGAGCTCTGTGTCTGTGAAATTATGGCAGCCCTTGAAAAGCCCCAGCCAACGGTCTCACATCACCTCAACATACTTAAAAGGGCTGGTTTCCTTAAATCAAAGAAGATAGGGGTGTGGGTCCACTACATGCTATCAGATGATAGCCTCCCATCAAAGGTTGAATACCTCCTGAATGACCTGGAATACTGAGATGATCTTTAAGAATCAGGGATTTCTTTTATATCAGGACATCCTGTCACTGTAGACCTGTTCAGTGAATTCAAATGTAAATTTAACTCCCCTTTCAGGTTTTTCCATCCTTATATTGCCCCCAAGCTGAATGGAAAGGTTTTGAATCATCCTGAACCCAAAGGACCCCCCTTCAGGGAATTTTATTCCCTCAGGGAGCCCCCTTCCATCATCAGTGTATACCAGCAGGTAGGAGCCATTCATTTTTTCGATGGAAATCTTTATCCTCCCATCACCCTCAAATGCATGTTTCAGTGAATTTGATATCAGCTCCGATATTATGAGTGCCAGGGGGACCGCAGTGTCCATATTCAGGCGTACATAATCGGTCCTTATATCTATAAGGACATATGATGATGCGCCATATGATTCTAGAAGCTGGGAGGAGATGCTTCTGAGGTAATCGCCAAAATCAATAATGTAGCTGCCACCTGATGGGTACGCCCTCTCATGTATAACCGCAATTGACCTCAGCTGGTTAACGTAATCCCTGAAGAAGTGCTCCATTGCAGGATCCTCGGCATACCTTATCTGAAGCGAAAGGAGGCTTATGATAAGCTGAAGGTTATTCTTGACCCTGTGGTGAAGTTCCCGTAGAAGCGCCTCCTTCTCAGCTATTGACCTCTTAAGGTATTCATTCAGGGTTCTTTCACGAATGAGTTTAAGTCTGTTCCTCTTTGCCTCATGCTTGTGGATTGCCATCTCAAGGTTCACCCTGAGGTCCCTCTCATGGAATGGCTTCAGCAGGTATGCGTAGGGCTCTGTTTCACCGGCCCTCTTGAGGATATCGTTGCTGCTGTAGGCTGTAAGGTATATTATGGGTACGTCCATCTTCTCTGTTATGATCCTCGCAGCCTCTATCCCATCCATTTCACCAGCAAGCATGATGTCCATTATTATGGAGTCTGGCTGGAGGTCCTCAATTCCCTCAAGGAGATCCTCAGCCGAATGGAATATCGCAGGCACCTCATAGCCGGCATCCTCCAGGATAGCCCTGATATCCTGGGCCACCAGCTCCTCGTCCTCTACAATGACAACCCTTCTCCTCATCATCAATCACCAAGATGAAATGTGATCCTGAATACCGCGCCATTTTGATTCTCTGCCGAAATTGAGCCCCTGATTCTGCTTAACATGAAATTAACCAGCCTGAGACCGAAACCTGGAGGATCTGAAAGATCAAGATCCTCGGGTAATCCAGGGCCATCATCGGCAACCATCAGGACCCCTGAGCCTTTGAATGAGTCAATTTCAACTTTTATCTCCCCTGAATCCCCGGCACCGTGCTTTATGGCATTTGTTACAAGTTCATTGACTATCAGACCAAGGGAAACCGCAGTGTTGATCCCTGCCTCAATTTCAGCCAGGTTCACCCTGAACACCACATCCCTGCCACGGCACATACCCTTAAGTTCACCCAGGAGTTCTTCAATGTAGTCAGATAGGTTCACGGCCATCCCGTTTCTGGAGCCATAGAGCCTCTCATGTACGAGGGCTATCGACCGCACCCTGTTCTGGCACTCGGTGAATATTTCAAGGGATTTCTCATCATCTATGTACCTGGACTGAAGCCTCAGGAGGCTTATGATAAGCTGAAGGTTATTCTTGACCCTGTGGTGTATCTCAGACATCAAGAATTCCTTCTCCCTCAGGGAAGCCTCCAGGGATTTTCTGATATTTTTGTCCTCTGTTATATCCTGCTTTATTCCTATCATGGATGTGGGGTTTCCCTGGGAGTCAGAGAGTACCTTTGCCCTGAAGAGTACATATGCCACTGAATCATCCCTCACTACCCTGTACTCCCCCTCAAACGGCTCCTTTTTTGTGACTGAATCAATGAATGACTCCCTGTCTTCAGGTTGGATCCTTGATACCATCTCATCAAGGGTGCCCCCAAAATCATCCTTTCTGATTCCAAGTATCCTCAGGGCCTCATCGGAACATGAAAGTGTTTCTGACTCAAAATTCCACTGCCAGCTCCCTATCTTACCTATCCTCTGCGCCTCCTTCAGCTGCCAGTGACTTTCTGCAAGGTACCTTCTTGTCCTCTCAAGTTCCCTTTCCTTTTCAACCTCTCTGAGGGCTCTTCTTATTGCCACAGGAACCTTTGAGAAGTTGCTCTTAAGAACATAATCCGTGGCCCCACTCTTAAGTGCCTTCACAGCGAATTCCTCACCTATCTTTCCACTCACGAATATGAAAGGCACATCTGGACACAGCTTGCGTGCTATTGCCAGGGCAGAGAGGCCATCGAAGGATGGTAGTGAATGGTCAGCCAGTATAACATCCGGCCTGAATTCATGAAGTGCCCTTACAAAGTCCTCCTCACTTTCAACAGTTTCTGATGTGAAATCAATTCCTGAGCGCCTTATCTCCCTCTCCATAAGTTCAACGTCAAGGGGGACATCCTCAAGTATGAGAATCCTGCATGTCATCCTATCCTCTTTATGGGCTATGATTCATAAATGAATGTGCTGGGCAACTCTTATTTATCTCTCACCACAGCATGATCTATAACACCTAAATCTGCCGGGCAAGTCTTATTTATCTCTCACCACAGCATGATCTATAACACCTAAATCTGCCGGGCAAGTCTTATTTATCTCTCACCACAGCATGATCTATAACACCTAAATCTGCCGGGCAAGTCTTATTTATCTCTCGCCCTATAATATACTTATGAGAAAATTCAGAAGACCCCTCGTTGTACTCAGCCGCTGCATCGAACATGATCACTGCCGATATGACGGCTCAATGATATCCAGCCCCTTTGTGAGGCAGTTCTCTGATTACGCGGATTTCATCACAGTCTGCCCCGAGGTTGAGATGGGTCTGGGTGTTCCAAGACCTCCAATACATATAACCATGGATAACGGCGAATTCAGACTTTTTCAACCCGAAACCGGCAGAGATCTGACAGAGGAGATGAATTCATTCATAAACTCCTTCCTGGATTCCCTGGACAGAGTCGATGGGTTCATATTAAAGAACAAGTCCCCCTCATGCGGTATAAGGAACGTTAAGGTCTACATGGGCGGTGGTAGAAGACCCGGCAGCCATGGGGTGGGGTTCTTTGGAAGGGCTGTGATGGAAAGGTTCCCCCACCTTCCCCTTGAGGATGAGGGGCGCCTCAGGAACCTGCAGATAAGGGAGGATTTCCTCATAAAGCTCTACCTGGTGAGGGACTTCCGTGCAGTGAGAGACCTGGGTGACCTCATAGAGTTCCACACATCAAACAAGCTGCTCCTAATGTCCTACAGTCCAGAGGGGCAGAGAACACTCGGGAGGATAATAGCAGATCAGAAGGATCATGATGACACCCTCAGGAGATACTCTGAAACCCTCTGCAGCGTTATAAAAGATCCTCTGAAACCTGAAAGAATCATAAACAGCCTCCTGCATGCCTTCGGCCACTTCTCATCAGAGTTAAATGGGAGGGAGAAGAGTTATTTCCTCGAATCAGTTGGGGGGTACCGTAAGGGAATTATGCCGCTTCTTGTGCCCCTCAGCATACTGAGGTCATGGGTCGTGAGGTTCGGGGATGAGTACCTCGAGGGCCAGACCATCTTTGAACCATACCCCCGTGAACTTGTGCCTGTAACCCTCATCGTTTGAGGTGGTGGTGATGATACATGCCGAAAGAATAAGGAGCCTCAACACTGAAAAACCAGCTAGGGATGGTAAGTATGTCATCTACTGGATGCAGGCCTCGGTGAGGGCACACTGGAATCATGCCCTTGAGTATGCAATTGAAACTGCCAACAGCCTCCATAAACAGCTGATTGTCATATTTGGACTCACAGATGAATTCCCCAATGCCAACTCCCGCCACTACAGATTCCTCATAGAGGGCTTAAGGGATGTTGGGGATGCTCTCCTTAAGAGGGGTGTGAGGCTCGTGGTTGAAAATGAAAGACCCCCCTCAGCTGTTATTAAGTACGCTGATGAGGCATCTGCAGTGGTGGTGGACAGGGGATACCTTGACATTCAGAGGGAATGGGTGGATGAAGTCGCTGAATCACTCCACATCCCCCTGATGCAGGTTGAAAGCAACGTTATAGTACCTGTTGAAACAGCCTCCCCCAAGGAGGAATATTCTGCAGGCACCTTCAGGCCAAAGATAACAGGGGAGCTTGAAAGGTTCATGGTCCCCCTCCAGGAGCGAAGACTGGCTTTGGATTCCCTTGACCTTGACCCTGGCCCTGATCTTAATGGTGTCACCGCAAAATTCAGTGCCCCTGCGAAACTGGAGCCCTCCATCTTCAGGGGCGGGACCTCTGAGGCGATAAGGCTATTTGATGAGTTTATTTCAGAGAAACTTTCATGCTTTGAGAAGTACAGGAATGACCCTGTGAAGAACTGCCTATCAAATATGAGCCCGTACCTTCACTTCGGACATATATCACCGCTTTACCTTGCCCTGAAAGCCTCAAAGGTAGGTGAATGCCCTGAATTCCTTGAGGAACTCATTGTGAGAAGGGAACTCAGCATGAACTTCGTGCACTACAGTGAAAATTACAGCAGCATAAGTTGCCTTCCCGGGTGGGCCCTTAACACCCTCATGGAGCATGCAGGAGACCCCAGGGAATACGAGTACACCCTCAGGGAATTTGAGGAGGCCAGAACCCATGACCCCTACTGGAACGCCGCCCAGAAGGAGATGGTTATCACCGGGAAGATGCACGGTTACATGAGGATGTACTGGGGTAAAAAAATCCTGGAATGGACCGATCACCCTGAAAGGGCCTACGACATAGCACTTTACCTCAATGATAAGTATGAGATAGATGGCAGGGACCCCAATGGCTTCACAGGGGTTGCCTGGTGTTTCGGTAAACATGACCGGGCCTGGGCCGAAAGGGAGATATTCGGAAAGGTCAGGTACATGAATGACCGTGGACTTGAACGGAAATTCCGGATAGGTGAATATGTGAGGAGAGTTCAGGAGCTGGAAGAGTAGTATACCAGACCATCTTCCATCAACACATCACACCAGGACCCCAGGGAAACCTCCACAACAAAACTTTTTTATCATCCTACACCCAACTATCTAAGGGATTCCAATTATTCTCACTCCATGGAGGTTATGATATGAACATTGACCTTGAAGGATACTACAGGATGCGTTACAGTCTGTTCAGATGGAGACACAATCAGACATGGATCAGCAAGACAGTTATGGCATTTTTCATGGCCTGTGTAACAGGTATAATGGCCCAGGTTGTGATTCCGCTACCATGGACCCCGGTACCCATCACAGCCCAGACACTGGCAGTCCTCATGTCAGGTGTTGTCCTTGGAAGGTACTGGGGTGGGCTGAGCCAGGTCATATACGTCCTCATTGGTGCCGCAGGGGTGCCCTGGTTTGCAGGTATGACCGGTGGGGCCTCTGTGCTGATGGGTGCAACAGGAGGATATCTCATTGGATTCGTCCTTGCAGCGCTGCTGCTGGGCCACTTCGTTGACAGACACATTAGATCAAGGAAGTTCACTCCAATGATGGCCCTGATGCTTGTTGCAAACTTTGGCCTTATCTACATCCCCGGACTTCTTGTTCTGGGCCTCTGGACCCTGCAGACAACAGGGCAAATGCCATCAGCATGGGAACTTCTTGTCATGGGGCTTTTACCGTTCATACCCGGCGATCTGCTTAAGATAACAGGGGCTGCGGCACTTACAAGGGCCATAACACCAAAGGAGCCCTACGGTGAAGAGGTTGACGTCCATAAATTCCCTGGATGGAGGCTGCCCTGAGCTGATAATCAGGGCACATCACCTCCTCTGTATGAGGGGGTTTCAGGGATATGGCTACAGCATGGAATTCGTTGATAATATGAAGAGGATCCTCAAGTGGATCCATGATAATCCCAAGAAGCCCATGACGATTGTTGATTTTCCAGATGATATCTGTGCCGCATGTCCATTCCTTGATGAATCCGCCTGCCTGAGGGCCGGAGACACCTTGAGGCTCATGGATCAGATGCTCATGGATTTACTGGGTATAAAGAGCGGGGATGAACTGACATCCACAGAAATCGATGCCCTAATCTCCCCACTCATAGATTCCCCTGAATTAACTGAGATATGCGGTGAATGTTCCTGGATTGACGTCTGCCTGGTACACAGAAATCCCTGAGGTGAAAATGATGATCCGGCGAAAACTCGGTTCAACGGGCATATCTGCTTCGATACTGGGGATTGGGGTCATGCGGTTCCCTGAGGTGAACGGGAAACTTGAGAGAGGATCTGCAGCGAAAATTATGGAGTTTGCCCTTGAGAGCGGCATAAACTACATTGACACCGGTTACACCTACCATGGCGGTGAAAGCGAGGTCTTCGTTGGGGAATTTCTCTCAGAAAATGATGACTACAGGGACGATGCGATAGTGGCAACCAAGCTTCCCACCTGGCTCGTTAACAGAAGAGAGGACATGTATATGTATTTTGAGGAGCAGATGAAGCGCCTCAGAGGCAAAATTGATATATACCTCCTTCACAACCTCAAAAAGGATTCCTGGCTGGTCCTCAAGGATATGGGGGTCCTTGATTTTCTTGACTCACTCAGGGATGATGGAATCTATGTTGGATTCTCATTCCATGATACAGCCGATGTATTCTTTGAGATAGCCGACTCATACACCTGGGATGTCATTCAGGTCCAGCACAATA
Organism: Methanothermobacter sp.; assembly: GCF_030055425.1. Classification (NCBI taxonomy): domain Archaea; kingdom Methanobacteriati; phylum Methanobacteriota; class Methanobacteria; order Methanobacteriales; family Methanobacteriaceae; genus Methanothermobacter; species Methanothermobacter sp. Next base: position 285,797 of record NZ_JASFYE010000001.1, read on the forward strand.
TAGTGGATGACCACCAGGCAAACTCCGCCACCCTTGCATATGCCCGTGGGCTTGGTGCCGGTAATGTGATAATGGAGCCGCTGAGGGGAGGCTCACTTGTACGTAACATCCCACAGGAGGTTCAGGAGATATATGAAATGGCCAGGACTCCCCGAAAGCCTGTGGAGTGGTGTCTTAAGTATCTATGGGATATGGATGATGTTGACGTGGTTCTAAGCGGTATGGGCAGTGTATCCGAGATCAGGGAAAATGTTGAAATTGCATTGAACTCACAGGAGCTCACAGAAGACGACTACGAAATTTTGAGGGAAGTTAAAAGGGCCTACCGCATGAGGAAGAGTATCCCCTGTTCAGAATGCGGATACTGCATGCCCTGCCCTGAGGGTGTTGACATACCCCGCAACTTCAGGCTTCTGAATGACGTATACCGGTTCATGAGCACTGGGGGAGTGGAAACTGAGTACAGGAAAATCATGGATGCCATGGAGCGGGCATCAAACTGTTCAGAATGCGGCTCCTGCATGCCCTGCCCCCAGATGATCGATATACCCTCTGAACTCAGGAGGGTCCATGAAAAACTTGGGTAGGTGAACCCCTTGATTGAAAGGATCAGATACTCAATCAGGATTGCGGTGATACTGGCGGTGCTTGGCTCAGCCGTCCTCTTTATATGGGGGATGATCGGGAGGATGGCTGTGGACTGGGACGTTCTGAGGTCAGCCCTTGAAGGTTTTGTTGCATTTGGAATATTTGGATTCATACTGGGATTTCTGATATATGACCTTGAACCCTAGATTTAAATGGAGTTGCAGAAGGGCAAAATGGGGGGCTAAAATCTCTGATACATGACCCCTTAATCATAGCTACATGGATAATGACTTATATATCCCCCAACATAGTATGATAGGGGGTGTGATTTCTTGAAGGTTCCTGAAAGTTTCAACCTCATCGTGACCCTCAGCGGTCAGAAGGGTGGCCCTGCAGGTGAGGAGATAGTTGGCATTGAAGAGATCGAGATGGCGCTTTCAAGGTACGAAGGCGAACTCAGGGTCAGGGATTCTGATTTTCCAAATGTCCTGAAATTTGATCTTGATATGGACCCATTTGAGGCTGTTAATATAATCAGAAATTCTCCAACCACTGTAATATCCAAGGTCGTCCCTGTTGAGGCTGTTGTGAGAACAAGGCTGGACAGTATAATCGAAAGGGTTGCTAGCCTCGTATCTGAGAAGGTTAAGGCAGGGGAGAGTTTCAGGGTCATCTGTGACCTCAGGGGGAGGAGGTACATAAAGTCTCCAGAGGAGGTCGTTGAAGCAGTTTCAGATTTTTTAATGGAGAGATTTCCAATCAAGGAGTCCGAGGATCCCAACTGGATTATACAGATAGAGGTTGTGGGTGAGGCAACCGGTGTTAGCGTACTCAAGCCCCATGATGTTCTGAAGAAGGGGTGAAATTCTCATTAGATACTAGAATATAGAAGGAGGTTTTTTCATGAAAATGAATGCTGGCGTCGTCATGGTTCTTTTTGCTGTGGCTGTCCTGGCTGGAACGGGTTGTGCTGCAGCTGCTAATGCACCCTTAAAAGTTGCTGTGGCTGGAAATACAACTATAGATGATGGTGTTTACTACACCATCAACGGTGCCATGCCCACTGTAAAAAGTACAAGGTACACAGCCCCAATTGTCCTCAACAGGACAATGAACATAAAGTACATGATAATCAAAAACGGCACCGTGAAATACGGCATAATAAACCACGCCCTAACAGGAAACATCACCAACAGGACATACCCCAAACTGATATTCAACCAGACACCCATCATAGAACTCGAAAACGGCACATACTACAGGATCAAAAACGGCAACATGACACTCTACAGCGGACCAATCGCCCTGACAGGAAACACGATCCTGAAATACTTCAAAAACAGCACAAACACGACAATGATGGGCATAATCAAAAACACACCTGCAATAGCTGTCAAAAAGGCCAAATGGATCAAGGTCAAGGTTAAGAAATGTACAGAAGAGGCGGTAAGTGGAGATACTACTGGACCTACAGATGGGTAAAGAGGATTTACAGGGAACTCCAGCCAATCTAGCTTTCAAACTTTAACCGCCCACTTTCCTTTTTTTATATGTAAAAAAAATCTTAAACTGGATGATTTGGAGCTTATATGCTTCATATTGTGGTTTTAAAATAAATATCGATCTCTTTTAGCATTCTATAACTGAATGATGTTTTGATTTATGAAAGCTTAGATGAGGTCTTCTGATTTTCACCAGCTCAGTGAAGTTTGCAGAGGCACAGGTTATTGCCAAAATGTGTTAGGTTTAAATATAGATTAATTCAAATTAATTTTATAATATTTAAACTTGATTTTATTTTAGTATTTAATAGTTTCTAATTATGATTAAATAAAAAATTTTATATATAATTTATGATTAATGTATCCGAATGTACTACATACTAAAAGGGAGGTTTGGTATGAAAAGAACAGCTGGTTTAATTATGGCTGTCTTTGTCGCAATGGTTATTGCTGGAATGGGACAGGCAGCTGCAACCGATGATATAAGTGTTGGAGAACTGCCAAGAGGGGGTTCCGGGGATTTTGTCGTAACCTCAGCACCCGCCGAAGGTGTTTACTACACCATTGATGGTTCCATCCCGACAGTTAATAGTACACGGTACACAGCCCCAATTGTCCTCAACAGGACACTCAACATAAAGTACATGATAATCAAAAACGGCACCGTGAAATACGGCATAATAAACCACGCCCTAACAGGAAACATCACCAACAGAACATACCCTAAACTGATATTCAACCAGACACCAATCATAGAACTCGAAAACGGCACATACTACCAGATAGGCAACGGCAACATCACACTCTACAACGGAACAATCGCCCTAACAGGAAACACGATCCTGAAATACTTCAAAAACAGCACAAACACGACAATGATGGGCATAATCAAAAACACGCCCGCAAAACTGGTCAACAAGGTCAGGATATCAAATGTTAAGGTCAAGAAATGGTACAAAAAATGGTACAAGAGAGGCGGTAAGTGGAGATACACTTGGAAATACAAATGGACCTACAGGCAGGTGAAACAGACCTACCAGGAACTTCAGGCCACAGCCTGAGTTCCGCACAAATCTCTTTTTTAGTTAATACTGGATTCTGAAAATTTATATTCAGGATCCAAGATAATATACATTCACAGATGATAAAGGAGGTTTAATTATTAAAAAACTAAGAACACTACCCCTTATTCTCCTCATATCATTCATAATGACAGGCTGCAGCTGCGGTGCAGATTACACCGTGGATAACACAACCTACCTGCAGATATTCACAGCCACCGGCGTCTCAGAGAACTTCACCCTCAACGGCACAGATTACACCCTCCAGGATGGAGATACCATCATATTTCTTGAGGGAATATATGAAAACGTTAACATCCTCATTAACAGGGCCATTAACCTGGTGGCATCTGGCATTGTGCAGCTCAACGGGTTCATTGACGTAAGTTCCTCAGCAAACATAACCGGTTTCAGTGTTAATGGATCCATTGAGTTAAACGGTAACAAAAGCTTCCTTAACAGGACAAACATCACAGGCACACTGGTTGTAAACGGCAACTCGTGTGCAGTCAATGGTTCAGGGATATTCAGCTCCCCCACATCACTTACCGTGAGGGGTGATAATGTAACCATAAGCAACAGTCTCATAAACGCTTCAGCATCACATGGTATCCTTGTGACCGGGAAAAACGCAACAATCACAGGTAACACCATAACGAACAGCAACGGAAGCGGAATTTTAATAAGGGGGAATGACTGTGTGGCCAGCGGTAACACCATCTACCTCTCAAAGGGGGATGGGATAAGCTCAAATGCATCCGATGTTTCAATAGCAGGCAACAGCATATCCTTCAACTCAGGGCACGGTATAAATTCCTCAGGTAATGGTACAAGGATCACCAACAACACGGTGCTCCGTAACAACCTCACGGGAATCCATTCGACAGGCGGATGGGCAAATATAACCCAGAATACCGTCAAGTACTCAGGTGCCGACGGTATCTATGTTTCAGGAAACGGATCCACTGTGCAGGGATCCTATGCACAGAACAACACCCGCAACGGCATACATGTGGCTGGCCCCGGCTGCTCTGTTATCAGTTCATACTCATATTACAACGGTGAAAATGGGGTTTACTCCACAGGTCCAAATGCCTCATTCAGGTATGTGGATGCAAGTTTCAACAGAAAAAATGGAATATATTCCAGAGGAAGCAATGCTAGCTTCTTCTATATAACCAGCGCATCCTACAATGGCGAGAACGGTATACTCTCAGCTGGACAGAATTCAAGCATGCAGATAATACTGGACGTCTCCTTAAATTCCAAAAACGGGATCTCAAGCCTCGGTGATAACGCATACATATGGTTCGTTGAGGTTAAGAATAATGGTCTCAACGGTATTTACTCCGCAGGTAAGGACCTTTACCTTTCATATGTGAGGAACTCCACCAACAACACCCTCAGCGGTATCAACTCAACAGGGATCAATGCAAGGATATTTGACGTCACAGTGAAACTCAACAGGCTACATGGGATCTACGCTTCAGGATACAACACCACGGTGGCATACTTCGAAGCACTGGAAAACCTCAAAAACGGCATATACCTTACAGGTGCCCGCAGCTACATCGTATCAGGGAACAGCAGTTCAAACCATCAGAACGGTGTCCAGGTAAACGGTGCAGATACAATCGTGAGATCCGTGAACGCAACAGACAATGCTGCCGCAGGAATAGCTGTCTATGGTAAGAACTCAATCGTATACAACTGCACATCCCTCAGGAACACCGACGGGGTATACACCGCAACAAATTCCAGGATAATCCTGACCAGGGTCTCTGGAAACAGAAACTGCGGTGTAAACGCCAGGGGAACAACAGGTGTGGAGGAGAGCACGGTGACAGGTAACAGGTATGGTGTTTATGTCGCCGGTGCCGGTTCAGTTATCTATTCATCCACCATAGGCAGCAACAGGGGCTACGGCATATACGTTGGGGGCTCATCTGTAACCATCTACCGTAACACCCTGCAGTACAATGGTGGCGACGGCATAACTGCAAGGGGAGGCTATGCAAAGATATACTACAACACTGCAAACAGAAATAAGGGTTCAGGTATAAACTCAGCCTCATACAGGGCAGTCATAGCATACAACCGGGCTTCATACAACAGTTACTACGGCATATACTCCTCAGGCAAGCGTTCAACCCTTGCAAAGAACACAGCATCAGGAAATAAAAAGGGGAATATAAGGAGACTTTAAAATTGACTTTTTTAGGATTAACCTTTCCCCTCATTTTTTAGAGGCTCTAACCTCATATGAAGATCATCCACTATTTTTTCATTACGGGATCAAGAACCCTAATACCCTCCTCCTTAAACATCATGAACTCCTCCCTGTTCCTGGTGTGAATGGGGTATATGGCCTCCGGTTCCACGTCGAGTATCATCTCCACAAGGTCAGATCTCCCTGCATGACCTGAGGAGTGGAACCTCCTGTACTGTGCTATGCCAAAGTGCCTGAGCCAGTTGCTCTCCCTCTCTGCATCGATCTCCATCTCCTCATTGAAGGGTTCAGTCTTGGACTTGATGTAGGCCGCGCCCTCGGGTTTGATGTCTATGAACTCCTTGAAGTCAAAGTAGTCGCACTGGAAGAGGTACTCCCCGGGTTCCTCCTGGAGGTCCCTGTAGGTTATGATGTTGTCCGCTTCAAGGAATTGCCTTTCCCATCCCCTGTAATCCTGAACGATGTATTCCTCAGGAAGTTCAGCTGCAGGTATCCATTCACCATCAAAGCAGACATACGCATCTTCGCCGATAAGTCCCCACCCTCTCCTTGGAAGGTACACCGCAAGATCCCTGAGAGACAGGTAGCCCATGTCCTCAAACAGTTTAATGATGTAGGCCTGTTTCAGGCTCACTGCAAGTGTTCTATCAGAGTTCCTGGCGGCCAGATAAAATGTCAGGAACCTGTCGAGGTCTCTTATGGGGTAATTGACAATGACAAGTCCCCTGTGGTGTGCAGCTATAGCTGCTGTTCTCCTCTCAATATCCTCCTCGAAGGTACTATTATCCTGGTCTATCCTTGTCCCCTCTGTTATGAGGATGTTTGGGGAAAACTTCCTTGCCTTTTTAACGAATTTTCTGGATTCATGATCCCTTCGACCCTTAAATCTGATGTCCCCAGTGTATACTATTGCCTCCTCTGATTCTATCAGGTACGCGCAGGAGCCTGGGACCGAATGGTCAACTGGTGCTGGTGTAATGCTAAATTCACTCGTGTACTGAGTTTTATAGGGTTTAAGAAGATTTATGGGCCTGTTTAATCTGGTATCATCGTCTCTTTTATGTGATGTGTTCCCTAATTTTCGCTTTTTTTCTACGAAATGAAACCTTGGGTTGTATTGAATGAGATCATGGTTCCCATTTGAAGTTTCTTCTATGGCCTTAAGGACTAGAAAGCTCTCCTCCGTCATATAGAATGGTATATCGTGGCGTATGTACTTGAGGCATCCTGCATGGTCAAGGTGGGGGTGGCTCAGAAGCACCCCTGATACCGCCGGCTCCTCCTCAAACTTCATTCCAAGGTACCTCATCTGGTCCTCACGGTAAACCCCCCTTATCCTTGGGAGGGCCCCAAGCTCCATGAGGTCACCGAGACCATTGAAGCTCCTTGGCTGCAGGAACTCATCAAAGTAGAGTTTCTCAATGTTGAACCTCATCCCGAAGTCAAGGAATATCCCATCACCGTTGCAGGATACCTCTATCCTGTTACCACCGATCTCATCAACTCCACCATAAAATTTGAAATCCACCATGATACGCCTCCAGAGTTATCATAGGGTTACTTATGCGAGTATGCTGAGTATGAAATAAAGCAGAAGTAGGCCAAACACACACCCCAGAACTCCCCTGCAGCAGTCATCATCCATACAATCACCCCCTTTTTGTTATCCAGAATATTCAAGGCTGTGATCCCCCATCATGCTGAAACAGCATGAATCAACTGGTCCTGCATATTAAATATAATTTGTTTATATATTTAAAAATTTCCAATTTTTTATGATTTAAAGTTTAATAGAACAGGTTAAAGGTTGAAACTATGGGTGCAAAACGAATGGATTATTGCGTTATATTTCCATATTACGAAGAACATGATAGTGAGCCTACCTTTTATAATTAATCTAGATCTATAGACCCATAAGGTCTACATTTTATCATATACTCCATAAGGCCTCTATTTCATCGTTCCTGAAATCCAATTTTTTCAGGAGACATCGTTTAAGAAAGGTTCTGATTTTATAAGGAAGTTCAAAATCAGTTTGTAGGTAATTTAATTCATTATTATGATCGTGTTCTATCCTACCATGAGAAAGATAGTTCCTAATCTTAACAATTCTGTCCAGTTCCCTTGGTGTGATGTTCATGTCGCTATAATCCTTCAATTCCTTTAACCGGGTCCTCAGACTAACTTCACCATTAAAATAGATCTTATGATAAGCCTCCAGTCCATTAACATAGCTCAAAAACTCTTCTTCAAGCGACTTACGTGTATTATAAAGGTGATCCACGTAGAATCCCAAGACATGCTGAAAGGATGAATCAATGGCATTTGAAAGTATATCATGAAACTCACTTTTTATATCAGAAAATTTAATTCTAAAACTTTCAGGTCCACTTGACATAACTTTACCTGGGGTCACATGAGTTCCGATGTTATTCCATTCTCCATCACTACTTTTTCCCTGAATACATGAAGCATAAAATGGTTTTTCGGTTATGAATGACAGAATATTCTCAAATTTGATTAAAAAGTCTTTATAATCCCTATAATCTACAGGATCTCCTGAATGTGGGGATATATATGCAAAAAATTTACCTTTTAATTTAAACATTCGTGTGAGCATATCTGTTTCTAATCTTGTATTGGACTCAATTGAAACATTGAACCCATCTAAAACTGTGAAAAACAGTTTATTATCTGCTAATTTTATTTTAATCTCATCACCATCTTTGTTAATTTGAAATGGATGAAAATCTATGAAACCATAAAGTAATGGATAATGGACCCTCAACTCCTCAAACTTCATGTCCTCTGGATTGTAGAGTGTCAACATACATTTTTCCTCCCTCAGATGCCAGATGCTTCAAAACATCGAATAAATGTTCATCGAATCCTTTAATCATGAGAAGTGCCTCCTTCAGGTATGAGGAAAAGGGATAAAATCATAGCCACCAGTAAGAGAGCCGCCCCCAGTCAAGACTGAACCTCAGGGCGGATAGAATGTTCCCGTCTACCTTGTGTATAATCTCAGAGCGGTACTCTGCTTCAATTTAGGTTGATGTTAATGTATCACGTGGGGTGTCAAGGTCGGCGCATATCACCACCTCCCTCTCTGAGAGGCCCTCAATGGTTCCAATCACGTTCCTGGATGTTTTAACATCATCTGACCTCAGTGAGTAATATTTGAATTCCCTGACCTCTGTTTTAAGTCCATATTTTCTGAACTGTGCTGCCAGGTAATCTGCAGCCTCTGCCTCTGCATGGGAGCCTGCTGGCCGCGGCCCTATATCCTTGCTCAGGTACCTCACGTGGCCTGTGAGATTAACTGCTTCCGCAGCATTCAGCTGGTAGAGGACAAGGAGGAGTACAAAAAGTGAGATTAGTTCCCTTTTCATCAATGTTTCTATGTTCCCCTGGAACCTTAAATTTTATTCAGGAATTTGCAGGATGGGTGCTGAATTGTCAGAAGATGATGAATGGTATTTATAATTTACAGGATAATATCTATTCAGGTGAAATTATGGAGATGACAAGTGTCTCAATGAATGGAATGCGGTGGTGGAGGCCCTGGGTGAGGGTATTCAGACCATCCTTATCAGGAAGTACAGGACGTCGGCTCCGAGGTTCCTCCTCTACCCCACAAAAAGTTATGCCCTGAAGGATGACTTTCTGGGGGCCTTCAAGGCCGAGTACCATGACTTTGTAAGTGAAAGGAAGCTCCCTGAGATGCAGGGTGATATGGCGGCTGTCAGGTACCTTGCAGAGGTTGTCGATGTTATTGAGAGACCCTCAAATCGCCTTGGAAGGTTCAGTGATTATCATATCTGGAGCCCGGAGCACGTCCGATCCTACCTCGGCTCAAGGGGGTATGTTTGGATTCTCAGGGTCTTCAGACTGCGGGAGCCCGTCTTCACAGGGAGGACGAGGGGAATGGTCTATGCCAATACCCTGAAACCCGTTGATACATCCGGGGCTGAACCTGTTATCGGTGATGATGAGTTCAGTTCAATCCTTGAGGAACTCAGGGGTTGAACCATAATTATTACTTAACAACACACTCAGACGTACACTTCAAGTGTAAAAAAGTACACTTTTTAAGAAGTAGTGCTCTTTTTAGTACCTTTAAAAAATAAAAAATAAAAAATAAAAAATAAAAAATAAAAAATAAAAAATAAAAAATAAAAAATTAATTAATTTTAGTTTCTTCCAGTTCCAAGGAAGTATCCGACGCCAACAAGGGCTACCAGCGCTATAACACCGATTATGGCGTAGACTGGCATTCCGGTGCTTGAACTCTGTGATGCAGTTGCCCTGCTCACCTCATAGGCCTTCCCGGCCTCAGCACCAGGTGACTCCTGGGAGGCACTGGTAACCTCAGAATCCACGCCTGCAGCATCACTGGGCCTTGCATCCGGCCTATCTGATGATGGGGTTCGCCCGGCTGAACTTGACCCTGTATCTGGCTCGCCCGGGTTAGGGGTTGAGAGGACATCAGGGTTGGATCCACCTGCTGGGGCGAATGCTGAGCTCTTTGTGGCCGCATACAGTTTCTCCTTAACCCTTGCAAGGAGGTCAGGGTTGAGGTACTGCATGGCCCACTCCATCATTGCAATGTTGCCGCAGCTGCAGTCACAGCAGGCAACACCATTTTCTGCGATGGCCTCTGCCCATGTGGTGGCTATCAGGCGCCTTGTGGCATCATCAGCATTCCAGTACCCGCGGTGTATTGCGGTGAGCATGGTACCTGTCATGCTTATGAGTGCATAGCTGTTCTTACCCCTTGAAAGCCATTCCCTGACACCAATGCCATATCTGTCCTTGAGGTAGACATCCACAGTTTCCCTCCACATCCACTCGGAAACCGTCTCAGGACTCATAACATTCCATCCCCAGAGGTTGGCAACGAAGTTGTTTGAGATCTCCCTTGCGCCTGCATACCCGCTCTGCATCATCGCCTGTATCCATCGGGGGTTGTAGTAGCGGGACTGGAGCTCCCTGTAGAGGAACTGTCCAAGGGTCTCTATTCTGGAAGCCGATGGGTTCACCTGGTTTATTATGTACATCCCTGGAATCCTGCCGCCTGCAGCCTCCACTGCAAGCCTGAAGCCGCCGAGGAACTCGAAGTTGTGGTCCACGTCCAGAACTCCATAGAGATTCGTTGACCTTGAGTGGTAGACGCCCTCAACGTCCCGTAGCCTCATTGTCAGGACCTCTTCAAGGTCCACTCCCCAGCCATCCTCGCTCAGCGCATACTTCATGCTGTCAATGTAGAGCTTTCCAAGGTCCAGCCTTTCATCCCACGTCCAGTCCTGCTGAACAGCCTCAGGGAGCCTGGTGCCATAGTTACCGAGGGATGGTCCAAATAGCCTGGATATTGCGGCGATTCCAGCGTCCTCAGGTTTCATTCCAAGTTTAATGAGCGCCTTAACGTCTGAGAGCCAGTGCCTTGCAATGGGGTTCTTATCAAGTGGGTCGCTGCCAGGAATGAAGAGACCTGCTTTCTGGATACTTGAAACTGAGGCGTTGAGTGCAGAGATGAGTTTCGTCCTGTTATCGTTTGTTTCCTGATTTATAGCTGCCATCAGTGTGTTGAAGGATGCTGCAAGTGCCACCCTTGATGCGCGGTCCAGGAGCACTCCCAGAAGCGGGAAGGTCTCCCTGAATATCCCGGACGTGGTCATCAGGACATCCACCCTTGACCTGTTGAGCTGTGACAGTGGTGTTGCCCTCACACCCATGACAGAACCCCCATATCCATAGATAGGTTCGAGTCCCATGAGCCTCAGGATGAATGCCACTGTTGCTCCCTTGTCGTTCTGGGTTTCTGTGGCCCATATGACAACACCCAGCTGTTCAGGGGTTGCATTGTATGATCTAAGGGCTTCATCTGCAAGTTTTGATCCCCTGATCCATGCAGCCTGTGTTGGAAGGAGTGATGGGTCCTCACCATACAGGTTCCCCCCTGTTGGGACTGCTGATGGGTTTCTGATCGGGTCTCCCCCTGCTGTGGGTGGTATGTATCCTCCCCCAAGGGCCCTGAGGAGCATCTGCCTCTCCCTTGCACCTGAACCCCTGATGTTCAGGACATCGTTGAGTGTCAGGTTGAGGGCCGTTATCTCTGTGGCTGTTAGATTTCTTCCAAGTGCCAGCTGAAGTTCAGATATGACCGCCTGAAGTGATTTTCCGCCGTAGAAATCCTTTATGATCATATCCACTCCCCTGTTCACCCCTGAAAGTGCCTGTATCACTGATATGAATGTGCTGTTACCGACGGTTATCCTGGGTACTGTTGCCATGGATCTGACCATTGTGGTAACCTGGCTCTCATTCCAGTCCCTGCCAAAGACGTAGAGGCCCAACGGCATCATTGTACCCTCAAGTTCCCTTATGTAGTCGTCTATCCTGTCAACCAGTTCATCGGGGTCCATGTTGAGGTCCATTACTGTCTCAAGGTGGAGTTTGGCTGCCCTCTCCCTTATCAGTTTTATCTCCTCTGACCTGTCGCCTGTTGCTGCATGGTACTGGTCTATCAGGGTTTTGAGTGCCGCGATGTCACCGTAGACTCCCGTTGCCTCCATTGGTGGGGTCAGATGACTTATGCTCACAGCCAGCCCCCTCCTCTTGGCATGTATGACCTCACCGACACCATCCATGATGTAGATGTATATGCTTGGCACTTTTCCAAGGCATATGTCAGGGTAGTCTGCCCCTGAGAGGGCTGATTCCTTTCTGGGGAGCCATTCATAGGTTCCGTGTCTTCCGAGGTGTATCATTGCATCGGCACAGAATTCCATCTGAAGGTATGCATAGAATGCCAGGTACTGGTGGTGTGGCGGGACTATCTGGCTGTGGTAGAGTTTATCTGCATCGCCCTCCCAGCCGCGCTGTGGCTGTGGAGCCACAAAGACGTTTCCATAGAACATCCCGGGTATCACCATGTATTTCCTGCCGTTTTTCTCAACGGTCATGATGTTTCCGGGAGGAGCGCCCCATCCACACAGCCCAGGGACCCTGAGTGCCAGGAACGCTGACTTTACACTGTAGAACTCGTTCCACCTGTTAATGCCGTTTAGGATGTCCTTAAGGGCGCTGTAAGCCCTTAAAACATGTCTCCTGGCCTCTGATGCCCTGCTGATCTGCATGTCATCTATGGTTGAGATCAGTGACTTCTGCCACCTCTCCAGTGTATCCAGTAGTCTGGGGTTGTTAACGCTGTATTTAAAGAGGGCTTCGATGTACCCGAATGGTCCCTCCTCTATCTCCTTTCTTGCAAGTTCAGGGAGCCTGCTGTACCATTCCATGTACCTCTCCACGTCCCAGAGGATGGTTGCATTGGCAAGTCTCTCGAGTTCCCCTGGAGCCCAGTTTGCAATGTTGAGGCCACGGTTCATCATCTCTGTTAGGAGTTCATCCACTCCCGCAGGCACATTCCTAACAGTGTAACCGTTCTCCCTCAGGAGCCCCAGTATCTCAAGTATTGAGGATGGTCCGTCGAGGTAACTTGCACCTGCAAGGTTCTGTTTCCCTGGAGGGTAGTTGTAGTAGATGAGCGCAACCCTTTTATCCGCGTTCTGTGTGTACCTGAGTTTAATCCAGGCTGCAATCCTGTCTGCAAAGGTTTCGACCCTCTCATCTATGGGCTGATAGAATTCAACCTCAAGTCCTGTTAATGGATCCAGTGACTTTCTGGTTGAACTTGTTACCATTGTGAGGATCTGACCCTGGAATTCAGGCAGGACTATCTGACTTGTTATGCTGGTGAAGTCCATTCCTGCGTCAGAAATGTACCAGGTTTCCTCGGTGTCAGCCACATTGAGGGGTCTGAAGACAAGGATGCTGTTATCAAGGACCATTTTCTCGGCAATCGCTGCGGTTGCACCCCCCAGTTTGAATGACTGGAGTGTTATGAGGCCCTGAATTCTTGTCCTGTTCTGTGAGTCCAGGAAGTAGCTTCTCATGGCATTTATGACCGGTGTTCCGTCAACGGGGTTTCCCTGGGCTATTGTGGCTATAACATTTATACCCCTTGATTCCATTTCACCTATGAGTCTGTCGAGCATCAGGAGGTCCCCGCGTTCCCATGTGAGGGCCATCCATGATGTTATACCCACCGTTGGTCTTCCTGGAACCAGGAACTGCTCGTAGTCTGTGAAGTTGTAGTAGAGTCTTCCGTTGCGGTAGAGGGCATACTTTGGCACTATAACTGGTTCGCGGAATGTGTATCCCCTACCCGGGAATGCCAGGGCTATGAGGTACATGAGGCCCTCCTCCCTGTTTTCTGGGGATGCTGTGTCTGATGTCTTGTATTCCTGGAACTTCAGATAGGATGCCATGGCCGGGTAGGCTGCCTGGAGTTCCCTTAGAACCATGATTGGTGTCTTGGGGGGTACAGCCCTTGATACTGACTCGAAAATGGCCTGCAGCTGGCTGTCAGTGAGTTCAGTACCGTTTGCATCCACGAATCGTGTGTTGTTTATGTTTGTAAGCCTTGCAACCGGGAAGCAGTAGTATGGGTTGGGGTAGGCTGCTATTATTTTACCGTTGAGTTTTCCCTGGTTCTTCATTGACATGAGGAGGTCAGGGACGGGCCCGTTTGGGCCGTTGACGGTCTGGACGTTGCTGATATATATGAGGTCGGCCCATTCAATTAACTGTGCGGTCTCTGTAAGGTTCAGTTTTGCCTGGTCGGTGTTTCTGACCTTCACTGTGATCTCAGGGTGCTTCTGCATTATGTTCTTAACCGGTTGAAGGAGCTGCCCAGCCTCTGTTGGCCATGAGATTATCAGGAATCTTATCTCCGGAGGGTCAACCACCCTCACACCGGAGAGTGCCTCATCCCTATCATCAAAGACACTGTTCCTGTTCAGGTCAGCGTAGAGCCTTCCTGTTATGGTTGAATTGATGAAGGATGCCTCAAGTACTACATCTCCGGCCCTCAATGATGCATTTGATGATGGGTGCAGTGTCAGTCTCAGTGTTTCGTTGATTCGATACTTAGCCGGTACTGTCAGTGGGTCCACCCACACAACATGGTTATTATCAGTGACACCAGTGAATGTGAATCGCCCCTCACTGTCTGTGAGGTTCTCTGGATTTTTAATTTCACCTCCATCAATTTCTGCCGCTACAGCTGATCCCTGTAGAATCACTGTAAAAAAAGCTGCAATCAATAGAATAATCAACTGTTTTCTAATCATTTTCACCTCCTTTATTCTTTACAATCAGAGATCTTTCAGAAATTTTATTTAAGAGTTTTTATTAATTTTTTATTACTATTTTTGAATTGAATCAAATTAATGTAATAATTCAATGGAAAATTAATACATATGATGTGGAAATTTATATGATTTTATAATATTAAATATAATAAAAATATTAATTGAAAATTCAAATAGAAATTAAAAGGATTTTTATTAACATTAAAGCCTCTTTTGAAGTTTAATATAAGAATAAAAGCAATAAAATCAGTTATTTTTCATATATGAATCATTTACGTTCCCTTTAACTCAAATCTGTGTAATATTAAATTTTAATATGGTGTTAATAGTGCTGGTCCAGATCCCTCAGCTCATCTTCCAATCCTGCAAAACTTTATATGCTGCAAAAAGAACTATGTAATATATTACCTTAATATGTAATATATTACCATATGAAGTCAGAGGAAACACCACTGAAACCTGTGGTATTAAGAGTGAGGTTCCTTGATGAAGGATTCAAGAGAAATTGTAAATGAACACGCCGGTTCCCGGGATGCCATGGAGAGGTACATACTGGTGGCCCTCTTTCTCATTGAGCAGCGCTGGAAATATATAGTGGGACGGGAGTTTCTCCCAGAGAACATAACACCCAAACAGTGGCTTTTTCTTGTGATCCTCGGAAATGTCTTTGAAAGGCCCCCCTCAATGCAGGAGATGGCTGAGGCCATGAGTACCACGCACCAGAACGTCAAGCAACTCGCAGTACGCCTTGAGGAGAAGGGTTTCATAAGGATAAAACCGGACAGGGACAGGAGAATACTGCGCCTTGAGACAACCCCCAGATTCCATGAATTCTGGAGTGGAAGGGATGAAAAGGACAGGGCAGCTGTGGGGTCGCTCTTTGAATCACTGGACGATGATGAGGTGGAGGACCTCTTCAGGATATTCGCAAAGCTTGAAGGGGCCTCAAAACGAAGGTACATGGAATACCGTAAAAGAAGATGATAGAATGCTTAAAAAGATGTTTGAGATGGAAGTTGAAGAAGAACTCAAAAATAATACCTCCCTGAATGAGAGGGAGCTACCCGACCAGATCAGAAGACACCTTGCCCTCTGCAGCCTCCCTGAAGACGCAGAAAACCTCCTGATAAGGTGGGGGGACTCAAGAATAAGGAGGGGTGAGAGGTGGATGAACATGGACATGTTCCAGTTCAACACCCCCCACACCTTCAGGTGCGTGTACCTGGCCGGCCGTTTTTTCGGGGTCCCCCTGGAGGGCCTTGACCTCTACTCCAGATGTAAGGGAAGAATGATCATCAGGGCCCTTAAATTCCTGGAGGTTGCAGATGAGCACGGACCTGAAATGGGCCGTTCAGCCCTTGTAACCGTACTCTCAGAGGCCCTCCTTCTTCCATCCCTTGCCCTATCAGAGTGCATTGAATGGTACGCCCTGGATGATACCACAGTTGAGGCCACCATAAGGAATCATGGCGTTGAGGCCAGTGGTGTCTTCAGCTTCGATGACCATGGAAGGTTTGTGAGGTTCCAGACAGAGGACCGGCACTGTGCAGAGTTCAACATGGAGGCACACCCCTGGAGTGTTGATGTTCTCTCCTACAGGGAACACGATGGGTTCATCTACCCCAGGAGTGCACCGCAACATGGCACCTTCCTGATGGTGACCTCAGGTACTTCCAGGGAAGCATTGATGAGGTACACCTCAACATAAAAACGTTAGGAAAGGACTTGTAGAATGACTGACAGATTATTTATGGAATTTGGGAATGACAATATGGAGTAAATATGATGAAGAAACTCTACCCTTTCATTTTCAGGAGAAAATCCACGAGAAGGTATTCGTCGCCTGTATCAGACGATGCACTCCATGAGATCAGGGATTACCTTGGTGGACTTGAATCACTTCTTCCCTCCATTCCGTTTGAATTCAGGATAATAGGGGAGAATGATGTCAGTACCAGGATGCAGAAACCCGCCCCCCACTACATTGCGGCCTTCTCAGAGGGACACATGGGGCGGCTCAACGTGGGCTTCATGTTGCAGCAGATGGATCTGAAGCTCTCCTCCATGGGGATTGGAAGCTGCTGGCAGGGGATCCCCAGGGTTAAGGGACATGTGAAATCTGACCTTGAATTCATCATCCTGCTTGCCTTTGGGGTTGCAGCAGAACCGGTGCACAGGGAGCCATCAGAGTTCAAGAGGAAACCCCTCTGTGAAATAACAGACATTAGGGGAATGGATGATGTGCTTGAGGCTGTGCGCCTTGCACCATCCGCAGTTAACAACCAGCCCTGGTACCTGAGGGGTGGTGATGGGATTGTCCATGCATACTGCCGGGTCCAGAACCCTGTTAAAAGGCGCCTTCTTGGGAGGTGGAACCCCATCGATATGGGGATAGCACTGGCCCACCTCAAGATTTCACTTGAGCACCACGGCTACGGGGCTGAATTCAGAATCCTTGATAAAACGCCTGAAATTAAAAATTACACCTATAAAGGAACATACATCTATGGAGATTAAAAAGTGGATAATAATATTCTAAAGGAATTCCTCAGGGACAAGGAACTAAAAAATCAGGAGTTTTTAGTTGGCATCATAGTGAACATCATACTCCTCTATATTGTGAACAGTGTCATGAACTGGAACCTATCATTTGTAGAGGAGTCCTTTAGGGAACTGATACCCCTCTTCAATGTTGTGATCGCCGCCAATCTCATTGCAAACGCCGCACTTATAATATACAGAAAACAGTGGCTCTGGACCTTCGCCCAGATCATTCTGAGTGCCCTTGGTTACCTTCTGGTCTCATCCCTTTACAGTGTCTTCCCATTCACCTTCAGGAACATCTATGTGTTCTACTCTGTTAAATCTGGACTCCTTGTTGCCATGGTCGTTATGGCTGTGGCTGTGTTTCTGCATGGGCTGAAGTTCGTGCTGAAATTCATCCTGAAGGTTGAGCCCTGAGTCCTTAGCAGGGGTTTCAGTCCAGAAATATCCTGGAGGCCGTGTTCATTGCAGAGCCCGCCCTGATCAGGGCTGCCACCGCAGCTGCCTCTTTGAGTTCATCCTCCCCTATTCCTATTTTCAGGGCCTCTGTGGCGTGTTTCTCTGTGCAGGCATCGCACCTTACTGCAACGGCACATGCGACCGCTATCAGCATCTTTTCACGCTCTGTGAGTTTACCCTCAGACATTACGGCGTTTCTGAATTTCATGAATTTTTCGGATATCTCCGGTGATTCTCCAAGGAATTTATCTGCTCCTGACCTCATGGTCCTTAACTTGGTATCTTAACTTAAATATTTTTCAGGGTATGGGTATCCCGTGGGGGCACCTTGAGGGGTTCCTGAGGTACCTCCTGAGTGCATCCTCTGTCTCTGTGAAGAGTTCATGCTTCATCCGGGAGGCCTCCTCATAGGATGAGTCTATGTCCATCCCCAGGACCTCATGGAAGAAGCACTCCAGGAGCATATGTTTTCTGAGGACCTCCTCTGCAAGTTCCCTGCCAGTATCTGTGAGTTCAGCCCCGAGGTATGGGTGGTAGACCACAAGTCCCATTTCATGGAGTTTCCTGAGCATCTGGGTCACACTGGCCGGTTTAACCTTGAGGCGTGCCGATAGATCCGATGTTCTCACAGTACCCCTTTTCCGTATCCTGTATATTGTCTCAAGGTAATTTTCCATGCTCCTTGTAAGTTCCATAAGAGACACCAATTGAATATATATTCAAAACCTATTTAAGTTTTACCATCCATAATCCATCACAGGTGGTCGGATGCTTGAGATACGAGTACATGAGATAAGGGGGAACTGCCCGGTATACAGGGAGGGTGACCGTATCATAATAAATGACCCTGAAATAGACCTTGAAAGAACCGATGCCCTGTGCACACATGCCCTATCAACGATACTGCACTACACAACCATCCTGGAGAGGAAATGGTGCCCCGTGGAGCTGGGACTCACAGTGGAGGGCGACGATGAGCACGCCTACATGCAGTGCGTTGACCCGGGTGAACCCTACACAGATGGGGGCACCGTCATATTCAGGGTGCAAAGGATTGAATGAGGTGTTCAGTATGTTCTCAGACTGCCGCTTCGGACTTGTGAAGTACAGGGGGCGTGAATACACATCAGACATTGTAGTCCACGTCGATGGAACCGTAACCCCAAGGAAGAAGGAGATATCAAGGAGGAAGCATGGAACCTCACACCTCATGGCAGAGGAGGAACTAGAGGAACTTAAAACTGAAAACCCTGACTGTATAATCATAGGTTCAGGCATTTACGGTGCCCTTGAAACCGAATTCAAATCCGCTGTGGTGCTTCCAACATGTGAGGCTATAGAAAGGTACAATGATGAGAAGAGAAGGGGCAGAAGGGTTGCAGCCATAATCCACGTGACCTGCTAGTCGGCGAACCCCTCAAGGTGCAGCCGCACCCAGTAATACCGCAGCATCTCCCTTCGCTCCCTCCAGTCTGGAATGTAATATTCAAGGATACCCCAGAACCTCCTGCTGTGGTTCATCTCAAGCATATGTGCCAGTTCATGGAGGACCACGTACTCCACGAGTTCATCAGGGAGGTATGAGAGGAGTGTGTTGAAGCTCAGGTTACCGAGGGAGCTGCAGCTACCCCACCTTGACCTCATCCTCCTGAACCTGACCCTCCCATGCGTCACCCCAAGCTCCCCTGAATAATGGTCAAGGAATCCCAGGACAAGGGACCTGAACTCATCCTCACCCCTCCCCTGGAGTTCAAAGCCGGATGCAACCCTCACCATCTCCTCATGTTCATCCAGTTTTCTCTCAATCCAGTCCTTTCTGGATAGGATGAGATCCTCTGGCTTTCCCCTGAAATCCCTGGGGAGTATGAGTCTGATACTCTCGAATCTGAGTTCTATTCTCGGGTTCTTAACATCCCTATAAATTATCTCATAGCTAATTTCTGTACCCCTGATTCTTACATTCATAGAAATAGTGAAGAATCAGAATCCTTATAGATTACTAAAAAAGAAATGGGGTTTATGTGCCCCTGGGACCAAGGTAATATCCAAGTCCAATGAGGCACAGGAGGGAAATTACTCCAACCACCGCATATACAGGTATCTCACTTTTTTCTTCGCTGATTGATTGATGTTTCTTAACCTCGTAGGCCTTTGCATTTGATGGTCCTTTCGCTTCACCGACCTCTGATGATTCTGATTCTGCTGAAACTGAGTCCCTGGCTCCACCATTGGCCGAAGTGGATCTTGCCCTTCCAGCTGAGCTTCCTGAGGTACCTGAACCTGATGTTGCATCACCTGAATTTCCTGGAGTGGATGGTACATCCGGTGTGGATCCATCAGATGAAGGGGCAAATGCTGAGCTTTTTGTTGCAGCGTAAAGCCTGTTCTTCACTGCCTCCATAAGGTCAGGGTCAACGTACTGGAGGGTCCACGTAACCATGTTTATATCAATGTGTCCGCCTGTAACACCATTTGCCTTGACAAGTCTTGCCCATGTATTTGCAACGAACCGAATGTCCCCTTCACTTGCTGACCAGAATCCCCTATAGGCTGCCTTGAGGAACGTCTCTGAAAGTGCTATCATTGAGTATGCGTTGCTGCCCTCTGAAAGCCACCTGCTAACACCGATCCTGTACCTGTCCTTGAGGTATATGTCAAGAGCATCGTTCCACATTCTGTCATTGATAACCTCTGGTGCAACAACCTGCCATCCCCACATGTTTGAGAAGAAGTCACTGGAAATTGACCTTGCACCGGCATAACCTTCCTTCATCATAGCCTCTATCCATTCCCTGTTGAAGAACTTGGTGTGAAGATCCCTCATTATGAACTGTGATGCTGTCTCTACTGTTGATGATGCTGGGTCCCTCTGGTTCAGGATGAACATGCCTGGTACGCTACCACTGAGGTACTCCACGGCCAGCCTCATGCCACCGAGGAATTCAAAGTTGTGGTCAAGGTCAAGTATTCCATGGACATTGGTGGACCTTGAATGGTATGCTGCAGTGACCGCTGAGAGTCGCCTTGTGAATATCGCTGTTCCCACAGATTCCCAGCTATCCTCTGCATACGCAAAGCCCATGTCACTTATGTAACCCCTTGCAAGTTCCCCTCTGTCATCCCATGTATCAGTCATGTGCACGCCTTCACGGACAGTCTTTGAACCCCATTCCCCACCAGGGGGTCCGAAAACTCTCTGTATTGCGGCCTTTCCCGCTTCTGTCTCATTGATTCCCATTCCAAGGAGATACCTTACATCAGATAACCAGTGCCTTGCTATACTGTTCATCTCAAGTGAATCGTTTCCTGGGGTGAACAGTCCTGCCTCCTTTATAGTCTTAACCGCCGAATCAAGGGCATTGATTATCTTTGACCTCATAGATGGGCTTTCACTGTTAAGTGACTGTACGATGGTGTTGTATGATGCTGCAAGTGCAACCCTGAATCCACGGTCCAGGAGAACTGCAACCTGAGGGAATGTCTCCCTGAACACGCCTGTTATTGTTACAACAACATCCACCCTAGGTCTGTTGAGCTGTGAAAGTGGCGTGGCTCTGACTCCGATGACGTTTGAGCCTCCTGTTCCCCCATAAACGGGTTCAACGCCGAGTAGCCTCATTATAAATGAGACTGTGGCGCCCTGATCCCTCTGTGTCTCGGTAGCCCACAGTATCACACCAAGCTGCTCTGGAGTTGTATTGAAGCTTCTGAGGGCATCCTCTGCAAGTGCTCGACCCCTTATCCATGCCGTATTGTAGGGTATCTTCTGCTGGTCGAGGCCATAAAGGTTTCTTCCCGTTGGAAGTGATGCTGGATTCCTGACGGGATCATCCCCTGTCGCTGCTGCAATGTAACGGCCGTTAAGGGCATCGAGGAGCGATTTTCTCTCCATCATTGGGCTGATGATTATATTCCGCACATAGGTTTCTGTGAGGTTCAGTGCCTTGAGCTCCGTGGATGTAAGGTTTCTACCTGTAGCCACCTGTAGGCTGGCGATTATCTCCTGCAGTGATGTCCCTGCTATTATCTGGAGGATTATCGAATCAAGTGACCCGGGTAAACCTGACAGGGCTTCCTTTGGTGTTAAATACACTGTTCCATTTACGGGTATCACTCGGTTTCTTGTGAGTATGGTGGTTGCAAGTGCCATGACCCTCTCAGTGGTCCAGTCGACACCAAATGAATGGAGTCCAAGTGGTGTCACCGTATTCTCAAGTCCCTTCAGGTATTCGTCCAGTGCGTCAGCTGATTCATCCATATTCTCCTCATCAATCAAGGAAAGAAGGTTAAGGTTCTCTGCAATCCTCCTTATCTCGGTAAAGACAGCAGGTCTTCCCTCATTTGAGGTCAGCATGTACTGACCAATGAGGTTCTTGAGCTGGCTCATCTCCTCTGTCAGTGTATATCCTGTGAATGGCTGTGTCAGGTGCCCTATGACCACTGAAAGTCCACGCCTTTTTGCATGTATGGCCTCGCCGACTCCATCCATGTTGTAAATGTATATGGCAGGTACATTGCCAATGCAGATGTCAGGATAATCTGAACCTGAAAGTGCTATGTCCTTTCTGGGAAGCCACTCATATGTTCCATGCTGCCCAAGGTGAATTATTGCGCTTGCATTGATCCTTGTCTGCAGGTAGGCGTAGAATGCAAGGTACTGATATGTTGGCGGTATAACCTGGCTGTGGTAGAGCATTGAAGCATCCTCATAGCCTCTCATTGGTTGTGGTCCAATGTAAACTTTACCGAAGCTTATTATCGGTAGCACGAAGTACTTTTTTCCGCCTCTTTCAATCACCATTAAATCGCCGGGCGGCTTTCCCCAGCCACAGAGCCCTGGTATCTTCATTTCAAGGAATTCTGACTTTGCTCTGCGAAACTCTGCCCATCTGTCCTCACAGTTAACTATCCCCTGAAGTGCACTGTAGGCCCTTTCAAGGAGTTCAAGTGCCCTTTCCCTCTGCGTTAGGTTCAGGTAGTTACCCATCTCCCTTATAGCTGATTCAATGCCCTTCTTCCATTCTGTAAGTGTATGTGTAATTAGCTTGTTGAGTTCAATAGTTCTCTTGCTGAGTGGAATGGTATATATCCTGGATGCAAGTACCTCAATGTAGCCAAGGGGTCCCTCCTCCATTTCCTTCCTGGTTATATCCGGTAGTTCCATGAACCATTCCATGAATTCAGATACATCCCAGAGAACCATCCCTGCTGATGCATTCTCAAGTTCACCTGCAAGTTCAAGGTTTCTTCCCCGCCCCAGCATGGTGGCTATGAGTTCATCAACGTTTGCTGGTACCTCCAGCGTGTAACCGTTTTCCTTAAGTAGCCTGAGGATGCTGAGTATTGATTCAGGGCCGTTTAGAGAGTTGCCCCCTGCAAGGTTTTCCCTGCCAGGTGGATAGTTGTAGTAGACAAGTGCAACTATTTTTTCAGTGTTATTCATGTATCGAAGTTTCAGCCAGTTTGAAATCCTCTCACATATTCTTATGAGCCTCTCTGGTATGACATCAGCGACAACCATCTCAAGTCCGGTTACCGGATCCACTGATGTTTTCATTGTTGCAATGAGTATCTGTTCAATGTGGCCCTGGGTCTCCTCGATTGCCATCTCAGATCCGAAACTGTAGTCCAAGCCCTGCTGTGAGATCTGCCAGTAATCAGTGGTGAGGTAACCGCTTGACCAGACCTGTAGGGGTGAAAACACAGGTACCCCAAAACTTGAGAGGAAGCTAGTTCCATTTGCCTGGCCCATACTTCCACCGATGAGCCATGCCAGGTTGATTATGGCATCGACCCTTGAGGTGTTCGCTGTTCGATCAATGAAGTATTCATTGATTGCCCTTATAACGTTGAGGCCGTTTGCGGGGTTACCCTCTGCAACCACGGGTATCGTGTTTATGCCTCTGCTTTCAAGTTCAGTCACAAGTGCGTCCAGAATGTTGCTATCACCCCTTCCAAGGGTTACATGTCTGTAGGCGATTATTCCAACGGTGGGTCTCCCAGGCTTAACATATGATGAGTAGCTGGCAAAATTTTGGTACTCGGTTCCGTTTCTGTATATGACATATGGCTTGGTTGACACTGGTGGTCTGTATGTGAAGCCCCCATCAGGGTACCTGAGGGCAAGGAAGTACATTAAAAGATCCCTTGAAAGGTACCTGTACGCCTCAATGTAATTCGCCGCTGCAGGGTACTGGAGTTTCACCTCATCTATCAGGGATGAATTTGCAGTGTAACCCCTGAGCTGCTGGTACATCAGCTGCATCTGGACATCAGTAAGTGGTTCTTCACTCTGTGATACAAAACGGGTGCCGCCAATATTTGTTATCCTGATGAGCGGAACGTACCATGTGGGCATTCCCATGACAACCACTGTCTTGTTGTTCATCCTCCCTTCAGCGTGTAACTCCAGGATACGATCTGAAACTGGACCGCCCTCAATGTTATCCAGGTATATGATGTCAGCCCAATCAATGAGTTCAGGGATCTCTGTGAGATTGTTGCCTGCCTGGCTCACAGATCTCGCCTTAAACTTTATGTGGGGGTAATCGGCCGAGATGTTATGCATCACCTTTACCATCTGACTGGTTGTCCTGTCTGTTCCTATTACAAGGAAATTTATCTGATCTCCTGTGGTGTTTGAGGAGTTGCTGCTTGCTGAAACACCTCCAATCAATGTTAAAATTACTGAAATCAGTAGAAATGCTGCTATTATTCCCTGTTTTCTAATTACATTCACCTCCTATCATTTTAATTACAGGACAACTTTGGTAGAACAACCACTTAAATCTTATACACTTGAAATAAAGTAATAAAAATAATGGAATAAAATACAATTTAATAATACTATAATTCCTGATAGCATATAATGATGTTTTTATAGTCCTCCCACCTAATATCACTCCGGGAGTGTTAAACATGAAGGTTCCAAGATGCATGAGTACACAGCATCCAGACAACGTGAACCCGCCGTTCTTTGCAGCAGAACCTGAACTCGGTGGTGAAGATGAAATCAGGGAGGCCTACTATGTCTTCTCACACCTCGGCTGTGATGAACAGATGTGGGACTGTGAGGGCAAGGAGGTTGACAACTACGTCGTGAAGAAGCTCCTCACAAAGTACCAGGCCTTCTTCCAGGACCATGTGCTGGGGGAGGACCTCAGGTTAACCCTCAGGGTCCCCAACCCCACTGTGGAGAGGGCCGAGGCCAAGATACTCCTGGAGACCCTTGAGAGCATACCAAGATCCTATGACACCGCAAGCCTCTTCTATGGAATGGACACACACCCTGTATTCGAGGTCATACTGCCAATGACCTCCTCCAGCAGCTGCCTCAACAGGATCCACAGCTACTACCGGGACTTTGTCAAGGGAAAGGAGAAGCTGCAGCTCGCAGATGGTGTAACCGTCAAGGAGTGGATCGGGGAGTTCAGGCCCGATGAGATCAATGTTATACCCCTCTTCGAGGACTATGAGGGGATGCTCAACGCATCCCGTATAACAGGCGATTACCTCGATGGTAAGGACCTCACAGGGCAGAGGGTCTTCCTTGCAAGGTCCGACCCGGCAATGAACTACGGTATGGTCTCAGCCACCATACTCAACAGGATAGCCCTCAGAGACTTCAGGGCCCTTGAGGAGGAGAGTGGGGTTAAACTCTACCCCATCATAGGTATGGGTTCAGCCCCGTTCAGGGGAAACCTCAGGCCAGATAACGTGAGGGACGTTACAGGGGAATACAGCGGGGCATACACATTCACTGTCCAGTCCTCCTTCAAGTACGACCATGAACCCTCAGAGGTCATAGGGGGGATAAGGGAGCTGAGGTCAGCAAAACCAGGCAGGGCATCTGAGATTGACACCGACCGTGCCCTTGAGATAATCTCAGCCTACTGCAGGGAGTACCGGAGGCAGGTCATGGACCTCGTGGATATCATAAACAGGGTTGCAAGGTACGTCCCGGGCAGAAGGAAGAGGAAGCTCCACATCGGACTCTTTGGATATGCCAGGAGCATGGGTAACGTTTCACTTCCAAGGGCAATAACATTCACCGCGGCCCTCTACTCCCTGGGGGTTCCCCCTGAGCTTCTGGGCTTCAATGCACTGTCCTCTGAGGACCTTGAATTCATAGAGGATGTCTACCCTGGCCTCAGGCGTGACCTTGGAGATGCTATGAGGTACGCCAACCCTGACTCACCATTCCTCAGCCCTGAGGTTAAATCCGCGGTTGAGGAGTACATTGAACCTGAATATGACGAGGACCACCGCAGGGTCACCGATGAAATCATAAGGGCCCTCCGGGTTAACAGGACCGCCAACCTCCAGGAACTCATACTTGAGGCTGCAAGCCAGAGGAGGTTCCTGGGGTAACCCCCCTCTTTTTCAACCCCACGTTACAAAAATATTGAAATAAAGGTTCTGGAACAAATTCCTCCTTTTCAACCCCACGTTACAAAATATTAAAATAATTTAAGAAACATAATAAATCCGGGGGTTGTTTTATGGACAATGTTGAAAGACTTAAAATGATTGAGAAGTCCCCTATAAGCTTTGAGGGACTCCGTAAACTGAACATTGCGGCCGGGACACTGCACCTCCTGCAGGGTCTCCTGATGGTTGCTCTGGGCTACCTTCTGACCTGGGACAGGGACATATACACGTTCTACCTGAAGTTCAAGGTGATATCCCTGAACCCGCCGTCCTTCCAGGTACTCCCGAACCCGGAGGTGGCTTTCACTGTGAGCTACCTCGGGGTGATACTTGCATCGTTTCTGCTGATCTCTGCGGTGGCACACTTCACAATAGCCTTCCTGAGGAATGAGAGTTACGTTGAGAACCTCAGGAGGGGGATGAACCCCTACCGCTGGTACGAGTATGCGTTCTCCAGTTCAATAATGATCGTCATACTGGCAACCTTTGTGGGTGTGTGGGACCTCTGGTCACTTGTGATGATATTTGTGCTGAATGCCTCAATGATAATGTTCGGTTATCTCATGGAGAAAATCAACCAGTACACCGAGAAGATCGACTGGTCACCCTACCTGCTTGGCTGTATTTCCGGTTTCACGCCCTGGATCGTCATTGCAGCATACTTTGTGGCGGCCCTTGGTTCATCAGAGACCCAGCCACCTGACTTCGTGTACCTCGCACTCCTCCTCTACTTTGTGATGTTCAACACCTTCTCCATCAACATGCTGCTCCAGTATAAGGGTGTCGGTAAGTGGAGGGACTACCTCTACGGTGAGCGGGTGTACATCATACTGAGCCTCGTTGCCAAGACCATACTGGCCTGGCTGGTATTCATAGGGGTCTTCTCACCATTCTAACCGCCAGTTATTCCAACTATTCTAATTTTATTTTTACCCTGAACCGCAAACTATTTATATGGCTTTCACTTAACACTTATTCTGCCGATATGAACTGTTTTTCAGATACAGTCCCGTGGGGTAATGGCAATCCTGATGGACTCTGGATCCATCGATAGCGGTTCGACTCCGCTCGGGACTATCCCCCCAAAACCCCCTTTTTATCGAAACCTATTTATTATGAACCTCACCACCTATTAACTGTCATAGTCCCGTGGGGTAGTGGTAATCCTGCTGGGCTTTGGACCCGGCGACAGCGGTTCGACTCCGCTCGGGACTATCAAATCAACTTATTCTGTGTCTAGAATGGAAAAACTCCTCATAATAGGCGTCAACACAAGACCCGTTGCTGAATCAGCCTTCAGGGCAGGTTACAGTGTCTACTCTGCATCCTACTACTGCACCCTGGACTTCCTTGGATACACAGAGAGGAGGTGCATCCTCCAGGAGAGAAGGGGTGAAAGCTGCGGGAGATTCCAGGAGAACTTCAGTACAGAGAAACTCCTCGAAGCAGCATCGGATTTCATGGAAATGGCTGATGGCATAATACCCCTCACAGGGGCCCCTGGACTCCCAGAGGATAAGGTGCTGGGTAACACACGGGCAGACCACGTTGAGGACAAGTACCGCCTCTACCGGAGGATAAAGAACTCATACCCCACTCCAGAGACCCACCTCATCACTGACCCCGAGGAAGCACTGGAGATCGTATCCGGTGGGGAGAAGAGGTACCTCATAAAACCCGTGAGGGGTGCCGGGGGTTTCGGTGTGATGGATTTCCATGAGGCCAGCGGCGATTTCCTGCTGCAGGAGTACATTGAGGGCGTGCCTGTGAGTGCCTCGGTGCTATCCACGGGTTCTGAGGCATTGACGGTACTTACAAGCAGACAGATCATCAAAAGGGACATCCCTGGATTTGAGGGCCAGTTCATCTACGCCGGTAACATAACACCCGGGCCCCGTGGCGTGATTGAGGAGATGGCAGAGGACCTCATACTTGACCTCTCACTCAGGGGCTCCAATGGTGTCGACTTCATAATTCAGGGCTCTGAAGTGTATGTTGTGGAGGTGAACCCCCGCATCCAGGGGACCTTTGAGTGTGCAGAGGCATCTCTTGGTATAAACATGACCGAGGCCCATGTGAGGGCCTGTATGGGTGAGCTCATTGAAAAGCCGGAACCTCTAAGGTATGCTGTTAAGAGGATACTCTACGCCCCCTCAAGGTGCATGGTGGGTGAGATAAAAATCCCCGGGGTCCATGACCTCCCATTTCCCGGTGCAATAATTGAGGAGGGCGAGCCCCTAGTAACTGTGCTGGCTGCAGATGAAACCCCTGAAAGGGCACTTTCAGCTGCATCCATGAGGTGCTCAATGGTCCAGGAAAGACTGAACCCCGTAATAAGCCTGAAAAAATAGGGTGCACCTGAGTGTTTCTGGTCAGAAAATGAAACCTATAGTTATATTATGCCGAGAAGCAGGAGTATCAGTATTATGGTGCCTATGGTTATGAGCACTGTGCTCAGAATCATGCCACCTGTCATTAAAAGGAAGAGTTTCGCCCTTCTATCCGGGTCCTTAAGGTACTCCTTAAGCGGATCCTTACTCACATCATCAACCTCCATTAAAGTTCCCTCACAAGGAATATGTACTGTGTTGCCGTTGGAAACCTCGCCCGTAGCACCCTGATCTCAGGCCTGTATATGTAGATCTCATCACCCTCATCGTCCCTCCCAAGAACCTCACCTACCACCTTAACCTCAACCTCACCCGCTATCCTTGCACCGGATGTATCCGATTCTATCTCAATGTAGATGGGTAACCTCAAACGGCGCGCCTCCTGGGGGGTCAGCATGTCCCTGAGCTCCTCAAGTTCAGCCCACTTGAATCTGTGCCTTGTACCATCAGAACCAATGACGTGGGGTTTGTCCTCCCCCAGGAGCTCCTCCAGGGTCTTTCTCCTGGATGGCAGGTGCCTGTTGAGGTTGAAGATCTCCTTCTTTATGAGCCTGTCTGACCTGTCACCTCTCATCGTATAGGCTATGTTTTTATTCTATAAAAGATTAATATCTTAACTGAATGGAGGGTGGACCTTGGATATTGATATAGAGCAGTGCAGGGAAAACGATAAGATAAAAGAGATAATAAGCAGCAGCGGACTCCCCATAAAGTACATAAAACTTCTTCTGAGGCTCTCCGACGGCATATACATAAATGGGGTTAACTACAACGTTAAGATAACAGATGATGGTGTTTCAATCCTCCTCATATCCTCCAAGCCAGATAACAGGACAGGCGTATTCAGGACAGGCGCCCTCACCAACATATTCTACCGTATACGTGAAATTGAAAAGGAGAATGAGGAGATTGAAACCGAGACCCGTGTCAGTGACGGCCTGATAGAGGTGAGGATCCAGTTTAGATGATGGTGGTGGTGATGGATCCAGAGGATTATCAGAGCATCCTTATGGAAATTGCAGATTTCAGTGAAATAGACACATCAACCATCGCATCAACCCGGAAGTCCCTCATGGAACTCACTGAGAGGAGAGAACAGCTGCTTGAAATCCAGAAGCGGATCAAGAGGGATATCCGGGGGGCTGAGCGCTACTACCTGGATCGAATGGCAGAGATAAGAAGTGAGGTTGAGAACCTCAAGGAGAACTCGTCCAGGTTTAAAAGGATAATAACAGGTAACCCTGCGGCTGCACAGGCAAAGGCCATGAAACAGCTACAGAGAAACCGTGATACCCTTATTGAAACCTACAGGGAACTCCTGGAGTACACCGGGGAGCTCCTTGAGTACACCGAGGACCTTATGATTGAACTCTATGACTCAATAAAGTCGTTTTTTGGATAAAAGAGCTTTTTACTCTTTGAATTAATATATAAATAAAAGAACCTTTAAATTAAAAAAAGGATTTAGTGGGTTAGCTCAACAGGGAGGATTATGAGGACTCCCAGGAGGTCGTTCCTGCTTATCTTTCCATCCACTGCAGCCACAAAGGTCGCGTGGTCAGCCTTACGGTCCATGCTTATGGGTAGGGGTGTCTCCTCCCCTGCCGCTATGGGATGACCCAGGGGGTTCGTGGCGTAGGCACACATGAAGACTATGTGGTTTGCGGGTATGCTGATCTCCTTTATCTTCACGGGTTTTGCCTCGCCGGCCCTCACCTCAATATCCTCATCTGCAATGATGGCCCTGAGGTTGCCGTAGACCTCACCCATCCTGAAGTCAACAAGCTCCCTCTTATACCTCTCCTCGGCCTCACGGACCTGGCCGAGCCTTGTAAGTATCCTAACCATCACTCCATCTCCATGGATTTTTTGATCATCTTCAACCTGACGAAGTTCTCCCTCTCCATCTCCTCGAGCCTCATCTCAATGTACTTGACGGTGTTCTTGAGTCTCGGGATTATGATGTGCTCAAGGGCGTTGACCCTTCGCTTGGTTGATTCTATCTCACCGGCAAGGAGCCTTATGGTCTTCTCGATTTCACCGAGTTCTATTATGAGTGCCAGGGACTCCTCGAATTTCCTGGCTGCCTCGTCAAGTTTGACTGATGTGTCCACAAGGCCATAGCCACGCTCAACCACCGTCCTCCTGGTTGCACGGGCATCCACGACAGGGACCACGACACC
Source organism: Methanothermobacter sp. (assembly GCF_030055425.1). Lineage (NCBI taxonomy): Archaea > Methanobacteriati > Methanobacteriota > Methanobacteria > Methanobacteriales > Methanobacteriaceae > Methanothermobacter > Methanothermobacter sp. The sequence continues at coordinate 316,399 of NZ_JASFYE010000001.1, forward strand.
CATTATGCTCCTTGAGTCTATGTCAACCTCCACTGACTCCCTCACTGACATTGCGGCCCTCTCAACCGCGGCATCACCCATGAGTACCTGGGCCTCTGTGAGGTCCATGAAGGCCTCCCTGAGGTGCTCCTCCACCTTTTCACGGGAACCCTTAACCCTCTCAAGGATGTTGAAGAACTCCATGATAAGGGCGTTCCTCTTCTCCTTGAGGAGACTGTAACCCTTAACAGCGAGTTTCTCCCGCTGCTTGAGTTTCAGGAGCTCCATCCTCGTTGGGTTGATCCCCTCAATCATTTCCTGTGCCATCTGCTACCTCTCCTGAAAAAATATGTTGGGTGTTACTCTGCACCCGGGAGGTACTTGGGTATGTGCTCCTCGCGGACCCTCTTGAGTTCGGATCTTGGCAGGAGTGACAGGAGCTCCCAGCCAAGGTTGAGGGTCTCCTCTATGGAGCGGTCCTCATCACGTGCCTGGGTGATGAAGCGTTTCTCAAATTCATCGGCGAATTTGAGGAACTTCCTGTCCCTCTCTGTGAGGGCCTCCTCACCCACAACAGCCATAAGGTCCCTCAGATCACGACCCTCGGCGTAGGCACTGTAGAGCTGGTCAGAGACACCGCTGTGGTCCTCACGTGTCCTTCCCTCACCGATACCACCACTCATGAGCCTGGACAGTGATGGCAGCACATCCACCGGTGGGTATATACCCTTACGGTGGAGGTCACGGCTAAGCACTATCTGGCCCTCTGTGATGTAACCTGTGAGGTCAGGTATCGGGTGGGTTATGTCGTCCTGTGGCATCACAAGTATTGGCATCTGGGTGATTGAACCCTCCTTGCCAACTATACGGCCTGCCCTCTCATAGAGGCTTGCAAGGTCGGTGTACATGTAACCCGGGTAACCCCTTCGACCCGGGACCTCCTCCCTTGCAGCTGATATCTCCCTGAGGGCCTCACAGTAGTTTGTAAGGTCAGTGAGGATAACGAGCACGTGCATGTCGTGTTCAAAGGCGAAGTACTCTGCTGTTGTCAGCGCCATCCTCGGGGTGATGATACGCTCAATGGCAGGGTCGTCTGCCAGGTTCATGAACACTGTAACCCTTTCAAGGGCGCCTGTCCTCTCGAAGTCCCTCATGAAGTAGTTTGCCTCTTCGTGGGTGATACCCATCGCGGCGAAGATAACCGCAAATTCGCTCTCCTCTGCAAGCACCTTTGCCTGCCTTGCGATCTGTGCGGCCAGTTCGTTGTGTGGAAGCCCTGAACCTGAGAATATCGGGAGTTTCTGACCCCTCACAAGGGTGTTCATCCCGTCAATGGTTGATATACCTGTCTGTATGAACTCCGCAGGGAACTCCCTTGCAGCGGGGTTCATTGGGCTACCGTTGATGTCCAGTTCCTTCTCAGGGATGATCTCTGGGCCGCCGTCTATTGGTTTTCCTGTACCGTCGAATATACGGCCCATCATGTCAAGGGATACGCCGATCTTGGCTGTTTCACCTGTGAACCTTATCTTTGTGGTCTCTGTGTTGAGGTCACTTGTACCCTCAAAGACCTGGACGACCGCCAGGTCCTCCTTCACCTCAAGGACCTGTCCCCTTCTCTTCTCACCTGTGGGTGTTTCAATCTCCACTATCTCACTGTAGGCAACCCCTTCAACACCCTCAACGATCATCAGAGGCCCTGAAACCTCTGTGACGGTGGTGTATTCTCGGGTTTTGATGTTAACGTTCATCTTCACACCTCACCACATTCCTTGACGATCCTCTCCTGGATCTCCTTGATTCTTGCCGGGAATTCATCTTCGGGTATGTACTTCATACGCCCTATGTCCTCCTTGACCGGGAGGGCTATGATGTCCGCTGCTGGCGCACCCTTCTCAAGTGCTGCTGTTGCATTCTTGTGGAACATTATGATTGTCCTGAGCATCTCGAACTGCTTTGATGGTGAGCAGTATGTGTCAACCTCATGGTAGGCGTTCTGCTGGAGGAAGTCCTCCCTTATCATCCTTGTTGTCTCGAGGGTTATCCTCTCCCTGTCTGGAAGTGCGTCGGGTCCAACGAGCTGGACGATCTCCTGGAGTTCCGCCTCCTTCTGGAGGAGCGCCATTGCCTCGTCCCTTGTGGCCCTCCATTCAGGGTCAACGTTTTTGGCCCACCATTCCTCGACGCTGTCAACGTAGAGTGAGTAGCTCTGGAGCCAGTCAATGGATGGGAAGTGACGCTTGTCTGCAAGGGATGCGTCAAGTGCCCAGAAAACCTTACAGATCCTGAGTGTGTTCTGTGTGACAGGCTCTGAGAGGTCCCCACCTGGTGGTGAGACCGCGCCGACGACTGACACGGATGCAACCTTGTCCTCTGAACCCACGGTTGTAACCCTTCCTGCGCGCTCATAGAACTGGGCGAGCCTGGATGCCAGGTATGCAGGGTATCCCTCTTCACCGGGCATCTCCTCGAGCCTTCCTGAGATCTCCCTCATGGCCTCCGCCCACCTTGAGGTGGAGTCAGCCATGAGTGCAACATCGTATCCCATGTCCCTGAAGTACTCTGCTATGGTTATACCTGTGTACACACAGGCCTCCCTTGCAGCCACAGGCATGTTTGATGTGTTTGCTATGAGAACCGTCCTGTCCATGAGGGGGTTACCTGTCTTTGGGTCCTCCAGTTCAGGGAATTCCTTAAGGACCTCTGTCATCTCGTTACCCCTTTCACCACATCCAACGTAGACGATTATGTCTGCGTCGGCCCATTTTGCAAGCTGCTGCTGGGTAACGGTTTTACCTGAACCAAATGGTCCTGGTATTGCTGCTGTACCACCCTTGGCGACTGAGAAGAATGTGTCCTGTGCCCTCTGACCTGTTATGAGTGGAACGTCAGGGTCAAGTTTCTTCTTGTATGGTCGGCCCTTCCTCACAGGCCACTTCTGGAGCATCTGCACCTTAACGGTGCCCTTATCGGTTTCAACCTCTGCTATATCATCAAGAACCGTGTAGTCACCCTGGGGCACTATCCTTGTGAGTTTACCCTCAACGTTTGGTGGGATCATTATCCTGTGGGTTATTGAGGATGTCTCCTCCACCTCACCGATTATGTCCCCACCCTTAACCATCTGGCCCTCCTGGGCCAGTGGCTTGAAGGTCCATTTCTTATCCTTTGGGAGTGATGGTACATCAACTCCCCTCTCGATGTAGTCTCCGGTGAGTGCCTTTATATCCTCCAGGGGCCTCTGTATCCCGTCGAAGATTGAACCCAGTATTCCAGGTCCGAGTTCCACTGATAGAGGACCGCCTGTTCTCTCAACGGTCTCTCCAGGTTTTATACCTGCTGTTTCCTCGTAGACCTGGATGGTTGCTGTGTCACCCTCAAGTTCAATGATTTCTCCTATGAGCTTGTCTTCACCCACCTTGACCATTTCGTACATCTGGGATCCTCTCATCCCCTCGGCGATGATAACAGGACCCGCTATTTTTATAATCCTTCCTTCCTGTGTCATTTTACCATCTCAACCCCAATAACTCTTTTAATAAGGTCCCTCAGTGGATCGGTTTCGCGTTCTGAGGGCCCTGTTTTGTCAGGTATCTCTATTATCATTGGCAGTGCGCTTGAACTTGTGGTTTCCTCAATAAATTCCCTCAGTTCATCCCCAATCTTTTCTGTGACGATTATTATGGAGAAGCCTTCACCTATAAGGTTCCTTATGGTCTCCTCTGCCTCGTCAGGTGTCTCCACGACGTAGCCTTCCCTGACGCCTCCGAGTCTGAACCCTGTCACGGTGTCCCTGTCACCGACCACTGCAATATTTGAACTCATACCAACATCTCCTTAACCATTGATTCAGGGAACCCTGGCTCCCTCTTGCTTCTGGCTATGACCTTGAGGTTTCGCACCTCGGTTTCCTTCCTGCTGAGGAATCCTATCATTGGTCCCACCCCGAAGGGCTTCTTGAGTGCGAAGTTCCTGGCCATCCTGTTGAGGTTGTCCTCAAGGACGCGCTCGAAGACCGCCACTGAACCTGTTGATGTGTACTCTGATAGTGCCTCTGACAGGATCTGGCCATAGTCTGTCCCCTCAAGGCCGCTTATAACTCCACTGACGTCCTCTGCCTCCATGAGGTCCTTGAGCTTCCACTCCCTCAGCTGGTAGCCCTTGGGTACTATGTATGGGCTTATGTCATCGTAGCTGAGGCCGTCTGCCTTTGCACGGAGTATCATCCTGAGGTTCGCCACGTCCACCTGTGTACCGAAGTAGCTGTGCAGAATCTTTGTGTTGTCATCTGAGGGGCTTCCAACTGACCTTATGAGGTCCTCCAGGAATTTCCTGTCGAGGGCCGCCTCGATTGGGAGCAGCATACCTGTTTCCTGGTACTGGGAGAGTGCGTCCTCCAGTACCTCCGCATATTCTGTTCCCTCAAGGCCTGTTACGACCTCCTGAACACTTGAGGCATCTACCAGTCCCTCTATGACCTCATAGATCTCCCCTGCAGGTACTATCAGGTTCACTGTCTCCTCAGCACTTAGACCAGCGTCCTTTGCTGTTATGAGGCTCTTTATGTTCCTTATATCCCACTTCCTGAGGTTTGCCCTGAAGGGGTCCCTTATGGATGCAGGCGCTATCTTTGATACTGTCTCATAGGTCTCTGCAAGCTGACTTTCAAGTGCCTTCTCAATGGGGAAGCGGTCAACGTAGCCTGCATAGTCCGGGAGTCCCCTCAGGTAGTTTTTGAACTCCTCCATTGACTCTGTCTCAAGGATCTCTGAGAGCTGTTTCTCGTTTATCAGTCTCCCGATACGTGCCCTGACTCTGGCGTTGGGGTATGCAAAGGGGAATAAATCTAATATAGGCCTTATAGTTGCTATTACGACAATAGCACCTATAATTGCCCCTCCAAGGAGGAGTACGCCTATAAAAGATTCTATTGAAGGGAATCCAAGCGCTGTTACAATTGTTGTGATGCTGTCAGCCATCTGTTATCTCCCCTTTCATTGGAAAAGAACCCTGGCCACCTCTGAACGCAGAGCCTTTCTGAAGCGGGACATCCTGGCCTCTACTGTATTGTTAACCTCAACCAGTCCATCCTTTGTCCTTACCACTGCTCCTCCAATGGTCCTGATACTGTCTCCAACCTCCAGGGTTGTTTTTTTGCCTGTTTCGGCTTCCACTTCAGCTGCGATTTTATCAAGGCCAAGGTCAAGGGAGCCGTCACCCTCCTTCATGCTGACGGTGAGTTCTCCCCCTCCTATCTCAACCGCGGCCTCCTTTATCATTGCCTTAAGGGCGCTGACGTATTCATCTGAGGATGCGGATGCCAGCTTTTCAAGTTCCTCCTCGGCCTTCCTGAAGGCCTCCTGTATTACCTCTTCCCTTGCCTCCAGCTCTGCACGCCTTGCGTTCATCTTGGCCTCTGAGATTATCTGCTGGTACCTCATATCGGCCTGTTTCCTGGCTGATTCCAGGATGCGTTCGCTGGCCATTCTGGCCCTTTTTTCACCTTCCTCTAGTATACCGGCGGCTTCCTTTTCAGCTTCCTGAATGATGGCGTCTGCCTTTGCCTGAGCCTCTGACATTATACTGGAGACAATTTTTTCGGCTCCGGAGCTCATCTAATTAGCCTCCTAGTATTCCGCCGAAGACCATGAGGAGTATGGCAATCAGGAACCCGTAAATAGCCTGTGTTTCTGAAAGGGCTGAGAATATAATACCCCTCGCAAACATGTCAGGGTCCTCAACAACTGCACCCACTGATGATGCTGATGTTATACCCTGACCCATACCTGAACCGAGACCTGCGAATCCTATGGCTGCACCTGCACCCACAGCCACAAGTCCGGCTGTTACATCCAGGCCCTTTCCTCCTCCAAGGAGTCCTGAGAACACCAGGAGAAGTATGGCGATCAGGAACCCGTAGATGGCCTGTGTCTCTGGCAGGGCTGAGAATATAATACCCCTCGCAAACATGTCGGAGTCCTCTGCAACTGCACCCACACTTCCTGCGGCTGCTATACCCTGACCTAATCCTGATCCAAGACCTGCGAATCCTACTGCAACTCCAGCACCTATTGCTGCTAAAGCAGTACCTAATGCTATTTCAACCATTCTATTTACCTCCTTATCTTAGTGAAGTTTCTTTCAGCACGAAATGCGTTGAATTTGTTTTTTCCACCCAGATAGAACTGGGCAAAGAATTCCACATAATGCAGACGAAGTGAGTTTATGAAGGCACCAAGGCTCTGGAAGGCGTTGTTGGCAAGGTGCCCGAACACGAATATTATCGGGGCCAGAACGACTCCAATGACCGGTATCATCTCATAGCTCAGTCCTGTGAGGATGTTAACGGTCATCGCTATACCCCCTGTTGATAGACAGAGGGCCAGGAGCCTGGCATATGATAGGAGTGTACCCAGGAACCCTGATACATCCATGAGTCCAAAGAGGCCATTGTAGTAGAGCAGCATTGCAGCTGCCAGGATTATCAATGGCGCCCCCAGGAACATTCCTCCGAAGATGTAGAGGATGATACCCAGTTCAAGTATCAGCCAGACTATCTGTGACCCGAGGGCCTCCCTCATGTTCCCGAGCCTTATGTTGTTCCTTGCCCCCAGGATTAAACCGAAGTTGATGTGCAGCACACCAACCGTGAGTGCCATTATGAGTATGTTCTGGGGGTTCACAAATGCATCTATGGCCGGTATGACCGTTGGCAGCTGAATGTTCAGGAACCGTGGGAAGAAGTCCCCTATGAATCCATTGGTGACCATCCCGAGGATGAAGGCCCATACCCCGCAGGACATCATGATTATACCGAAGTCCCTCATGAACCCGTTGACCTTACCAAGGCCCCGGTAGAGTATGAGTCCTATGAGTGCATCCAGTATACCGTACCCTGCATCTGTGAGACAGAACCCGAAGAAGAATGGGAACACGAAGGCCATGAAGATCGTCGGGTCGATCTCGTTGTACTTCAGTGGTGAGTACATCTCCACGAAGTTCTCATAGGGTTTGGCGAATCTGGGGTTGTCCAGAAGCACCGGAACCTCCTCGGGGTTTGGTTCCTCGAGTTCGGTGACGCAGTGACCCTCGGATGACTCCTCAACAACCTGGATGGCCCTATCTGCCTCCTTGAGGGGCACCCATGCCTCCAGCATCACTGTCTTCTCGGTTTCGCCGAAGAGTGAGAAAACCTCGTTTCGCTCCTTCTCGATTTCAAGCTGTTCCTTGAGGACAAGGAGTTCGTCCTCCCATTCACTGTTTATCTCCCTCAGCTTTGAGATGATCTCATTTCTTTCCCCCTCAATTTCCGCAATGCGTGTCTCTGAGGAGGATATGACTTCTGATGGTCTTCCGCTGAGTTCGCTGATCTCGAACCTCTCAAATTCCATTCTCCTGAGGAGTGAGGCCACACTGTCCCCATGTTTCCTTAGGGTTATTATTATTAAAATGCGCTCTGCCTTGGTTTCCCCCTCTGCATCGAAGAGTATCAGTTCATCTGTGATCTCTGAGAGTTTTTCCCGGATTTCATCCAGGTTTTCAGAGGGTATTCTCCCGGCGATTCCAGTTATGTACTTTGAAGCATGGAGATCGGCAAAATCAATATCAAATTCTTTCAGTTTCTCTGCAACTGTCAGGCTTGATTCAAGGCTTGCTTTTTCTGAATCAAGCTCATTCAATTTTTCCTCCATAACCCTGGTCTCTGATTCGACCTTTCCCAGGAGTTCCTCGGCCCTTTCCAGGAGTGATTCTGTGTCCAGTTCCTCAACCTCCCGCTTATCAAAGACAGGGGGGTTGATGAACTCCTTCAGGGTATCCTTGATGCCCTTCTCCTGGGCTGCCACTGAGCCAAGGAAGTCCAGGATACCGCTTGTCTTCATGAGGAGGGATGACACCCTTCCTGTGTATGGTGTTGCCCTCGATGGTTTAAGGATCTGGCGCCACTCTGCATCCTGCTGGATGCGCTCGGAGATGTCATCGATCTGGGTTATTCCCTCCTCATGCAAGGACCGAACCACTGAATCCGAGTACTGGTCCAGGGTTATGATCTTGAGTTTTCGCATCCTTGCCGGTAGAAACATGTTACTCACACTACAAGATACTTTTCACGATAATGCTGGCGGCCTCAGGGACCCTGCCCATTGCCGCTGATTTCATTGTCTCCACTTCACGCTTTGCCTTCCCTGAAATGCTGATGGCTTCCTTTCTGGCCCTTTCCTCTGCCTCCATTATGAGCTCATCGCCCTTCTCACTGGCCTCCCTTTCAGCCTTTTCAAGGAGTTCACTGGACCTGGTTCTGGCGTCATCGATTAGCTGGGATGATTTTTCTCTGGCCTCCTGAATTAACCTGTCAGCGTCATTTTCAGCCTTCTTTATGGTAGTGATAGCTTCCGATATGGTTGTCATGTAAATCACCCTATTAATGCAAAGGTCTATTTTGGGGTATATTTATCTTTTACTATTTTATTCCAGAGTTTATGATACTCAACTAAACCTATTCGGTGAACAAAGCCTTTTGAATCCCTCCCTTGGTTCAGTGAATCATATTATGAGATTTAAATGAATTTAAGGGAATTTTAATGTTTATTATTTGCTATAAAATGATTTTATGCTGCCTGAAGGTTTCTTCTATTCAGGCATTGGTTCAAGGTCTGCGCCGGCAGAGAGGTTCTTCTCCTCCTCGCCGTCGTAGTGTATTTCTTCGATGTCGAAGAATTTTCTGAAGGCCGGTTCACGCACCTTTTCCTCGTATACGTGGGATATGAGTCCTGGGAGCCGTCCTATCATGAACACCCCTGCACCTGTGCGCCAGTCAAAACCCATATCTGAGAGTATTCCGGCGTTGGCACCATCAACGTTCATCCTGACACCCTTACGCTCAAGGAGTACGTTCTGAACCTCAACCGCAAGCCTCGTGTGGGGGCCGACACAGTCGTACTCCTCTGCAAGGTCCAGGAGCCGCACAGCACGGGGATCCGCATTATGATACCTGTGCCCGAAACCCGGGACCTTCCTGTTCCTCCGCAGATGATCATCCACCAGCCTCACAGCAGCCTCAGGAATCTCATCCTCAGACTCACACCCTGAAACAGTCTCCTGGAAAAGCTTCATGGACCTCTCGATGGCCCCTGCATGATTCTTACCAAAGGCCAGAAGACCACCGGCAATACAGGCATGCACCGGAGAACCAGCAGAGGCAATCATACGGGCAGCCTGCGTACTGGGCGGAGTCACCCCATGATCACAGAAAGACACAAGGACAGCCTCCAGCATCCTCGCAACATTACCAGGCGGAAGCTCACCCCGAATCAACAGGTAAACCATCTCAGAAAAAGAAACACCACCAATCAAATCCTCCTGAGAATAACCCCTGGTAACAATCCGATTAGGCTCAACCCTAGTAATGGAAGTCCTCCACTTCGGGGAACCCATCCTGAATACATTTTCAAGTGAATCCTTTCCTATAGCCATTCATTCACCTCAGAGATCTACAGTTTTATTGTCGCCCTTCTCGGCTCCACACAGCATGCCAGCCTCATTGAGACTATTCTGACGCCGCTGGCCCTCTGAGGCCCCACATTCACCAGGGAACCAAGGGCTGTTGTGGATCCCCCAAGACCCAGGGGCCCTGTTCCGGTACTGTTAAGGGATTCTGTAATGTAATCCTCAATTTCAGACTGCTCATCAAGGCTTCCAGTGGCCATTGCCCTGAGCATAAGGCTCGTGGCCTCAAAATGAGTTCTCCCAATACCTATAACAGGTATGCACGGGGTGCATCCAAGTAAAGGGACCTCTGTTTTCATCCATGTCAGAACTTCCTCAAATACTTTTCTATAGCTGTGTCTGTGAAAAACCCTTCTGGTCCTTGCCCTTATCTCGGGGCCGCCCCCAAGGAGGAGAACATGGATTCTGACCTCGTCTCCCGGGACTGAGTCAACAAGGAAGGGTGCTGGGGGAAGTTTTGACGGGTCACTGTAGAGGCCCCGGCTCTGCTCTATCCTCTCAATCTCATCGCCCCGCACAGCCATGGGTCTTCCTGGAAGTTTAAGGAGGCCCTCAGCAATCCCCCTCCTTATGAGGTTGAAGAAGCCACCATGGAGGAAGGCATCTTCACCCACCTCAACGATGACGTGGGGTATTCCTGTGTCATCACAGAGGGGTCTGCCGCTTTCTTCGGCTATCCTGGCGTTTTTAATTAGAAGTTCAAGGATCCATGCTGCCTTTTCATCCTCTTCCCTCTCAAGGGCCCGCTTATATGCCCGCATAACATCCGGTGATGTGGTTGTACCCGCCCTTACAAGGGCATCCCTCACCCGTGCCGCTATATCCAATCTACATTCCCCCCACAGGTACCGCGAGGTCCTTCCCGGATGAGAACACGGCTTCAGGGTAGTAACGCTCTATCATGTCCCTCACAAGCACAACCTGCCTTATCCTCTCACGGGCCTGTGACTCTGTGGTATCCCATCCATGGTGTCCCGCAACGGATCCCCCTGTTTTGAGGTAAACCGGGGATGCGTACCTTATGATATCAGGGACCTCGTAGTGTCTTATGAATCCACCGGATGACTTGGGGTTCTCTGTGTGGACATCGATTGAAATGTCAATGGCCTCCCTTATTGCTGCAAGCATGGGTATCTGGAGGTCCCTCACAGGGTTGAGGGAATCGGCGCCCATATCCTGAAGGAGCCGTGCTGATGCAGGGTTGCCGTGCCCGCAGTGGGCTGAGACCTTGAAGTGGAGGTCAGCTGGCAGTTCACCGTCGCCTCGCATCCTCCCGAGAACCCAGAGGAGTCCCTCATCGTAGACCACTATGCCCCTTACACCGAGTTCAGCAGCCCTCCGCACATCCTCAACCGCATAGACCAGGTTGTCGTATCCCCTGAGCCTGTAACCTATCCTTGAACCCTCCGGGGTCCTTGCAGATGCACTTGTATCATAGGTTGCCCTGGGACCCACACTCAGGAAGAGTTCGATGCCGGCTTCACGGGCCAGTTCAGCCATCTCCTCAATTTCACCGTCGGTGAGGAGCATTATACCCTTTGTCTGGGTTACCCTGTGGACCCTGACGTCATGTTCTTCCATGGCATCCAGGAGGGCCCTCATGGCCCCGGGCCTCTGTATCCCTGGGACCTCAAAGCGGTACTGTCCGCCATCACTGAATCTCTTCTCTGATTCACCTTCGGGGACTCCTATTCCGATTCTATCAAGGTATCTACGGGTTTTTTCCAAACTTTTCACCTCCAGTTTTAATTATACCCTTTAATCAGTAGCCCAGAGGAGTGTTCTGAGCATATCTCAATCAAGCCAGTATCAAGCAGGAGCTCCGCCCAATGTATCAGTCAAGGACCTGAGAGATTATCTCTGAGATACTCTCTGACCATGCCCCCCTCAGGATATCCAGTTTATCTGTCCTGTAACCAGGGTTCAGGAGTTTGAACTTCTCAAGGATGTCCTCCCAGGTGTAGGGGTCCTCTGGTTCCCCTGATGGGAGTTCTCTGAAGGCTGTGTGGACACTGCCGTCCCTTAGCCTCACTGTGACACGTGCCGGTCTCCTGTTCTTCATACCCTGCATCTCTGGATCCACCATTATTCTGATCTTTGATGCAGTCTCCCTGACATCAGGGACCATATCAAGGTCCTCAACCCTGAGATCCCCTTTCTCGAGGATTATAGCCAGTGAAACAGGCAGGCTCTGCCTCACCGCCTCAACAGTTTTCGGGGAATAGCTGTCGTGTTCTGCTGCAATCTCATAGGTCTCCACGAGGACCTCATCTATATCTGATGCCTGAAATCCAGTCATCCCAAATATTTCAAGGGCGCAGTCAAGGGTGGAGTGAAGGTGCCTGCAGACAGGGTACCTCTTGAGGTAAACGTCTCCTATGTGGAAGACGCCAGTTTCAGGTACCTCTGACGGGGGCTGGCACATTGCATTGAGGAACCCCTCCTTTCCCTCAATTATGGACTCTGCCCCTGTGAAACCCTCCAGTGCAAGCTTTGCAGATATGAGTCCTGACTGGGCCGCCCTCCCGGCGTGCAGGTGCTTGCCCATTGACCCGGCATGGTCTGATTCAAGGAGTCCTGCTGCCTGGGTCCCTGCAAGTCCCAGTGCATTGACTGTCTCCTCACAGTCAAGGCCCATTAAGCTGGCTGCGGCTGCGGCGGCCCCGAATGTGCCACAGGTACCTGTGGTGTGGAAGCCCCTCTTCCTGTGGCCCGGGTTTGCGAGGAGGCCCATGAAGATGGCCACCTCATAACCTGCCACAATCCCTGCTATGAACTCCCTGAACTCTGCATCCAGGGCCTCTGCAGCTGCGAGGGCCGCGGGGATCACGCATGCCCCTGGATGCAGCTGGGCCCCCCTGTGGCCGTCATCAAGGTCAAGGTTATGGGCAAATATGCCATTGAGGAGGGCAGCCCTTTCATCAGAACCCCTTCCATGGCCTATGACCGTCGAATTTCCCTCGCCGGTGCCCAGTGCCCTGAGTGCCACAAGGCCGCTCCTCTCCCCTGAACCCCTGAGTGAGACGCCCAGAAAGTCCAGGACGCATATATTTGCCCTTTCAATGATCTCAGGAGGGAGGTCCCTGTATGAGAGTGATGATACAAATTCTGCAAGCCTTCCTGTCATCATTGATGCTACTATGTTGCCTTTAAATATAACAGTGATTGTTATAAAGGTTCCCATTTTTTATTAATTCAGAGGAATAACAGCCGCCAGAAATTTCCATGCCCTACCTCACCAGATGGCTAAAGACATCCATCAATCCCCATTCTTAAACCGACCAGATGGGTAAGAGCCGCCAGAGATTCCCATCCTCACAAGCTGCTTTGAGAGGTGTCTTCTGGCGCAGGTGGGGACCTCATAGTAGCCCTCCCTCAGTGGCCTCTCAAGTACCCTTTTAACCTTTCTGGAATTTCTTACCCTCCGCCCACATGAGGGACACTTGAACCCCTTATTTCTGCCTGCGGATTTCATGCGCCTTCCACAGGTGCAGAGGGGGTTTTCCTCCACATAGAGCTCAGCAGCCCTCTCAAGGTGTATCTTTTCAATGTTCAGTGTCCCCTGGGCCCCGATACCCCCATAAACGGTGACCCTGTCCCCTGGTATGAGTTCAAGGATGACCTTCCTGAAGTCCTTTGTTGGTTCATAGGCACCGCATTCGATTTCACCGGAGTCGTCGCCAAGGGTGAAGAATACGTGGCCCCCCTCAATCACCCTTGGCCTGTCAAGCACCTCACCGCTGATGCGGTAGCAGCCGAATTTTTCCATCTCAGCTATGCTGTCTGCATCCTGGATGTGCTGGTCTGTGTGCTGGTTTGTCTCGAAGATGCAGAACCTCTCTATCTCCTCAGAGACACGAACCATCTCCATGGCCCTCAGGAGGACCTCAGGGGATTCGCCGCGTATACCATAGAGTATTGGGCAGGGTGTATGTGGCTCTATTGCAATGTAGTCACCATCAATGTTATCAAAGGTCTCACTGCCTGTTTCAATGTCCATGATCCTCACAGATTCTATGTCTATCTGGCGGGGTTTTCCGTAGTTTTCAGGGACCCTGTAGGTGAGAAGTTCATATGTCCTGTCCTCAAGGGGACAACCGATGGCTGCAAGGGCCCCTATGATCCCCCTCCCCCTTTTGAATCCATGAACCTCTGCCCCCACCTCCTCTGCAACCCTCATGGCATCTTCAATTTTGAGTATTCTCCTTATGGCTGATACGGCGAATTCCCTCATGGAATATGTGATCTCACCGGTATAGAAGACAACCCCGGGGTTTGTCCCCTCATTATCAAGCTCCGCGAGCCCCTCAACACTGCGAATGACGATATCCCTGATATCATCAATTTCATCCTCTGATTCGGCCCTCACGGTGAATGCCACTGCACCGTTACCCCGGGTCTTGTGGGGTGCAAAGGGGTTAAGTCTTATGAGCCGCGGGTAACCCTCAGTGGTGAAACCGCAACTTTTAAGTTCATGGATTATAAAGCATGATATATAGGTTGTGCACATCCCATCGGGGGAATCGGTATCATCTATACCCACATGAATTCTGTACATTAAATCACCCGGTGATCCAGTTGGATAAATCTGTTAAAAGGGAAGATGTATTAAGGGAGATACATGAACTTCTTACCAGCAACGGATTTGAAACATCCCACATATATGAAAGGAGCTGCTTTGACCTCATGGCCAGGAGAAAGCTCCTTCTACTTCTACTTAAGGTCCTTGTGAACATTGATGGTATAAATAGTTTGCAGGCCCATGAGATAAAAACCCTTGCACACACGTTCCTGGCATCACCACTCCTCATCGGTATAAGGTCAAAGACAGAGTACCTTGAGGAGGATGTTGTCTATGAAAGGCACGGTATCCCCGTCGTTGCCCCTGAGACCTTCAGGACCATGGTGGTTGATGGAGAGTACCCTGAGGTTATAGCTGACCGTGGCGGTTACTATGTGCAGATAGACGGGAGAACCCTGAGGGAGGTCCGTGAGGAATATAACCTCTCACTAAAGGACCTTGCTGACCTGGCCCATGTATCCCGCAAGACCATCTACAAGTATGAGAATGGGCTTGCAAGGGCCTCGCCTGAAACAGCCATGAAACTCGAGGAGATACTCAACATAAGGATAACACTCTCAATTGACATCTTGAGTGTCCCTGAGAGGGATGAAGTTGAAATAAGACCAAAGGGAAGGCTGGGTGATATTGGCTTCGGGATGATCGAGACCCAGAGGACCCCCTTTGATGCCGTTGCAAAGGAACTGAAATTTGAGAGTACCGTCATAACTGACCTTGAGAAGGGGAGGGATTCAAGGACCCTCCGGAGGATGGCTGTGCCTCTGAGGGACCTGTCACTTGTAAGTGGTTCAGAATCTGTTTTTATCATTGATAACCCCCGTATAAGTGAGAACCTCGAGGGTGTGCCTGTGATCAAGAGCTGGGAGATAGGTGAGATGGAGAGCAGCAGGGAGTTCCTGAAGGTGATAGCGGAAAGGAAGACCTGTAGCTGAACCCTGTCCATTATCAGCTTTCAGTAGTAATCCCACACCGTGACCTTCCAGTCCCTGATTTCGTTTGCATAAACCGCGATGCAGTATTCTCCAGGGCTCCCCTCAACCTCAAGGGTTCTCTTCTTTCTTGCAGGTGACTCTGTGGGTCCCCAGTCCACGGTGTCAGTGGCCACAGTGTATCCGTCCCTGAGGACATCCACGGTGATGCTGTTCACATCGTAATTCACCAGAGGAGTCGCTGAAAAAACAACGCGTAGCCTGTTGCCCCTGATGTTAACATAGCGGTAATCCGATTCAGAGCCTGTGAATGTCATGACCCTGTGCCAGCTGGGACCTGAAGACCCACCACCTTCTGTATCGCCGGTGATGGTCACATTGTAGTACTGATTCCCGCCGTGGGGTGACTTGAGGAACATCCCTGAGATAAAGCCAAGGGCCCCTATGAGAATAAAACAGATTACAACAAGCACCTTTGTCGCAGTATCCATAACCACACCCCATATACACTGAGCGGATGGGAGTCCATTCATGAACAATGGAAGGTGTCCTCCAACATGTTAATGTTAAAACATTAACTTCTATTTTACGATTTCATTCCTATAGAAAATATTAAATATAATGATAGGGTGGTGGGAGATCATGCTGGCAATATCATAACCTGAAGAGTTCCCCGAATGTCTCCTTCACTTCAGGAACAGATGCCGCGCCCACAGTGACCATGTCAACGTAGTCAGCACCCTCAAGGAATTTAAAGGCCTCCCCTGGTGAGAGTATCCCCGCTGCAAGTACCTTCTCGGCGACAACAACCTTTCCAAGTTCAAGGAGCAGATCCCTGAGTTTTGCCCGTTCATCCTCAAGGAAAACCGGGAAATCCATCATATAACCCAGCCTGTTGAGGGGTATCATGTAAAGCTGGAAGTTATCAACCCCCTCATCAATGAGCCGCCGGGTGGTGGCCCCTGGCATTGTGGTTATGAGGCCGGATATGACCTCAATATCATCAAGGATCTCAGCCACCTCACCGGCTGGTAGAAGATCCGTGTAGTGCTCATCAAGGAGAACAGCGCAGGCACCAAGATCCATGAGTGTCCTGAGGTCCTCCTCAAGCCGCCCCTCCCGAAGTGTACCCATTAGTATGAAACGGCACCCGGCATCAACTGCCATTTCAAGTGCTTCAAGCACAGAGCCCTCAGGGATGACCTGGAATCCCCTCACACCCACATCATATGCCCCCATGAGCACCTCCGCAATGTTTTCAGGCCTCCTTTTGAGGTCCATCTCATACAGCCTTGAGCGGTGCCCAAAGTAGGGTGCTGCGGTGAACGGTGCGCTTCCCAGGAATGCCTCCGGAAGCTCAACTCCATCAACAGTAACTGAACCAGTGAACATCACATCTTCCTCCATGACACCAATAATTATAATATACCCTACCTCTATAGATTCCTCTATCATTCTATAAGATCTTCATTGTGATAAGTGTGGTGAAATTATGCCAGATATGAAAGTGCTTATTGCTGATTCCATCAATGAAAAGGGAATATCTGAACTTGAAGAGGTGGCGGAGGTTGTGGTTAACACAACCATAACACCCGAGGAGCTCCTTGAGGCCATAAAGGACTTCGATGCCATAGTTGTCAGGAGCCGGACCAAGGTCACAAGGGAAGTCATAGAGGCAGCCCCCCACCTCAAGATAATCGCAAGGGCGGGTGTGGGCGTTGACAACGTGGATGTTAAGGCCGCCACAGAGAGGGGTATAATGGTCATAAACGCCCCGGAGTCAACATCCATAACAGTTGCCGAACATTCAATAGGCCTCATGCTGGCCCTCGCAAGGAAGATCTCCCTTGCAGATAAATCCGTCAAGGAGGGTAAATGGGAGAAGAACAGGTTCATGGGTATAGAGCTAAACGGCAAAACCCTCGGTATAATAGGTATGGGCCGTATAGGTTCACAGGTTGTTGTGAGGACAAAGGCCTTCGGAATGGACATACTGGTATATGACCCCTACATAAGCAGGGAGGCCGCCGAGGAAATGGGTGTAACCGTCACAGACCTTGAAACACTCCTGAGGGAATCCGACATTGTGACCATACACGTACCCCTCACCCCAGAGACAAGGCACCTCATCTCAGAGGATGAATTCAAACTGATGAAGGAAACCGCATTCATAGTTAACTGTGCCCGTGGAGGTATAATCGACGAGGAAGCCCTCTACAGGGCCCTCAGGGATGGTGAAATAGCAGGGGCGGCCCTTGATGTATTCGAGGAGGAGCCCCCGGAGGGCAGTCCGCTACTTGAACTTGAGAACGTTGTCCTCACACCACATATAGGCGCCTCAACAGCTGAGGCCCAGAGGGACGCTGCAATAATAGTTGCAAATGAGATAAAAACAGTTTTCCAGGGGGCTTCACCCAGGAACGTCCTTAACATGCCAGTGCTGGACCAGGAAACCTACAAGTCCCTCAGACCCTACACCGAGATCGCAGAGAAACTGGGAAGCATCATCACACAGGCCCTCCCAGGTAACATAGAGAAACTGGACGTCACCTACTGCGGTGAACTTGCAGATATGCAGTTCGATATACTCACAAGGACCATGCTGCAGGCCATCCTCAACCCCATACTCACAGAACCCGTGAACCTAATAAATGCGCCGGCAATTGCAAAGAAGAGAGGTATCGTGGTTACAGAGGCCAAGAGGTCAGAGGCTGGTGGCTACAGGTCCATAATAATGGTAAAGGCTGTTTCTGACAGGGGCGAGTTCAGCGTGGAGGCCACCCATATCAAGGAGCCCACAATAATCGGTATCAACGGATACAGGGTGGATGTGAAGCCAGAGGGTACAATGATAATAGCACGCTACAGGGACCTCCCAGGTACCATAGGTGCCATCGGAACCAAGCTGGGCGAGCACCAGATAAACATAGCCACCATGCAGGTTGGAAGGAAGGAGATCGGTGGCGAGGCCGTCATGGTCCTCAAGGTTGACCAGAGTGTCCCGGCTGAAGTCATAGATGAGGTAAAGAAACTTGAGAACGTGGACGATGCTGTTGCAATAGAAATATAAGTCCACCAACAATTAGACCTAAACATCTCCCTTTTTTTATAATTTATAAGCCAGACCCAATCCCAAAAACAAAACATTCCTTTTTTAAACAATCTCAAACCCCACAGGTACACCCTGCCTTGTATAGGCTGCAACCATTTCCACAGTGTAGGGGTGTGCTACTATCATATGGAAGAGACCATTCTTTGAGAAGAACTGCATATCAGCACCTGATGGTAAATTGCTGGGGCCCGGATGGGAGTGCACCGACCCCACCGTACCTGTAAATGGGGGGAGCATCAGAACATCCATAACAGCCCCCTCATCAGAGGTCCTTGATGGCAGGAATATAAGGCCAGTGATGTGAAGGGCATCACCCTCCTGTTTTCCCTCAAGGAGCGCCACAAATTCATGGGGATGTGACCTTTTTGCGATCTCCAGGGCCTCCTCAATGACATCGGAATCAATCAGCACCCTCCTTACCGGTTTTACACCCATAAAATCAAGGATCCTTTCAATTAAACCCATTCTATCAGGCGCTCTCTTGTCCATTGTGTTCCTTCAAACCCTGAAGTCCTTCAAAAAATTCTTCTGTAAAGAGGGGGAGTTCCATGTCAACCTTCACCCTCATCCTCACCGCAGAGACCTCCCTCTCAGTTATGGGATTGTAGCCCCTCACCTTCACCGGAGCCCTGTAGACCCCGATACCCCTCCGCTGCCAGGCAGGAACCTCTGAGATGTTCAAACCCCTCTCAAAGAGCATCTCATGGAGGGAATCCGATTTCATCCCATTAAGGGTTCTCGCGGCATCATCTCTATCCATTTCATCCCTCAGTGTCCAGTATGCATAGCTGTTGAGGCAGTTCCTCCAGGCCTCATCCTGCCTTGACCTGAAGTACCTCCAGACCATGTCTCTACCCAGTGGTATAACCCTGCAGTCAAATGAAACAGGTTTGTAAAGTGATAAACCCCTTTTTATGGCGTTAAGTGTGAATGATGACGATGCAAAAGCCGGGAAGACCGAGTCAAGCTTCTCAACCCTCCCTGAGAATGGGACAGAGTCAAGGAGTACGTTGATCTCATCAGAGAAGGTGTATATGAGTGATGGGCTGAACTCATTCATGATCTCAAGGCACGCTGAAACCATGAGGTCACGGAAGACATCATCATAGGGCCTCCTAAACCCTGCCTTTGCTGTTAGCCTGTGAAAGCCCCTCCCATCAAGCCTCAGTACTATGCGGGAGGACGGTGGCACCCTGAGGTTTGAGTAGATTTCATGTTCCCTCATCATAACATCATGTTCCAATGTGCATGTTCTCACTGAGGGATTTAAGGAGTCTTATGGCGGAATAGGCGGCCATCACACTTGTCTTGGGGTTTATGGAGCACCTGACATTCTCTGTTATAGTCTTGAACTCCCCGAAGTCCCCCTTAACGGTTACCTCATGGACGTTACGGTCAACTGCCGGGTCCGCTATTATCTCAACATCAATATCCCGTCCGCAGGCGAGACTGAGGGCTGCTGCCACATTTATGTTGAGTGGAAACCTCTTAACGGCCTCTGATGCCTTACCTGTGTAGAGGACCTTCTTCTCATCCATGCTGATACCCAGAGACCTTGGGGGTTTCCTTGTAACAAGTTTAACTGACCTTATACTGCCCATGGATGCTGCCTTCAGGCCATCGAGGCCCACTATGGCCCCTGAGGGTACATGTATCTTGGCATTATTCTCTGAGGCCTTCCTCTCAAGCAGGCTCCTTAATTCAGGGTCCATGAGGGCGCCGACACTCATAACGACGACGTCACTGCCTGCCTCAAGTATTCCGGGGACCAGTTCCCTTACAGCCTCAGGTGATGCGGCCTCCACCACAAGATCAACGTGGGGGAGCATATCCGCAACATCAAGGACCGCGGTCCCGTCCACCATGGACGCCAGGTTCTCTGCCCTCTCAAGGTCCCTGTCATAGAAGAATCCCAGTTCAACGGGTACCTTACCATCCCTCACAAAACCCGTTATAAGGTTGGCTATTGCGCCGCAGCCCACTATACCCACGATCATACCATCACACAGAAAAAATCAGGATTCAATGGGGTTTACCTTTTTCTCCACTGAAACATCCGGAGATATTATGAGTATATCTCCAACCGCCTGGACACGTTCATAGTTTATGTCGATTATGCCCTCCTCCTGTATGGGTCTTATCTCATCTGATTCAGGGACTATCCTTATGCTGGTCTTGAGGACATCCTTTATACCCACATTCTTCTTATCGTGTCTCATTGGACGGACCTTCAGTGTTGAGACACGTCCCTTCTTGATGTTGAGGACAACGTCCTGAACCCTTCCAACGTACTTACCCCTTGACGTGTATATTTCAAGTCCATATAGACTGGATAATTCAACCATTTTTCCACCACCGGACAGTTAAACATGTAGCGCTGCTGCATAACCCTACTGTTGGTTAATATTATTGTTTATAGCTTAAATAGTTATAGGGAAATAACAGATTACTGCAGTGGCAGAAAGAAAAGGCTGTTACTGGAATTAAAAAATGATTCTGGATTGTGATTGAAATGTGGGACACCAGTAAGGATTACAGGCTCATGGTTGCAGTTAAGGCAGTTGACCTCTTCAGGAGGGCCCTTGAGGCAGGTGGTTTCAGGGGCCAGTGGAAGAAGAAACCCGCAATCCAGGCCGCCTCTGAGATTGAAAGGACACTTCAGAGCATCATATACTCATACCTTGAACCTGAGGACCTTGCAGCAAGTCCAGAGATGATGGGCATTGAGGAAAAACTTAAGGTGATAACTGATGCCCTGGGGGGTGAGGACTGGAGCCGTAAGTTCCTTGATGAGGCCTCAAGGGATGAGAGGGAGAGGGTTGAGGAGAACATAGCAAAGGTGAAGTTCTTCCTGAACACCATTGGAAACCTCAGGGGTCGGCTGATGCTTGGGAAGATATCAGACCCTGTTATTGCAGTTGATATAGTTGCAGGTGAGGTTATGAGTGTTGGGGGACACCCTTCCGCGGATAAACTTCAGATCTGCAATGTCAATGTGGGTGGGAGGTCCATAAAGGTGGTCACAAATGACCCTGATGTGAGGGAGAAGGACGGGGTGGCCGTGGCCCTTTTGCCGCCCCAGAACTTCATGGGTGTGGTGAGTGAGGGTATGTTCCTTGGTGCCGATGGTGTTCTGAGGGACGTTAAAGGAAACCCCGGGGAAATGCCAAGGGGGATACCCCTTGAGGCCCTCAACGAGACAAGGAACCTGGTCGAGGAGTTCCTGGCTGGTTAACCCCTCCATGGCTCCCTGAGAATCGCCCTGCACACTTCATTGCTGCAGCTTCCACAGTCCCTTGGGAGACTGCACCCTGCTTTTCTCAGACGGTCCTCAAGCTTTAATTCTGATAGGGGGTAGTAGCCAGAATAATCAACCCTCTCAAGGCCCTCTGCCCTGCACTCATCCACCAGCTTCTCCATCAGTTTTCTGTCAGGTCCCCTGTGGTAGTAGAGGAGGAAGTTGGGTCTGAAACCTATCAGGCGGTAGGGGATCTCGGGATTTATTTCTGCAATGAATGATGCTATTTCCCTTATCTCATGGTGGTTTATGCCGGGTATCACGACCGTCCTGAAGACCCTTATCTTTTCAGGAAATTTCTCTGCAAGGTAGGCTGCGTTCCGGAGTACAGGAGCCACGGGTGCCCCTGTCAGGTTTCTGTGGAGTTCATCTGAAAGGGCCTTTATCTCAAAACTGAAGAGTGAGGTAAACCTTATGATGCGCTTTAAAGTCTCGGGTGTCTGGAATCCATTTGTTGCCACTATGACATCAACATCACCTTCACCCTTTATTTCATGCAGCATCCTTTCGATGTAGGGTGTGTGTATTGTGGGTTCACCGCCAGTGAAGCTCAGATTTGATATGCCATGTGATTCAAGTTCCCTGAGAGCCTCCAATGCCAGATCCTCAGGTTTCACATGACCCCTGTAAACCCACCCTGAGTGGGGGTACTGTGAGATCCTGTAGGCATTGCAGTAGGCACACCGGAAGGGGCATGAGAGGAGGGTTATTGAGTAACTTTTCAGAACATCTGTAATTGATGTGTATGCGATTTCGGTCTCCGCGGCCCCGCAGACGCCCTTCTCACCTGCAGAACGGTTTGCCCCGCACCTCCATTCGCATAGCCTGCAGTTCATGAGTTCATCCATAAAATAAGTATATGTAACTCTTTTAATGCATTTTTCCAAAAATGTAAAAATAAAGGTATCAGGTTATCTGCCAGTAGCTGCTGGTCCTCTTAACGTACCTGTAGGTCCAGTAGTACCTCCACCTGTATCTCCATTTGCCCATGTACCTGTACCATTTTCTGTACCATTTCTTGACCTTCACCTTGACGTAGTAGCTGAGGGTTACCGGTTTCATGACAGTGTAACTGGCTGATGAAACTGCAGAGGATGCTCCGTTAACAACGGCTATGAATTTGAGTGTCGCTGATTTTGTGAGAAGGATTGGTGCTGTGTATCTTGTGCTGTTAACAGTTGGATTTGATCCGTTAAGAGTGTAGTATATCACTGAACCTTCTGGACCTGCAAGGGTCACAGTTACATTGTTCCTGTAGATGCCTGGAGCAGGTGATGCTGTAGGTACTGAGGGGGTTGATGTGACACTCACAGGTGCCAGATCATTGACTCTAACATTGTATAGCCCTGCTGGCAGCGTATAAGTGAATGTTACCGTGACTGTTTCACCTGTTAAGACATTCACAGTTTCTGTATCCTTCACATCACCGTTGATTCGGAGTTCTGCTGTGAAGTCGTCTTCAACACCGGTATTTGTGATCTTAACAGTGACGGTTATATCCAGGGGTGCGCTGCCGGCTACGGGTGTGACCGTCAGGTTTTCCAGGGTGAAGTGTGGCTGGAGGTCCACTGTGAGCTGGGTTGAGTTGAGCACGGTTTCATTTTCAGGTCCGTCGGGGCCCATCTGGAAGGCTGTTGAGTTTGCCCTCACCGTGAATACCTTGCCTTTTGCGTTTTCAATGACAAAGAGCCACCTGTAGTTTTTACCATCCTCCATGTACAGTTTTGCCTCTCCCTGAGGTACCGGTGCATTTGTGAATGAACTGAGCCAGACTACGTTGACCCCCTCAGGGACAGTGTAATTTGCGAAGGGGCCGTTCAGATCGCCGGTGTAGTACCATTTTATTTCTGAGCCCGTTATGTTGCCGCTTAAGAGTTCAAGTTTTGCATCGACAGCTATAGTTGGATCAACATCCTGAAGGTCGTCACTGTAGTTCACATCCACAATTATCTGTGCCGGGTCAGATGCATTCTGCTGCATCGTCAGGTTCACGGCATTCTGTGTTATTTCTGCCGCCGATGCCCCTGAGATGCCCGCTACAATTGCAACCAGGAGCATCAATGACAGTACTTTATATTCACATTTCAATTTTTCACCTCCATATAACTGTAAAAATATGTATATGTGTAATTAATATAAAAGTTTTTTTAAATATATAAAATAGTAAATTTTAAATTTATTGATTGATAAAAATATTATTATATTGATTTTATTATGGTTAAGTCAATTTAAAAATTTATAATCAGACCATATAATTAACAGTAAATTAAAATATGGTCCTATTCATTTTCAGTTAAAATCATTAATACAATTGATTCAACAAACCATTCACCTTTATATTAAAAATTGGCCAACAATGTTTTTTATTAAAATTAGAAATAAGAAATGCAATTTTTCAGATATTAAAGCGGTCATAATCCTTATTTCATTAATAATAGCAATAATCAACCGGTTAATCACTTAATGTTAAATTGTGGAGGGCCTATAATCATCTACTGTTTAAAATAACAAGTTTTGTCCTGGTCATATCCTCTATGGCGTACTTAACGCCCTCCTTACCCATTCCACTGCACTTGAACCCACCGAATGGCATATGGTCCACCCTGAAGGTCGACTGTTTGTTCACAAGAACCGTGCCGGCCTCGATTTCAGACGCCATCCTCAGGGCGGTTCCTATGTTCTCAGTGAAAACCCCTGCCTGAAGTGCATAGCATGTCCCATTGGCAATCCTTAAGGCCTCATCAGTATCATCAAACCTTATAATCGGTGACACTGGCCCGAAGGTTTCCTCTGCAACAACCTCCATCTCAGGACGCACATGGTCCAGGACGGTGGGCTCAACAAAGTTGCCACTCCTTGACCCTCCATGGAGGAGCTCGGCACCATCCTCAATGGCATCCTCAATTCGCCTCTCAACCTCAATGGCCGCCTCCTCATTTATAAGTGGCCCTATATCAGTTTTCGGATCAAGTGGATCCCCTGACCTTAATCTGCGGGTCTTATCCACAAGTTTATCTGCAAATTCGTCGGCCACATCTCTATGGACTATCATCCTCTTAACCGCGATGCAGACCTGTCCGGAGTAGAGATAGGAACCCCTAACCGCGGCCTCAACTGCAGAGTCAATGTCAGCGTCATCCATGACAATGAGGGGGTCGTTGCCCCCCAGTTCAAGGGTTACCTTCTTCATTGAGGCTCTGCCGGATATGTATCTTCCAACCTCCACACTGCCGGTGAATGTTATCTTATCCACGATGGGGCTATCTATTATAAGATCACCCACCTCCCGGCCCCTCCCTGTTAGAGCATTAACAGCCCCCTCCGGGAAGTGTTCATTCAGTATCTCACAGAGTCTCAGAGCAGAAAGAGGTGCCTCAAGTGAAGGTTTTAGAACCGTGGTGTTCCCGGCTGCCAGTGCAGGTCCAACCTTATGGATTGCAAGATTGAGCGGATAGTTAAATGGGGTTATTGCAGCCACAACACCAATTGGAAGCCTTAAAGTGAATCCAATAAGCCCCTTTCCGCCAATACCTGCATCCATGGGTATTGATTCCCCATAAAGCCTTCCCGCCTCCTCTGCACATAGACGTGCGGTTTCAACTGACCTTTTAACCTCATCACGTGAGAACCTTATGGGCTTACCTGACTCCAAGGTTATGAGGCGGGCAAGTTCATCCATCTCCTCCCTGAGTTCATCAGCAACATCATAGAGGCCCTCAGAGATGCGCCTGGCAGAAAGATCAGACATGGCACCCTTTGCACGGTGGGCCGCCTCAAGAGCCCTTAAAACATTATCCCTGCCTGCAAGGGGTACAGTATCAACCTCCTCGCCGTTGAAGGGATTCCTGACACTGAAACGGTTATCTCCCCCAACGTGCTCACCATCAATGATCATGTCCATATGACCACCCTAAAATTAGAACTTGTTCTTGAGCCCTTTAATTGAGTTGGTGACGTTCTGAACATCAGAGTTCATTGCAGTCTCAGATGACCTCACATAGTTGCGGTACCATACCACAGCAAAGGTCACGATGACTATTATACCACCAAACACAAGTATCAGCTCGGCTGACCCCTGACCTGAATCATCAGCAATTAAACCCCCAGACAAAACCTTAACCTCCTATGGTGCCATGCTTCCAACAAGGCTCAGTCCAAATTTTCCTATGACATAGAATATGGAGTAGGCCACAATTGATAGTGGCACAGAGAACTTAACACCCTTCCTTGCGCTCCCATACATTATGATTCCGATGAGTAGCCCTGCGATTATGGAGTGTATTATGATGTAGCCTGAAGCTGCGATCTGTGCTGCCCCAAGGATTGGGTTGGGTTTCCCCACAGACTCCATGAACCCTGAGTAGACCATTATCATTCCAAGGGCGAATGGCGCCGCGATTATGGCGGCGACAATAAGGAACATCACTGACATCATAACATTGGCTTTCCTCTCCCTCTTGAGTGCCAGAACCGCCCTGAGATCCTCTGCAACCGTCTCAATGACATCCGAAAGGCTCCCACCGGCCCTTCTGCCCTCAAGGATCATCCTGAAGGTTCTGTCAAGGTTCTGGGATTTGAGCCTTTCACTCATGGAGAGGATGGCGTCATCGAATGTTCGCCCGATTTTTATTTCAATAACCGCCCTCTTGAGTTCATCGTAGAGTGGCCCCTCCCCCTGTTTGGATACATCCTCCAGTGCCGATTCAAGGCCCACCCCTGCCCTCAGCAGTGATGCTATCTGTCTGAGGAAGTCAGGTGTTGACTGCTCAATGGCGTCAACACGCCGCTCCATCATGACAAAGATGTATGCCCCGAGAAGAATGGATGGCATGAAAAATCCAACAATGACTGCAAGGATAACATTCAGACCTGCTACTGCAGCTACAACTGATCCAAGAACAGCAAAGAGTGCCCCTGCGAGAAATGCCAGGGTTATTATCTCAGATGCCTTCACATAAAGCCCTGTCCTTATGAGCGTCTCCTGCACCCTGATGAGCAGTTTATCAGGTAATATACTCTCCAGGGCCTCGCTTACAGGTTTCAATGCTGCCGGTAATACTGCCATCTGCACACCACTTGAAGTCCTTACTGTTACTAATTATTTACAGCCTATTATTTATACTATTATTTTTACAGTGCCACATAGTAGAAAGTCACAGTAGGTCAGTGCCACCTGCACTCTCTACTCTGGGTGATCAGGTAGGCGGTTCATTACTCCACCACCCACCACGAACATGTCCTCAACCCTCACACCGAATTCTCCTGGAAGATATATCCCCGGTTCAATGGTGAGGACCATTCCCTTAGCGAGAACCGTTTTATCGTCGGCTGAAAGTGATGGCCTCTCATGGACCTCAAGTCCAACACCATGGCC
Source organism: Methanothermobacter sp. (assembly GCF_030055425.1). Classification (NCBI taxonomy): domain Archaea; kingdom Methanobacteriati; phylum Methanobacteriota; class Methanobacteria; order Methanobacteriales; family Methanobacteriaceae; genus Methanothermobacter; species Methanothermobacter sp. Next base: position 343,177 of record NZ_JASFYE010000001.1, read on the forward strand.
GCTTGAGTGTATAAAGTTATCAGCGTATCCATATTCCTCTATAACACTCCTCACTGCACTGTCAACCTCACATGCCCTCACGCCAGGTTTAGCTACCTTCAAACCCTCCCTTCTGGCTTCAATCAATATATCAAGGATCTCATGTTCCCTTTCACTCTCCACCAGTGTCCTTGTGGTGTCAGAGTGGTAGCCACTGTAAACAGCGCCCCAGTCAACCAGTAAAGGGGAGCCTAAATCGTTAGATGTGGGTACCGCATGGGGTATGCTTGACCTTGAGGCCGATGTTACGATGGTGTCGAATGAAACTCCCTCTGAACCTCCAAGACGCATAAGGTAGTCCAGTCTGGCGGCTACCTCAGATTCACTGCCCCTGAATTCAATTTTCTTAAATGATTCCTCGGCAATTTTAAGGGCTGCCTTTATCATTCTTATCTCCTCCCTGTCCTTAACCATCCTGAGATCTGCGATGGGATCCATCACCTGAAAGTCCCTCCCAAGGCCGATTCTCTCAATGAGGCCCACTGGCATGGAGGGTTCAACCGCGATGACCCTTAGTTCAACCATATCAGGGACATCAGATACCTTCTTAAAGACCTCAACACGAACCTCACACCCCTCTGCTGACTCAAGGTCCATCTCATTTACAAAGAGGACCGGTTCATCACTCAGAAACAGAAAAGCAGTGACTGTTGGCATGAATCCTGTGAGATAGTATATATTCTCCCTTTTTGTTATGATTGCTCCCTCAGCTTTACCAGATATGGCTTCAAGTGCCCCTTCAATCCTTTCCAAGTACATCACCCATCCTTTCCATGACAGCTCTTTTCATGACCAGTTCAAGTTCATCCATAACCTCATCGGGTGCCCTGAACTCAATGGGCAGAGGTATGTGGCCAAAGTCCGGGTCCCTGAAGACCTCACCCCCAAATTTCACGGGCCTGCTGTAGCGGGGAATGAAGTGCCAGTGGACCTCAGGGTCCGGGTTTTCAGACCTGAAAGCCGAATTTTTAAAGCAGCTCCAGTTGAAGAGTTCCGGTCCAAAAAGGTCGCGCACAGCGGATTCAAGTACCCTCACCACCACTGCAAAGTCAGCCCACTCCTCTGTTTTGAGTTCAGAGAGGTCCCTGCATTTCCTCCGGAGGGCCACCACACAGGTTCCAAGGTAGCGCTGGCTCGGTGCAAGGTAAACAATCCATTTGTCTGTGCCGGCAATTTCACGACCATAATAACCGTCAGCCCCACAGTACTCACAGACCGCCACATGACCACCGTTAAAATCTATGTACAGGGTAATACTCAAGGTTTATATTAGTCATTAAACCTAATTTATATGTATATACTGCCTGACCGGTATCTTCACACGTGGTTAAGATGGGGGAGCTTCGAAAGTTTGTGACAGCAGAATTTGTTTTTGGAAATGGAGCCAGGTTCCTGGCGGGAAGATACGCCTCAAACCTCGGGGCCAGAAGGGTCCTCCTTGTAACAGACCATGGTATAATGAAGACCGGTCTCGTGGATGACGTTACAGGTAGCCTCAGTGATGAGGGCCTTGATTATGTCATATTCAATGATGTAACACCAAACCCCCGCGACCACGAGGTCATGGAGGGTGCAGGGGTCTTTGATGCAGAGGAGTGCAACATGATAGTTGCGCTGGGTGGCGGAAGCCCCATTGACTGTGCAAAGGCCATGGGTGCTGTTGTATCCAACAGGATGAACGTCCTTGAATTTGAGGGCGTTGACCGCATCCCAGTACCCTCGGTTCCCATAATATGCATCCCTACAACCGCCGGCACAGGTGCAGATGTATCCCAGTTTGCGATAATCATGGATACCCATAGAAGGGTCAAGATGGCCATCGTAAGCAAGACAATGGTACCTGATGCATCCCTCATAGACCCGGAAACCACCCTCACCATGGATAGGGAGCTGACAGCTGCAACAGGTATGGATGCACTGGCACACGCCATTGAGGCATACGTATCCAATGCAAGCTTCCACCTTACCGACCTCAACGCCCTCGACTCAATAGGCATCATAAACCGCGCCCTCCCCCGGGCCGTGCTTGAACCGGATAATATGGATTACCGTGAGGATATGATGCTCGCAAGCCTTGAGGCAGGCCTTGCATTTTCCAACGCCAGCCTTGGACTTGTGCATGCCATGGCACACAGCCTCGGTGGGATGCTGGACATACCCCATGGTGAGGCAAATGCCCTCCTCCTTGAATACGTTATTGAATTCAACTTCAAAACCGCGAGGAATAGGTACCTCAAGATCGCAGAGGTCATGGGACTCAGTGGTTCGGGGCTTGAGGAACTCAAGGAACACATAAGGGAATTTCGGGAGACCCTGGGAATTGATATGACACTTGGGGACCTTGGTGTTGCTGAGGAGGACATACCCTCCCTTGCAGAGACATCAATGAGGGATCCCTGCATAGTTACAAACCCTGTCCGGCCAAAAAAGACGGATGTTGAGGAGATATTCAGAAGGGCCCTCCATGGGACTTGAGGTGTGATGAAATGTCTGATAGGGACTGGGAAACCCTAAGGGAGAAGATAATAGGGTTTGGTGAAAAATCCATAAGGAAGAGCTACTATCCCCGTCTTCAGGAGTCACTCGCCGAACTCAGAAGGTTCAGGAAACTCCTTGACTGTACAGATGACGCCATATTCCTTGTTAAAACGCCTGGAGGGGAACTTACAGACGCCAACCGCTCAGCATGCACCAGGCTGGGGTATTCAACCCGTGATATACCCGGACACAGGATCTATGATCTTCTGCCTGAGGACATGCATTCCCGCTTCAAAGGGATCCTTGAGGGCAACGATGAAAGAATAACAATGGAGGGGCAACTTATAAAAAGGAACCGTGAAATGATACCTGTTGAGATAAAGGTAGATATGGTTGATTTTGATGGTGAAAGGTACGCTGTCCTGGTGGCCAGGGATATAACCGAGAGGCTGAAGATGGAGGCGGAACTCAGGAGGTCACTGAGGGAGAAGGAGGTACTTCTGAGTGAGATACACCACAGGGTCAAGAACAACCTCCAGATAATTTCCAGTCTTCTGAGCCTTCAGAGCCACAGCATCAATGATCCCACATGCAGGGATATCCTTGAGGAAAGCCAGGACAGGATAAGGTCAATGGGACTCATACATGAGCAGCTATACCGTTCAGGTGATTTCAGCTCCATAGACTTTGGAGTGTACGCCTCCAGACTCCTCAAGAACCTCCAGAGGTCATATTCCCATGGAAAGGATATAGAATTCTCGCTTGAAGCCAATGATATAAAGGTGAGCCTTGAAACCTCAATTCCCCTGGGCCTCATACTGAGTGAACTGGTAACCAATGCGCTCAAACACGCCTTCAGAGGAAGGGATAGGGGGAGTATCACAGTGAGATTTAAAAGGAGGGACTCTGCCTGTATTCTTGAGGTGATGGACGACGGTGTGGGGTTCATTGAGGAGGATCTCAGGAACAGCAAGTCCCTTGGCTTCAAACTTGTTGAAATCCTCACAGAACAGCTTGAGGGAACCCTCACCTTTTCAGGGTCGAACGGCGGACTTTTCCGGATAGAATTCAGGGAACCCCCCTACACCAACAGGATATCATTGGATTCTAAAAAATAATTACTTTAAAAAAGCATTTTAATTTTTCCAGACATTAAAATCGAGATATTGCCCTTAAATCTCTCATGTAACAGAAAGGCAGACACAATCCAGCAATGGAAAGCATTATAAGCCCTATCCCATGTTAATATAAACATGGTCAGATTCAGTAAGGGAGAGGTAAGGGATATCCTTATCTCAATGGTCGTGATCGCCGGAGTATTTGCCTATGTGTTCTCAGGTAGAAATCTGCAGGTAGCACTGATTCTGCTTCCGGCAACCCTCGTTACTGTGGGGCTCGGATTTGTCCTCCATGAGATCGCCCATAAGTTAATGGCAATAAGGTATGGATTCTGGGCCGAATACAGGCTGTGGCTCGAGGGCCTCATACTGGCGCTTGTAACATCCTACTTTGGATTCGTATTCGCAGCCCCAGGGGCCGTTTACATTCATGGAAACTACATTGACAGGGACGTTAACGGGAAGATATCCATTGCAGGACCCCTCACCAACATAATGCTGGCTCTAATATTTCTCATGGCATCATCTGTGCTTCCATCTCCACTTCGCGATGTTGCTGTACTCGGATACGCCGTTAACAGCTTCCTTGCCCTCTTTAACCTCATACCCATCGCCGTGCTTGATGGTGCCAAGGTTTTCAGATGGAACCCCCTCATATGGCTCATTGCAGCCGCATCTGCATTTGCACTCACATTCAACAGCATGTTCTAAGTGATCGAGATGTTCCAGGATATTCCTGTTAAGTATGTTGGATGCACCCACCGGGCCATGAAACCCTCAGAGACACTCCGGGCATTCCGGGAAAAACTCAGGGACATAGGTGTCACACGGATAACCGAGATAACGCACCTCGACCGTATAGGCATACCTGTATTCTCAGCCATAAGGCCAACAGCGGAGGAGGGTGCCGTTAGCATATACGCGGGTAAGGGCGCCACAAGGAAACAGGCACGGGCCTCTGCAATGATGGAGGCCTTTGAAAGGTACTCTGCTGAGAGGAGTGCCATGGACGAAACACTGAGGGCCCATCCATCGGAGATGGATAAATGCCTGGACCCTGAAGTACTTATTCTTCCACCAAACGCTGATACAGACTCTGAAGTTGAGTGGATAATTGCAGAGGATATAAAAAGCCAGGACAGGATTCACGTACCTGCAAATGCAGTTTTTCACCCTTACAATCCCCCTGAGGGCTGTGTGAGTCTCTTCAGGTCAAACACCAATGGCCTTGCATCCGGGAACGTCCTGGAGGAGGCCATATTCCACGGCCTCATGGAGGTGATAGAGAGGGACGCCTGGAGCCTCTTTGAGGCGAGAAGGGGTCCCCGAATAGAAATTGATTGTTCGGGGACAGATAACAGGATTATAACGTGTCTCCTTGAAAGGTTCCAGCGGGCAGGGGTTGAGATAACGCTTGTGGATCTCACCGCTGACACTGGCGTTGCAACGGTTGCTGCGGTTGCAGATGATGTTGTGCTCAGGGACCCTGCACTCCTCACCATGGGCGTGGGGACCCACCTTGACCCTGAAATTGCAGTTATAAGGGCCCTCACAGAGGTTGCCCAGAGCCGGGCCACCCAGATACACGGTACAAGGGAGGACACCGTAAGGGCGGAGTTCATGAGGAGGGCTGGCTATGAGAGGATGAAGAAGCTAAACAGACACTGGTTCTCTGAGCCCGATGATACCATTGCACTTGAGGATATGGAGGACCTCTCAACAAGGTCATTCCAGAGGGACCTTGAGATTACCCTGGATAAACTGAAGAGGGCGGGCCTGAAGCAGACATTATATGTGGATCTAACCCGTGAGGTTGGTGTTCCCGTTGTAAGGGTCATTGTACCTGGACTTGAGGTTTTCTCTGTTGACCCTGAAAGGGTGGGGGGGCGCATAAGGTCCTCCCGCAGATGAAAAAATCACAAGGTCCCTCACAGATGAAATGATTAAGTGACCCAAGGCACTAGATAATCCATATGCACAGCAGAGATCATAATCAGATGAAATGATTAAGTGACCCGAGGCACTAGATAATCCATATGCA